>JAIDTO010000099.1:17087-32787 GCA_029060625.1 Muribaculaceae bacterium | reverse complement strand
AGGTCAGACGGGGTCGAGGCCGCGGCGGCGCCATTCGGGGAGGGCGTTGTGGTCGCGGACTATGTTGTTGGCCATGATGACTGCCCTTGATATGTGGTCGCAGATGTTCTTCTCGCCTATGAGATTGACGATATCTGATTTTTCAAGAGCTGTGCGCACATTGGGCTGGACACCGGAAAGGACAATCTGGATTCCTTCTTTTTGGGAAGATTTGATAAGTGTCTCAAGATTATGGATTGCGGTAGAGTCAATGAATGGCACTTTTCGCATTCGAATAATGCGGACAAGGGGACGATTCTGCATAGTGGAGCGCATCATCTCATCAAACTTAGTGGCGATTCCGAAGAAAAACGGGCCATCTATCTCATAAACAGAAACACCTTTCTCCACATGCAACACCTCGTGGGAATGGACCTCAGTGCCTTCAGCCACGTCGAGTTGCTTGCCATAGACTTTAATTTCAGCATTTTCAGTGACACGACGAAGGAAGAGCACCATAGCAAGGAGAAGACCTATTTCTATGGCAATAGTGAGGTCGAACACGATAGTGAGCACCATTGTGACTATCAACACAGAAAAATCACCCTTAGGATTGTGGGAAATTGCCTTGACAGTGCGCCAGCCACTCATATTATAAGCCACCACCATGAGGACAGCAGCCAGACAAGCCATCGGCACGAGATTGATGAGCGGCATCAAGAAAAGATAGATCAGAAGAAGCACCACTGAATGGATCATACCGGCAAGCGGAGTGCGTCCACCGTTAGTGATGTTGGTCATGGTGCGTGCGATCGCACCCGTGACTGGTATACCTCCAAAAAGTGGCACCACGATGTTGGCAATGCCCTGGCCGAAGAGTTCTGTATTGGAATTGGTGCGTGACCCGGTGATGCCATCAGCAACAGTAGCAGAAAGCAATGACTCAATGGCACCCAGCATTGCAATGGTAAAGGCCGAAGGGAGAAGAGCATTGATAGTGGCCATATTCACTTCAAAACCATGAGGCATCGGTATGTCAGACTTCATATTGCCAAAGCGGTCACCGATAGTCTCTACATGAAAACCGGGAACAAAAGTCGCTAAAAACCAACAGCCAGCCGTAACCATAATAATTGCGATCAAAGCACCAGGAAGCTTCTGTGAAATCTTGGGGGTGAGAGTGATGATGAGAAGCGACACCACACCGACCGTGAGAGTCATAAGGTCGATTCTTGAAAAATTGGCCAATAGTACACCCCACTTAGTGATGAAATCGCCGGGGAGATCCTTGAGTCCGAGCCCAAAGAAATCATTAATCTGCGTGGAGAAGATGGTCACAGCAATACCTGCAGTAAAACCTACCACAATCGGATACGGAATGAACTTGATGACCGTGCCAAGGCGAAAGAGTCCCATTAGAACGAGAATAAGTCCTGCCATAATGGTAGCGATCGCAAGACCAGTGAGTCCAAACTGCTGGATGATACTATAGACTATCACGATAAATGCGCCTGTAGGACCACCAATCTGGACGGTGTTGCCACCGAGAGCCGAGACAATGAAGCCGCCGATAATCGCCGTGATAAGACCGATGGCCGGTGACACACCGGATGCGATAGCGAATGCAATGGCAAGAGGGAGAGCCACGATGCCTACTACGATACCTGCGACAAGGTCTGACTTGAAACGGGCCAAGTCATAGCCCTTCCACATCGAAAACGCTTTCGGATGGAAATCAATCTTTTTACTCAATGCATGATTCATAATGCATAATGCTTTATTAGAAATACCTGTAGATATATTACTTGGTGGGAGGCTGGAAGCCTCCCTTCCATATTTGACGTATGCAGGCGGTTGGGAAACCGCCTTCCCATGGAGGTCAAGGAAGCCTCCCTTCCATATTAAAAGCAGGCTTCACAGCCTGCTGCTATATTTATTACCTTTTGAGGTGGGAGGCGTATTCGAAGATGCGGTCGAAGATGACACGGTCGAAGTCTGTAAGAGATATGCCTCGACGAGCCATAACGCGCTCAGCTACCGTCAGGAATTTCTTGACGGGAACATCGACAAATCCGCCGTTGGCACTCCCCTCTTGGAAACTTGGAACGAAAACACGTGGGAAACCAGCTCCGTAGACATTCACACCTACACCAATCACTGTGGCAGTGTTGAGCATAACATTGACCCCAAGTTTGGAATGGTCGCCAATGATGGGACCACAGAACTGAAGGTCAGTACGGACAAAGGAATGAAGGCGATAGTTCCAAAGCCGGATCTTGGAATAGTCATTCTTGAGATTGGAGCAATTGACACCGGCGCCGATGTTGCACCACTCCCCTACTACAGCATTTCCGAGGTAGCCATCATGAGCCTTGTTGGAATATCCGAAAATAACAGAGTTGTCGACTTCACCACCAACCTTCACATAGGGGCCGAATGTGCTTCCACCATACAATTTTGCACCCATACGGGCTTTAGAATGATGGCAGAAAGCGATCGGTCCTCTCACACAGCAACCTTCCATTACAGCAGCATCCTTACCTATATATACGGGACCCTCCTTGAGGTTGAAGATAGCTCCTTCCACTTCAGCTCCTTCCTCAATGAATATCATCGGCATGCCATCCTTATCTGCGATATCGCCAATGACCTTGTTGGAAGCAGGAAGAGGACACGACGTTCTGTCGGCAGTGATGCGCTTATAATCTTCCACGAGGACTTCCGGATTCATGATGAAGACATCGTAGACATTACGAAGGCGACGGAGATCTTCTTCATAAATGTCAGCGAAATTACGGTCTTCAAGGTCTTTCCAACTACCGAAGAAAGCTAACGGACGCTCATCGGAGACGATAGCCTGTCCATTTTTTAGAGAAACTATCCTTGCAGCGATATCTGCATCCGGAACTACGGCTCCAGAGACAAAGAGCATATCTTCAGAGGCATCATCGGGTTGGCCAAAACGTTCGCGGAGGAAATCGACAGGAAGCGCATGGATTTCAGCATCAGGAAGGAAGGAGTTCCATTTCTCACGTATTGTAGTGATTCCTACCCGAAAGTCGCAGATGGGTCGGGTGAAGGAGAGAGGAAGAAGATCGAAATGATCATCCTTGTTGTCGAAGAGAACAATTTTCATTTTATCAGTTGTCATCGTTGTCGGCGTTGTCATCGTTGTCAACGAGGTGCAAAATTAGTTAAAAAAAATGAAATTTGCAAATAAGCAGATGCAGGGTATTTTTAAGGGTGGTGAACTTATATTGGGATTTGATTGTTTAATAGATAGAAAGGATGATAATTGGTAACAGATGCCATAGATAAACTTATAAAATAAGCAAAGGAGCTGCAATCGTCCCCAAAGGCGCGAGGTCTTTCAGAAGATGATGCGGTGAGTATAAATCCTTATAATCCGGTCCAGGTTTCGGATCGGATTTTTTTGTAGGACTATATTGTTCTCCTGGAGGGAGGCTGGGAAGCCTCCCTTCCATAGATTGATGATCGGAGGCGGTTGGGAAACCGCCTTCCCATAGGAGGGAGGGAAGGCTTCTTTCTTTAGAAGGGGTAGCCGAGGGCGAGGTGGACGGCGAATGCGTTTTTGAAGGGTACGTTGAAGTAGTGGGGAGTGCCGTTGGAGTAAGGTGTGTGGAGACCATAGCCTACATCGACACGCACTACCATCATTCCGAGGTCGTAGCGCAATCCGGCACCTGTGCCAAGAGCGATATCCTTAAGGAATGTCTTTCCTTGGAGCAAACCACCTGGGCGCAGGGGATCATCCTTAAGCAGCCATATGTTGCCGGCATCTATGAATGCTGCACCATGGAGATCGCCGACGATAGGGAACCGATATTCGGTATTCAATTCAAACTTGAATGTACCCGTCTGGTCGAAATATCCATTGACAAGCTCCTTTGGAGCCCTATAGCTACCAGGACCGATAGAACGCACGGTGAACGCACGGATTGAGTTTGCACCACCAATATAGAACTGCTCGGAATAAGGGACCTCCTTGGCATTGCCATATGCATGGGCTGCTCCAAGAAGAACACGCGAAACAATCCATTGGTCTTGCTTCGGGAAAAGACGATGGTTCCAGACGAGTTGCACCTGTCCTTTCACAAACTGCGAGAAAGGAGTGCCAAAAAGCTTCTTCACACCCTTTACCTTTGCAAGGTCGTAGCAGACATCGAAAAGATTGCCTGCCTCGGTGAAAGTGCCAGTGAAAGTGAGCTCATTGTTCTGCTCACGTTCCAACCATTTGCTGTATGTGTAGGTATAACTAAGCTGAGGAATAAACCGACTTTCGAAACTCAAAGCTACAGCGGGATTCATAGCCATGACTGAATCGAAATCTTCAGTAGTGCGGATAAGCTTATTGTAAGTAAGCTTGAAAGGAGTGAACGAGTTAGTAGCGTGTCGAGTGGCACGCCATTCGTAGGTGATACCCATATTGTATTCCGCCATCATAAAATATTTCGGACGGTTAAGCACAGAACCACCAAGGGATACAGTAGTCCAGTTGACATCACGTTTCGAACGAGGAATAAACTTCGGAGCTAAAAGACGCGGGAAAGCAACTGAAGTCTGAAGACCAAACTCGTAGGAATTGAACACACTTGACCGATTATGTCCGGTCTGCCACTCATAGTCGGCATTAAGAGAAACATTCAGCTTCTCAGCACCACCGAAAATATTATTGTGTGTGAAAGAAGCGATGAGACCCGGACCAATATATGAGTTTGACTTTGAGGTTGCGTTCACTTCTATAGAAGCCTCCATGGGTCGGTCGTAGCGACATGTGATAAATACATTCATAACCGGATCTTTCGAAGCAGTATCGTCAGGTATAGGCTGAATCTGAATGTTAGAGAAAATACCCATTCGAGCAAGACGAGTCTGCGTGCGGTCCATATCGCGCACAGAGAACACCTTTCCCTTACGGAATGTGATACACTCCGGAATAAGGCCTTTCCTCACTCTTTGCGGACGCATGATGATGAGTTCACCGCGATCTGTCTGAATCGTATCAGGACGTCCGGGACCATAAATCTCGTTTCGCTGCAAGAGAGTCACTACATTTCCCGTCCGGAATTTGCGAAGTGCAATACCCGGCAGGTTGTCGGCCAGACTCAAACGCATTGCCACGGCATGAGGGGTAAGGAACGTATCGGCAAGGAACTCAAGATATTCCGGACGAAAATAGTAATATCCACGGTTGCGAAGGTTGTTTGCCACCTCCACCCTAAGTGTAGAGAGAGAATCTACACAAAACACAGCACCTTTCTGAAACCATTTGCTTTTTCGAGCGAGCGAATCTATGAAAACCTTTATTCCACTTGAGGGAGTATTAAAATACTCAATCGTGTCAATACGATAGGGGGAAGAGACATCAAAAGTGTAAGACATTGACGCTTTCTTTGGATTCTTCGCATTAGGGACTTCCTCGTAAGTGGCTGTAGAACCAAAATATCCATTATCAGCAAGGATATTCTCCACCATCTTAGTTCGTAAAGGGGCCTTCACGTCAGACATCAACACCGGAGGCCTTGCAACAGTGCGATAAAGCCATCCTAAAACCCCTTTCGCCGAGTCATTCCAATAGTTGTAAGCCCAAAGACGGTAAGGGAAAGGAGACTGCCTGGCAGGAGAAAGAAAAGGAATAGGATCGTTGGGCTTCACGTTCACAGCCTGCTTTAGCTCAGACACAAGGGCATCAGGGAGCTTTTCATCATCAGTGGGATTAATCTTAATATTCTTGACACCAGTATATAGCACCTCATCCTCGCCAAGCCGGCGGGTAGTGCTACAAGCACCGACAAGAATCAGCAGGGCAAAGAGCGCTCCCATGGAAAGAGTGACTCCTTTAAAGGAACATATGTTATGATTATTCTGCATTTTCATCCTCCTTTCTTGTAATTGCCTTGATTGAATCAGCTGGAGCATCCACCGCATCCTTAATGTCGATGACTGAGTCAACTGCTGCGGGCAACAGCAGGGACTTCTTATGACGATTCTTCCAGAGCTTGCTTAGTCCGAAATGAGTGATTTCAGTGAAATAAGCAAGTCTTCTTCTAAGCGACAGACCGACACCGGTCTCAGTAACCTCACCTTCGAGCACACTCTCAAATCCGGTATGACGGAAAAGACGAGCATTAAGACTCATATTGTTGGTCTGCTTAAGAATGTATTCAAAAGCGATGTCGCTAATAAGATTCTGTTGGAAATTATCATCGGCAGACGCATCAGTAGAATAGTTGCCACCTACAATAATCTTAAACCTATTGTTGAGCAAAGATTTCGACACTTGATATGAATAAGATGTATTGGTAGTGGTGTTGCCATTAGTACCGGTTTCATACTGATTAACGCCCAAATTGATATCAACACCCTTCACATTGTCGGCAAGGAACGAGTTAAGCTGCGAAGTAAGGAAACTATACACAGACCCCATACCGAATCCGGACCCGACAGACTTTGAGCTCGGACCTTGGTACATGCCAGTCAGAAGAAGACTCATAGCCTGCTGCTGGCGCTGATCGGCCGTCATAGACTGGAGCTCATTGCTGATACTAAGGTCATCATCAGTGGAAAGATCGAACACAACGGATGGGGCAGACAATGTGTTGCCAATATTCAGAGTCACTATGAAATTGACCAAGCGTGTGTTTCCACTCGACTGAATGCTGGCCTTGACCTGGTCCGTAGCCTGAACAGAAAGAGCCGGATTCAAGATGTCGCCACTCCATGTGATGTGGCTATTCTGATCGAATGTGAAGCCTTTCTTGCCTATGATAGGAATATTATAGTTGGCATATCCATTGCCGGTGTAGAGAGTGCCATTAAGCTTCATATCGCCAACGTAATTCTGGAAATAGTTGAGTGTTCCTGACGGATTACACTCTACCTTACCATCTTCACCAAGATTTACAGTGATCTGAGTGCCTTGTGAAATTATAGCCTTTGCAGTGATTCTCATTCCCAATGTAGAAGTGAGAGAATCAGCCTTAGCAACAGCAGTGGTGTCAGAGAAATTGACGAACTTCACAACATTATCAGCACCTTGACCTTGCGACAATGCATCAGAGGTCATCGCCATATCATATGTCACATCGGTAGCCGGAAGAATATTCACTGTAGCATCAATGTTCATCATCGACATCGAACCCTTAACAGTTGCATCAAGATCTGTGAAAAGCTTTCCGGTCACCTCCGCACTGCTGTTCTTGCCACCTACAAGCTGAATATTGGAAGCCTTGGCAGAGAGATCCATCTTTATGTTGCTCATCTTTGTAGCATCAACAGTACCTCTAATGGCAAGCGGATTGTTGTTGACAGCATATATATCAAATTCATGGAAATCGAGGACATTGTCGGTCACTGTAATAGGATTGCTACCGAAGCGGAAGCGAGTGCCAAGCATATTGAAAAACAGCCCTACAGAATCACAGGATATGCTACCATTGAGCAAAGGCGCAGTGAAGCTACCGCTGAGGCTCATATCGCCATTAAGAGCCCCCGAGAGCTTCATAGTCTGAGGCGGGAAGAAAGGATTGGCAATAGAAAGGGGGAACTTAGTAAGAATAAGCTTAAGTCGCTCAGCCAGCATTCCACCGGCAGGATTCAAGGAATCGGGAGCAAGCACAAACTGCACGGCAGCAGCCTCGGCACCATCGACTACAAGCCCTATCTTTCCAGCACTCTTACCCTTATTGCCCATTCCGGCAGCCATAGTGAAATTAAAATCTCCCACGCGCTTACGATCGAAGTAGAAATCAGATATATCAAGAGTACCCTTGCCGACAAGAGCACGGCCAGTGTAGCGAACATTGATATCAGAATTAACAAGAGCTTTCACCGGAGGGGGATTAAGCATCATATGGAGGAAATCTTCCACCTGTATGTTTTTAAGATTTAGATGCAGATTATCGCGTCCCTGCTCATTTTTCTCCGAACGAAGAAGGATACTGCTATTGTCGCTGCTTGCTTCAAGATTAGCCTGCACCTTCTTACTATTAATGTTGAAATCAATATAGTTGTCAAGATTGAAAGTCCAAGGGAGGTAGGCAATAGTCGCTTTCAATGGAGTGAAGCGCAGAGACATAATCGAATCAGCCAATGAGGCGGTGAAACCAAGTCGATAACCCATGCTATTCTTGATATTGTGCTGCATAAGATATGCAGAAAGACGGTTTTCACCAAGGTATCCACTCATACGCACATTAGCAAACTCATCGAGAGTACCGGGACGGTTGCCAAGATGAATTACATAATCGAGCAAAGCGCCACGCGACTTGATATCAAATGTAATTGTATCGAGCCGCATCGACTCTGTCTTAAATGAATTGAGAACCACATCGCCATTTATAATTGAGTCTTTTTGCAACTTCAAAGAGAAATCTTTGAATCCCATCTTCATAGGAGAGAGGAAATCAGAGGCCACTCCAGATCCTGCAACATCAGCCGTAAGAGTGAATGGAGGAAGCTTTTGCTCCAGGGCCTCTACATCAAGACGCCTGTCTTCAATCATTTTCGGCATGATGGCAGAGACATTGGTGAATCCATCGAGGAGGGACTTCAAGCCAACCGAAGAAAGGAACTCCACAGATGCCCCACGAGCACCGAGAAGACAGCGAGTGTCGGCAGAAGTAGAGACGAACTTCAGATTAAAGCCATCGGGAATATTCAGATCTTGATCTTCAAGATGCCAGTCGATCTTATCAGCATTGAGATCCACATTATACAACCAAGTATGAGGAGAGGCAGTGCCATTAAGATGGATGTTGGCACCACCAGAGTTTTGTGTCTCAGAGAAACCAAGCGCCTTAAGATCCACATTATGGATGTCAGCCGTCAGATCTGCCTGATAAAAATTGTCGGAAATCTTTCCATTACCCTGAATATCAAAGGAGAGCAACGGATTAGGAGAATTGGCCTTCAACGTGAAATCTTCATTGCGAAGAGTGGCGATAAGAGTTATGTCTTTTATGGAGTGTCCGTTATAGAGGGCACTTGCAAGGTCAAGGCGAACATCGGTATGAGCACCTCGTTTCTCAGGATTGAATCCTGCACCGTTGGCAGAGAGAGAAGCTGTCACCGGACCGATGGTCTTATCGCCGATGAAAGCTCCGACATTAAGGCTATGCACGGCAGCCTTTACATCGTAGCGTTCAGAATTCATTCCGACGTGACCGTCGGCAGCAAGATTGCCGTGAGGGGTAGTCAGTTTGAAATCAGCAGCATAATTTTCACGGTTGGCAGAAGCCTTGCCCACAATATTCAGAGTTGGAATATTAATGCCATCCAGAGCAACAAATTTCTTGACTATTTCGGGTCGGCGGAGCTCTCCATCAAATGTAAGATCAGCTATCAGCTCCTTGAAGTCGAGAGCATTCTTTGCATTGCCATTCGCACGGAGAGAAAGAGTGCCCGGGAGAGCCACGTCAAACTGCTCGATATCGGCATTGCCCAACTCTCCCTTGGCACGAAGCCTTGCATTGAGCGGGGTCAAAGCAGGGACAGCCGAAGTATAAGCAGCAAGATCCGGCATAAAGCTATTGATATCGTTCATCCCAAGGCTTGCCGTCAAGTCCACATCAAGAAGGGCCGCCGGCTCAAAAGCAAGGAGAGCGTTAGGAATAGCAGCAGTCGCCTCCAAGTGGGAGAACGGGGTCCGGATATCGAAATCCTTAAGCATCATACCCAAGGAATCCATAGAGAATGTACCCTTGCCTTCTGTAATAGTCAGTCCACACTGTTCGATGCCCTTGAGATAAGTAATAGGAAGGGATATAGAGGCTGCCTGGTTATAAAAATGTTCTAATTCGATATCAAGACCAGAAACACGGATATCATTGGTATCAAAGCCTTTAATGACAGGAGACCCTTGCACAGCATACCGGGCATTGAAATCGGTCAGTGTGATTCGGTCTGCAACGACAGTGGTAGGCGCTGAGGGGGCAGAAGTAGTGTCGGGCGCAGGAGCGGGATGTTCCTTCACATATTCCAGTGACGGCGCCAACATCAGGGCATCACCATGCGAAGCAGTGACATCTCCCATTCTAATTGAGTTATTCCTAAGATCCACTATACCATCATCAAGAATAAGACGTGACGTCTGAAACTTCAGAGTGTCGATTGTAGGAAGCATCGTCATCAAGAAAGTCATATTCTCGATGTTGAGTTTTTTAGCTGTAATATAGAATGGTGTCGATGTAGTGTCCTGAGGAGTAGGTTTCTGCTTCCACACATCCATATTTAGGGTGATCTCCCCATCGCGGAGATTTGCCTCATTGAGTGATATTTCGCTCGTACGAATATTTGCACTTGACTTATCATCGACCTCGAGCAAGCCCGCTCTAATCGTCATTAGCATCGAAGAATCCGGTGAGAGCATACGGTAGTATCCATCGCGGAGCCGGAGTTTCTTTATCTGCACATCGAGGCCGAGAAGTGGCCGAAGCTTAACATCGACAAGTGCCTCACGAGCAAGAACCATCGTGTCGCCGGATGCTTCAACCACGCTTACCCCTGATAGGGATAGGTCTACCGGGAATTTCAGACGCAGCTTGTCAATACCTATTTTCATGCCTGTCTTATCCGCTACGATTTTAGTAGCTGTCTTGACAGCGAAATTTTGAATAGGGGGAATATAAAGGAGAACCGGGATCAGACAGACAATCACAATCAGGCATCCTATCACCTTTAGAGGGATACGAATCCACGGGTTGCGGATAAGATGGGGCTTCGGAACTTTTTTTTCCGGAGTTCCACTATTCTCAGAGGGTGGCGGTGTCTGAGCAGTTGTATTTGTATTTTCGTTTGATTGCATTTAGATATAGTCTATATCTAATGTAACAACCGCGGTTTTTTGATAGTTTAAAAAAAGATAGAGGCTCGACTGAATGAAAACGGCCGAACCTCTATTAATAATATGATAAACTTATAGTTAGCGAGAATTATTTAAGTGTGATTTTTTCAGATTTGCCGTTAACAAGGCGAATGAAAATTCCATCAGACGGATTTTTAACCTCTACTCCCTGCATATTAAAGTAGCGAGCATTTCCAGACTCTATTTCAGCGCGGGCAACGCTATTTGCAACTTCGCCATAGAAAGAGAAATACTCCTCGTCGACATTGAGGAACATTGTGACTTCAGAATAAGTTCTATCTACACCCATATCAGGTCCATCACGGTCGATGAGTGGATAGATCTCGCCTGCTACCATGTCAGTAACGCCTGTAGTATAGAACTCGTTCCAATCTTGATCACTTATCTTGAATCTCCAGTCTTCTCCAACACCATCAAGATACAGCATATAAACACCACTTTCTACCTCATTAAACAGATAGCTCCATTCAAATTGCCAGTCAATGAAATTGCCACGCAAAGCGAGGAAAGTTGGAGTAAGACCATCGATGGTAAGAGTCGAAGTGTTAAGGTCGAGTTCAAAGATCACTTCTTCCACTTCTTCGGGAATATTAAAATCGACACCATTCCAAGCAATTTCATAGACGCCGTCAGCCTCAATCAAGGTAGCCTCACCAGAATTTTGCGAAGCTGAACCAAAATTATAGTCCCAGTTTTCGTTAGCACGGAATTTGAAACTTCCTGAGAAGTCGTACATAGTAGCTTTCCATACTCCGGGACGGATCTCAGTCATCTTGAAGTCAGGATTCTCTCCCCAGCCATTAAACGATCCGACAACTCCCCAAATTGCATCATCAGGCCATGGGTTTTCTACCTTAACGTCTGTGACAGTCAATGTGTATTCTCCATTGACTTCCTTCACAAAATACTTGACATTGGAGTCATTACCATGGAACGCACCTTCCGGAGTTCCAAAACGAAGTGCATATTCACCAGGCACTGCCTCAGGTTCAGTATATTCTTCGGCTGGAGAAAGACGGTAGTTAGCATTAAAAGTAGCCCAGTCTTCTTCATCCATAAGCTGAGTAGCGAAAGCAAAGTAGTCTGCTTCCCCGACGAAGCCGGACCATTCCCAACCGCCATCTACATTTTTCATCTTAATGCCTTTCATAGGGCTCCATTCGCCACCACCTGCCTGACCGATAAGATATAGAGGAGTAGAATCTTTTTCAGTTACAGAGAGCGTATATGCACCATCGGTTTCCTGAACGAAATAAGTAACTTCAGTCCCAGCGCCATGGAAAGCACCAGCAGGAGCGCCTAAGTGCATAGCATAAACACCAGTAGCAGCTTCTGTACCATCACCGTCATCAGGAGAAATACGGTAATTGGCATTGAAGTCATCCCAATTAATGTTGTCAGGATCAGCCAACTGAGTAGCGAAAGCGAAATAATCAGTTTCGCCAACAAATCCGCTCCATTTCCAGCCACCATCAACTTCTTCCATTTCAATACCAACGGCCGGACTCCAATTTGGATCTGCCGGCGCCCCGATAAGATACATAGCAGCATTGGCTGAACCGGAAAGCATGGCACAAGCTGCTGAAACAAGTAAAAATTTCTTCATAAAAAAAGTTATTAGTTTTAAATATGACGCAAAGTTAATAAAAAAAGTGATAAGAAACCAAAATATGCTGAATAACATAAATATTTTTTTGGATAATAGAGTATGATGTTGTAATTTTACGCCCGAAAGTAAAAAAGTGTAGTTTTTACACTCAATCCTTGTTTTCATCGTTGTCGGCGTTTTCATCGTTGTCACCGATACGAACCAATAACAACAATCTCTACAACAACGATATATTCCAAGTAGACGACAATTTTAACTTATGATATCATGATTAAAGCGACAAAAACATTTCTTGTATTTGCAGGGGCAATGCTTGCATTCTCAGCCTGCAACAGCAACAAGGAGACTGCGCAGACTACACTCTCCGGTCTCGATCCCCAAAACTTCGTAAGCGAATATGAAGGGAAGCCAACAGCACTCTACACACTTAAGAATGCAAACGGCATGGAAGTGTGCGTGACCAACTTCGGTGGACGTATCGTATCAATTATGGTCCCCGACCGCAACGGCGACTTCAAAGACGTAGTGCTCGGCTTCGATAGCGTTCAGGCTTACTTCCCGCAGAACAACCTCAGCGACTTCGGCGCATCGATAGGCCGCTATGCCAACCGTATCAATCAAGGAAAGATCGTGATCGATGGCGACACAATTCAACTTCCTAAGAACAATTTCGGACACTGCCTCCACGGTGGACCTTCAGGATGGCAGTATAAGGTGTATGAGGCAAACCAACTCAACGATTCCACACTTGTGCTCACAATGGACAGCCCAGACGGCGACAATAACTTCCCCGGCAACGTGAAGGCGACTGTGACTTATACTCTTCTCAGCGACAATGCCATTGACATTGACTACAAGGCAACTACAGACAAAACAACGGTCATCAACATGACCAACCACTCCTACTTCAACCTTAACGGCAACCCCAACGAGCCTATCACCAACAATATCCTAACTGTGAATGCAGCTCGCTACACTCCAGTAGACAGTACATATATGACTACAGGCGAGATTGTTGAAGTCAAGGATACACCGATGGATTTCACGGCAGCCAAGGTAGTGGGTGAAGACATAGACAAGTTTGAGTTTGTGCAGCTGAAGAACGGCAACGGTTATGACCATAACTGGGTGCTTGACGCAGCAGGCGACGACAGCCAAGTGGCAGCCACACTTCTTTCCCCATCTACCGGCATACAGCTTGATGTCTACACCAACGAACCAGGTATCCAGGTATATTCAGGCAACTTCCTTGATGGCACACAGACCGGCAAGCATGGCATCATCTATAACCAGCGCACCGGCATCTGCCTCGAGACCCAGAAATATCCAGACACCCCGAACAAGCCTGAATGGCCTTCAGCCCTTCTGAAACCGGGCGAGACATATAACAGCCACTGCGTATTCAAGTTCTCGACAGTGAAGTAATCAAAATAAGGGCCTTAAAGTCTTTAAGGTCTTTAAGGCCCTTAAGGACTTTAAGAACACTAAACTGGCAACTAAACAACCAATAATAACTTAATAACCTAACAAACCCAAAACTATGGCAGTATTAGACTGGATTGTGGTCGGAATATTTGCATTGGCTCTGATAGGCATCATCGTATGGGTGATGAAGCAGAAGCAGAACAATGCCGACGACTACTTCCTTGGTGGCAAAGATGCCACCTGGATTGCAATCGGCGCGTCAATTTTTGCGTCGAACATCGGATCAGAACACCTCATCGGTCTTGCAGGCTCAGGCGCAGCCTCGGGCATGGCAATGGCACACTGGGAAATCCAAGGATGGATGATCCTTCTTCTTGGCTGGGTATTCGTGCCTTTCTACAGCCGCTCCATGGTGATCACCATGCCACAGTTTCTTGAGAAACGCTACAACCCGGCATCACGCACCATTCTCTCGGTGATCTCGCTGATCAGCTATGTGCTGACAAAGGTAGCCGTAACTGTTTATGCCGGCGGACTCGTATTCCAGCAGGTATTCGGCATTGAGAGCCTATGGGGAATCGACTTTTTCTGGATTGCAGCTATCGGACTTGTAGTGATCACTGCACTCTACACCATCTTCGGAGGTATGAAATCTGTGCTTTACACCTCTGTGCTCCAGACCCCTATCCTACTTCTTGGCTCACTTATCATCCTCGTGCTCGGCCTTAAGGAACTTGGAGGCTGGGATCAGATGATGGCCATCTGCTCAGAAGTAAAGGTGAATGAATATGGCGACTCTATGGTCAACCTTATCCGCGATAACCGCGATGCACAATATCCCTGGCTTGGAGCACTCATAGGCTCTGCAGTAATCGGATTCTGGTACTGGTGTACCGACCAGTTCATCGTGCAGCGTGTACTCTCAGGCCGCGATGAGAAACAGGCTCGCCGCGGTACAATCTTCGGAGCTTATCTGAAGCTTCTCCCGGTATTCCTTTTCCTTATCCCGGGTATGATTGCCTTCGCACTCCACCAGCAGCTCGGTAGCTTCCTTCCATTAACCCCCGAAGGACTTCCCAACAGCGACGCAGCATTCCCAACTCTCGTGGCAAAACTTCTACCTGCCGGCGTGAAGGGTCTTATCGTCTGCGGTATCCTCGCAGCGCTGATGTCATCACTCGCATCGCTCTTCAACTCATCTGCAGCCCTCTTCACCATCGACTTCTACCAGCGCTTCAAGCCCAACACAGACCCGAAGAAACTCGTTAAAATTGGTCAAGCAGCTACTGTAGTAATCGTGATCTTAGGTATTCTCTGGATTCCAGTGATGAGATCAGTGGGCGATGTGCTTTACCTCTATCTGCAGGATGTGCAATCAGTGCTCGCACCTGGAATCGCAGCTGCGTTCCTATTAGGTGTAACATGGAAAAAAGCTACTGCCAAGGGTGGTATGTGGGGTCTGATCGCAGGTCTTGTAATTGGCATCACACGTCTTGGCGCTAAGGTATATTACAGCAACATAGGAGCAACTCCCGACGGAGGCTCATGGTTCCAGTGGCTATTCTACGACACCAACTGGCTCTTCTTCTGCGGCTGGATGCTCGTATTCTGTCTTGCAGTAATCTTTGTGGTAAGTATGTTTACCCCGGCTCCGGATCCTGAAAAGATCAAGGGACTTGTATTCGGAACATCCACTCCTGAAGAGCGTGCTGTGACACGTGCAAGCTGGGACAAGTGGGATGTGATCCACTCCATCATCATCCTTGGCATCACTGCAGCGTTCTACTGGTATTTCTGGTAAT
>JAIDTO010000099.1:0-16987 GCA_029060625.1 Muribaculaceae bacterium | reverse complement strand
CTGGGACAAGTGGGATGTGATCCACTCCATCATCATCCTTGGCATCACTGCAGCGTTCTACTGGTATTTCTGGTAATGAATTATTATAAGGAGCATGCTAAGCATTACGTAGGTGTCGACTGCGTGATCTTCGGTCTGCATGAAGGAAAATTGAACATACTTCTCATCAAGCGACGCATGATGCCCGGGAAGGATAAATGGTCGCTGATGGGAGGGTTCGTAGAAGAGGATGAATCGCTCGACGACGCAGCAAAGCGTGTTCTGTTCCAACTGACGGGTCTTGAAAATGTCTATATGGAGCAGGTAGGGACGTTCGGCAGCATCGACCGAGACCCCGGGGCGAGAGTGATATCTGTAGCCTATTGCGCATTGCTAAACTTTGACGAGCAGGACCATCAGAGGGTCAACGACAACGACGCACACTGGATGCCTCTTGAAGGGATGCCCCAGCTCTATTTTGACCATCCGCTGATAGTGGAGAAAGCATTGGAGTATCTACGGCAACAGATACATAGAAAGCCTCTGGTATTCCAGTTTCTTCCGGAGCTCTTCACGCTAAGTCAGCTTCAGTCAGTATATGAAGCTATATTAGGAGACAAACTTGACAAAAGGAATTTCCGCAAGAGAATCATCGAAGAAGGAGTGCTTGAAAAGACAGACCTCATAGACAAAAGCGGGTCGAAGAGAGGGGCTACGCTTTACAAATTGATAATTGAAAATTGAGAATTTATTCTCTGTAGACCGGACGCACGGGCCGTGCGTCCCTACCAAACAAATCAAAACTGACAACAGACAAATAAGATATGCTTGAGAAACTAAAAGAAGAAGTATATAAGGCCAATATGGACCTTGTGAAGCATGGGCTCGTGATCTTCACATGGGGCAATGTATCCGGCATCGACCGCGAAAAGGGGCTTGTAGTAATCAAGCCAAGCGGTGTAGACTATGATGTAATGAAGCCGGAAGATATGGTAGTTGTAGACCTTCAAGGAAATGTAGTGGAGGGTAATTTGAAGCCTTCAAGCGACACCCCCACCCACCTGGCTATCTACCGTGCATGGCCGGAAGTAGGAGGCGTTGTGCACACACACTCCACATTCGCTACAGGCTGGAGCCAGGCAGGCCTTGACATACCCAATATTGGCACAACACATGCCGACTACTTCCACGAAGCTATCCCCTGCACTGCAGACATGACAGAAGAGGAAGTGAAAGGAGCCTATGAGCTTGAGACAGGAAATGTAATCATCAAGCGCTTTGAAGGCATGAACCCGATGCACACACCGGGTGTACTTGTAAAGAACCACGGTCCGTTTGCATGGGGCAAAGACCCTCATGATGCTGTGCACAATGCTGTAGTGATGGAGCAGGTGGCTAAGATGGCAAGCATCGCCTTTGCAGCAAACCCGAACTTGACAATGAATCCTCTGCTTGTGGAGAAGCATTTCAACAGGAAGCATGGGCCTAATGCTTATTATGGACAATAAGTTGTCGGCGTTGTCATCGTTGTCGGCGTTGTCACAGAAACGCGATGATAGCGATGAAAACGATGAAAACGATGAAAACCAATTAATCAACCTTTTAAACTTAAATATTATGTACGAGAATCTTGAAATATGGTGGGTGACTGGCGCACAGTTGCTCTATGGAGGTGACGCAGTTGTAGCTGTTGATGCTCACTCAAAGGAAATGGTAGATGGTCTTAACAATTCAGGTCGTCTTCCGATTAAGGTGGTCTATAAGGGCACCGCAAACTCTTCCAAGGAGGTTGAGGCCGTGATGAAGGCTGCCAACAACGACCCGAAGTGTGTAGGCATCATCACTTGGATGCATACCTTCTCACCTGCCAAAATGTGGATCCACGGACTGCAGGCTCTTCGCAAGCCACTCCTCCACTTCCACACTCAGTATAACGCAGAGATACCATGGGACACCATGGACATGGACTTCATGAACCTGAACCAGTCAGCACACGGAGACCGTGAGTTCGGACATATCTGCGCCCGCATGAAGGTACGCCGTAAAGTAGTGGTAGGCTACTGGAAAGATGCCAATACCCAGGACCGTATCGCTGTTTGGCAGCGCGTAGCTGCAGCTTGGGCTGACGCTCAGGACATGCTCGTGCTTCGCTTCGGCGACCAGATGAACAATGTGGCTGTGACAGACGGCGACAAGGTTGATGCAGAGATGCAGCTTGGCTATCATGTAGACTATTGCCCCGTAAGCGAACTTATGGAGCACTACAAGAAGGTTTCTGACGAAGACACCAAGGCTCTTATGGCCGTTTACTTCAAGGAATATGCACACGATGCAGCTCTCGAAGATCCCTCTACAGATGGCTACAAGTCTGTCTATGAAGCAGCTAAAGCTGAACTTGCTCTTCGCAGCATCCTGACAGAGAAGGGAGCAAAGGCATTCACCACAAACTTCGACGACCTCGGCACGCAGGACATCAATGATCCTAACTTCGTAGGATTCGACCAGATTCCGGGTCTCGCTTCACAGCGTCTGATGGCCGAAGGTATCGGTTTCGGTGCTGAAGGTGACTGGAAATCAGCAGCCCTCTATCGCACACTCTGGTATATGAGCCAGGGCATGGGCAAAGGATGCTCATTCCTTGAAGACTATACACTCAACTTCGATGGCGCTAACAGCTCAATCCTTCAGGCACACATGCTTGAGGTATGTCCTCTCATTGCAGAAGAAAAGCCTCGTCTGGAAGTACACTTCCTCGGTATCGGTATCCGCAAAGCACAGACAGCACGCCTCGTCTTCACTTCAAAACCGGGTGACGGTATCACAGCAACCGTGATCGACCTCGGCAATCGTTTCCGTCTCATCGTGAACGATGTGGAATGCATCAAGTCGAAACCACTTCCCAAGCTTCCTGTAGCATCAGCCCTCTGGATCCCGAAGCCCAACTTCGAGATCGGCGCAGGCGCATGGATCATGGCAGGCGGCACACACCACTCTTGCTTCAGCTACGACATCACACCCGAATACTGGGAAGACTACGCAGAGATGGCAGGCATCGAGATGGTGCGCATCGACAAAGACACCACAATGCAGGGCTTCAAGCGTGAGCTCCGTTACAATGATGTTTATTACATGCTGAATAAGTAAGTTGTCATCGTTGTCGGCGTTGTCATCGTTGTCACAGATACACGATAAAAACAACGACGAAAACGCTGAAAACGACGAAAACGCTGAAAACACAAAAATATGCCTGAAAAGATAAAACAGACAATAGAATCGGGGAAAGCCGTGCTCGGAATCGAGTTCGGCTCAACCCGAATCAAGGCGGTGCTCATCGATGAGAACAACAATCCGATAGCACAAGGAAGCCATGAGTGGGAAAACCAGCTTGTAAATAGCCTCTGGACCTACAGTCAGGAAGCAATTTGGTTCGGGCTTCAGGATTGCTACCGCGACCTCCGCGAAGACGTGAAGAACAAGTATGGCATCGAGATAAAGAAACTTGCATCCATCGGTATCAGCGCTATGATGCACGGATATATGCCTTTCGACAAGAACGGCAATATGCTTGCCCCCTTCCGCACTTGGCGTAACACTAACACCGGCGAGGCTGCTGCAATCCTCTCTAAAGAGTTTGACTACAATATTCCTTTGCGCTGGAGCATCTCCCACCTCTACCAGGCCATACTGAACGGTGAGGAGCATGTCAAGGAACTCGCATTCCTGACCACTCTTGCAGGATACATCCACTGGCAGCTCACGGGCGAGAAAGTGATCGGTATCGGAGACGGAAGCGGCATGATACCTGTAGATCCGGTGACAAAGAACTACAGTGAGAAGATGGTGAAGAAGTTTGACGAGATGATTGCCGACAAGGGCTTCGACTGGAAGCTCGAGGATGTGCTTCCGAAGATCCTCGTGGCCGGAGAAAATGCCGGATATCTCACAGAGGAGGGAGCCAAGCATCTCGACATCTCCGGAAATCTCGAGGCAGGCACACCGCTTTGTCCGCCTGAGGGTGATGCAGGAACCGGCATGGTAGCCACCAACGCTGTGAAGCAACGCACCGGCAACGTGTCGGCAGGAACATCATCATTCTCCATGATAGTGCTTGAGAAAGATCTCAGCCGTCCTTACGAGATGATTGATATGGTGACTACTCCTGACGGAAGCCTTGTGGCAATGGTGCACTGCAACAACTGTACCTCTGACCTCAATGCGTGGGTAGGTCTCTTCCGCGAATATACTGAGTTGATGGGAGTGCCCGTTGATATGAACGAAATCTTCGGCAAGCTCTATAACAATGCGCTGAATGGAGATCCGGACTGTGGCGGACTCGTAAGCTACAACTATTTCTCCGGGGAGCCGATCACCGGCTTGAATGAGGGGCGTCCACTCTTTGTTCGCTCGGTAGCCAACAAATTCAACCTTGCCAACTTCATGCGTGCCAACCTGCATGCTGCAGTAGCATGCCTGAAGATCGGCAACGACATACTTTTCGATGAGGAGAAGATCAAGGTGGACCGCATCACAGGCCATGGAGGTCTGTTCAAGACTCCGGGAGTAGGACAACGCATCCTTGCAGCAGCATTGAACTCACCTATCTCCGTCATGGAGACAGCAGGAGAAGGTGGCGCATGGGGTATGGCACTCCTTGCAGGGTATCTCGTGAACAATGTCAATGACCGCAACCTTGCCGACTATCTGGAGATGGAAGTGTTTGACGGCAACACAGGCACGAGCATCGCCCCGACAGAGGAAGATGTGGAAGGCTTCAACCGCTACATCAAGAACTATCTTGAAGCACTCCCGGTGGAGAAAGCAGCGGTGGAGTATTTTAAGTGATTGCGCTGCATGCAGCGCATAATAGAGAACAAACCCAACAGATACTAACAATTTGTTTGATACAAATAAGGTCCATTACCAGTCAGGGATGGACCTTATTTGTATTTATGAGGACGCACGAGCCGTGCGTCCCTACCAATCGAATGTATAAAAACGCTGTGGCAGGAATTTTCACAAACTCCTGCCACAGTGTGATTTTTTAGAAATTGCACCTACTTTCGCAAGCAAAAGCAACACTTACTCAACCACTAACTTACAAATTATATCACTATTACTTAAAAAGCTTTAGACTTGCTTGTCAAGAGAAATAAAATGCTATGCCAATTATTTCAAACCAAACTCTTTCCTCTCTTGACGATGCAAAATTACTACAATTTTTTTTCATATGCAAGAGATTCGTAGAAAAAATTACCCCCCCCATCCCATTTTTACCAATAATGGTGCAATTTGACCAATAAATACCATTTTTTCCTTTGATGGGAGGGTACTTTTTATGCAAAACTTCCAAAGGGAGGCGAGGAAGACTCTCTTCCATATTGAACGAGAGGAGGCGGTTGGGAAACCGCCTTCCCATGGCTGGGAAGCCTCACTTCCATATTGGGCCCGGGAGTAATTGTATTAATAAATCAAAATTTATTGGGAGAATGTGGGGGATAATGAAATTTTTCATTATATTTGCATTTAAATTAGTCAACTATGGAAAAGATTGAAAAGAAAAGGCTTGGAGCATTGCGCAAGGCGATGGCCGAGCAAGACATAGACTGCTGCATCATCAACAGCACAGATCCTCACCAGAGTGAAATTCCCCCAGCCCACTGGAGAGGAAGGGAATGGCTGACAGGATTTAAATCTGAAAATGGCACCAATGGCATAGCCGTAGTGACCAAGGATCATGCTTACGTATGGACAGACAACCGCTTTTTCATACAAGCACGTCAGCAACTTGAAGGAACAGGATTTGAGATGATGCCTCTTGATGGTCCGGAAGCAGTGGACCTCATAGGATATGTGGCAGAGATGATGCCGAAAGATTCTGTTGTGGCAATAGATGGAATGACATTCAGCAGCCAAGATGCAGAGAAGATGCGTGAGGCATTCGAAGAGGCAGGACTCAAATTCGACACTAATTTCCCAATGTTTGACTACATATGGCCTGAACGTCCGAGCCAGCCGCTCAACCGTCTATTCATACATGACGAAGAAATCGTTGGAGAGACTGTAGACTCGAAGATCGCAAGAATCATAAAGGAGGTGGAGAAGGAGGGAGCAGACGCTATCCTGATGTCGGCACTCGATGACATTGCCTGGGCCACCAACCTCAGGACTGCAGGAGATGTGGCTTTCAGCCCAATGTTTACTTCATATCTCTACCTTGATAAAATTGGAACCAGAATCCTCTTTATAAATGAGGAGAAATTGACTCCTGACGTAAAGGATTTCCTGAAGAAATATAATATAGAAGTACGTGGATACGATGAAACTCTCGGATTTGCAGGGTCACTCCCTGCATCAACCTGCGTGCTTATCGACCCAACACTTACGTCGATCATCATAGCCGAAAATATTCCCACAACACTTGAGGGGGGCAAAAGAGTAGCAAATCTCAAGAGCGTCAAAAACGAGTCCATGCTCACTCATTGGCGCACTGCCATGGAAAAAGACGGGGTAGCATTGGTGAGACTTTTCAAATGGATCGATGACGAATTTCCAAAAGGGAACCTTACAGAGATGAGCATCGCGCGCAAGCTACGGGAATGCCGTCTTGCCGACCCGGATTGTGTAGACGAGAGTTTCGCAGCCATTGTAGGATGGAATGGGCATGGAGCCATAGTGCACTACGAGCCAAGCGATGAGACAGACGTGCCTGTGACCGGACAGGGGCTGCTACTCATCGACAGCGGAGGCCAATACCTTCAGGGCACCACCGACATCACACGCACCATAGCCTTAGGCGGGGAGCCTACAAAGGAACAAAAACATGACTTCACCCTCGTGCTGAAAGGCATGATCGCACTTGCAAGAGCCACATTCCCTAAGGGAACGCGAGGAGCGCAGCTCGACATACTCGCACGCCAATTCCTATGGAACGAAGGGAAGGCTTACTATCATGGCACTGGCCACGGAGTGGGATTCTTCATCAACTGCCATGAGGGCCCGGTGCAGATTCGCATGAATGAGATACCGGTGGCGCTGGAACCGGGAATGGTGATGAGCGACGAGCCGGGTCTGTACATAGAAGACAAGTATGGAATCAGATGCGAGAACATGCTTGCCGTAGAGCTATGGAAGAGCAATGAGTTTGGTGACTTCTATCGCTTCCGAAACCTGACACTCTTCCCCTTCGACAAGAACCTAATCGAATGGGAAATCATGACACCGGAAGAAAGAGAGTGGCTGGAGGAATATAATAAGGAAATACTTGAACGGCTCTCTCCTCTCCTATCGGAGGAAGAGGCAGAATGGCTCTCCAATCAATGCATAATTCATAATTCATAATGCATAATCAACTACGCAATGGCAAAATTATTTTTGATTGCGAATTGATACCATTATGAATTGCTGATTTTTGAATTATGCATTATGAATTATGCATTATGAATTAAAATTAAAAAGATATGGCTATAATACAAGAAGTGAGGGGATTTACCCCTGTGATCGGCAAGGATTGCTTCCTTGCAGCAAACGCAGTAGTGGTAGGCGATGTAGTGATCGGCGACGGATGCAGCGTATGGTTTGGAGCAGTGCTGCGTGGCGACGTCAACTCCATACGCGTAGGCAACGGAGTCAATATCCAGGACGGAAGCGTGCTTCATACGCTATATGAGAAATCTACCATCGAGATAGGCGACCATGTATCGGTAGGCCATAATGTGGTGCTACACGGCTGCAAGGTGGAAGACTATGCCCTCATCGGCATGGGAGCCGTAGTGATGGACAATGCAGTGGTGGGAGAAGGCGCAATCGTCGCTGCGGGCTCTGTAGTGCTCAGCAATACAAAGATTGGCAAGCATGAACTATGGGCCGGTTGCCCGGCGAAGTTTGTCAAGATGGTGGAGCCGGAAAAGGCCAAGGAGATGAATATCAAGATCGCCAACAACTATCATATGTATTCCACGTGGTATGGGCCACAAGACTAACCTGCCAGTAGCAGTAGACATAAAAGAGGCAAAAGACCGGGAGACAGACTTAAGGATATTGAGTCTGCTCTCCCAGTCATTTCCCAATGTGCAGGCAGCGAGCACCGAGATCATCAATCTCGAGGCAATACAGAATCTGCCTAAGGGTACGGAGCATTTCGTGGCAGACCTTCATGGCGAACACGAGGCGTTTTCCCATATCCTACGCAATGCCTCCGGAAATATCAGGCGCAAGGTGACGGAAATTTTCGGAACATCACTGAGGGAGCAAGACATAAGAAACCTATGCACGCTCATATATTATCCTGAAAGCAAATTAGAGTACACAAAGGCTGAGGAGGATAATATGGATGACTTCTACAGCGTGACACTGCATCAGCTGATCCTCGTGCTTCAATCAGTATCCTCAAAATATACGCGCTCGCGCGTAAGGAAGGCGCTACCCAAGGAATATGCCTATATAATAGAGGAACTTCTGCATGAGTCTCCCACCGACTACGACAAGGATGCCTATTTCCGCCGCATCATTGAGACAATCATCTCGACCGGACAAGCAGACAACTTCATCATCGCGCTCTGCAATGTGATCCAACGGTTGAGCATCGACCAACTGCATATACTCGGTGACATCTTCGACCGCGGGCCCGGTGCTCACCTCATCATGGACACACTCTGCGCATATGAGCGTTTCGATATCCAGTGGGGCAACCATGACGCACTATGGATGGGGGCTGCCGCAGGGAATGACGCATGCATCGCCAACGTACTGAGGTTATCGCTGCGCTACGGCAATATGGCTACCTTAGAGGATGGATATGGCATCAACCTGGTGCCGCTTGCAACGTTCGCGCTCGAGACTTATGCCGATGACCCATGCGAGGGATTCGGACCCCACATCATGGATGGGGAGCATGCACCGGATGAGAAATCGCTCCAGCTCTGGGCCAAGATGCACAAGGCCATCAGCATCATACAGTTTAAGCTTGAAGCACAGACTATCGACAGGCGACCGGAATGGGAAATGGAAGACCGTAAGCTTCTGCATCTCATTGACAAGGAGAAAGGAGTGATCAACCTTAACGGGAAGGAATATGAGCTTAAGGACACCAACTTCCCGACTGTATCGCCGGAAAATCCATACGCACTGACAGAAGAGGAGGCATCACTCGTAG
This sequence comes from Muribaculaceae bacterium, assembly GCA_029060625.1. Classification (GTDB taxonomy): domain Bacteria; phylum Bacteroidota; class Bacteroidia; order Bacteroidales; family Muribaculaceae; genus Lepagella. Next base: position 7,857 of record JAIDTO010000099.1, on the reverse strand, counting down.
AGAAACTGCACCATTCATTTATGGTGAGCGACAAGCTAAACCGCCACGTGCAGTGCCTGCTCTCACACGGATGCATGTATGCAATCTACAATTCCAACCTGCTATTTCACGCCTCCATGCCCCTAAATGAAGACGGGAGCCTGAAGGAGGTGGAGCTGAACGGGGCGAAATACAGTGGGCGGGAACTGATGCACCGCATCGGAATGATGATGCGGGCGGCATTCAACGACGACACAGACCCGGAGCTGCGGAAATTCGCCATAGACTATTATTGGTATCTCTGGTGTGGCAAGGACTCCCCTCTTTTCGACAAGTCGAAGATGGCTACTTTCGAGCGCTATTTCATCAAGGATACCGAGACCCACACAGAAGACAAAGGCAATTACTACAAGCTGCGAAACGATGAGAAGATAATCGACGGCATTTTAGATGCCTTCAGCGTAGAAGGCGAGCACCGCCATGTCATCAACGGGCATGTGCCTGTAAGGGCAGCGAAGGGTGAGAGTCCGATGCGCGCCAATGGGAAACTCCTTGTCATAGACGGAGGCTTTTCGAAAGCGTATCATTCCACTACCGGCATAGCGGGGTATACACTCGTGTACCATAGCCGGGGACTGGAGCTTGTGCAGCATGAACCGTTCGAGTCGGCAGAGAAAGCCGTGAAGGAAGGCACCGATATCTTAGGGTCGAAGCAGATAGTGGAGTTATCAGCAAAACGTCTGCGAGTACGCGACACAGACAAGGGCCATGAGCTTCAGGGGCAGATCGATGAACTCAAAGACCTTTTGCATGCCTTCCGGCATGGACTGGTGAAGGAAAGGCATATCCGATAATTCATTATATCACTAATATATGTGAAACTATATTTTTTTATTTACATTTTATGATTAAACTTTATTCTTTAGCCACATGCATGTTGCTGTCTTCTGCGTCTTTAGCAAGCGCACAGGGCACACTTTATGTAGACGCGGGCTCCAAGGGGCATGATATCAACCCCGGTATGTATGGAATCTTCTTTGAAGAGATCAACCATTCAGGCGACGGCGGACTTTACGCTGAACTCATCCAGAACCGAGGGTTCGAAGAGCAAGTCATGCCCGGCGGCTTCAACAAGATCAGTGACACCAAGATCCAGACCAATAAGGTCACAGAAATGTGGAGTTACCGAGCTGAAAACCAGCTGACCTTCGATTGGGATTTCGCACAGAAAAAAATGACCGGATGGAAAATAGACAGTGAAGGCTGCTCGGTTTCACACGACGTAGTCACACCTGCCAAACCTCTCCATGAGAACACGCCGAATGCGATGAGCCTTGCAATCAGCGGCACTAAAGATGGGGCACGTGCACGTCTCATCAATACCGGCTACTGGGGTATTGCCCTTGAAGAAGACGGGAAATATGACCTACGATTCTACCTCAACACCTCAAACTACAGCGGCAAAGTCAAAGCCATCATCTATGATGCCGACTGCACCAAAGTGCTTGCCGAAAAAGAATTTGATGTAGACAATTCCGGCGAATGGAAAGAATATACCGCTGTCCTGACTTCCCCGGAGACCGTCAACGATGCCAATTTCGCCCTCGTCTTCAGCGGCAACGGCAATATCTATGTGGACTACGTATCCCTATTCCCTCAAGACACATTCAAAGGTCGACCCAACGGCATGCGCAAGGATGTGGCTCAGCTCCTCGCTGACCTCAAACCGAAATTCATGCGTTGGCCCGGCGGATGCATCGTCGAAGGGATCACTCTCGAAAACCGGGTGAAATGGAAAGAGACACTCGGCGACCCCATGACTCGACGCGGAGAATATGACCTCTGGGGTTATCGCTCCACATGGGGTATGGGCTACCATGAGATCCTTCAGTTCTGTGAAGACACAGGGATGGAATGCATGTTTGTAGGCAACACAGGGCTCGCATGCTGGAACAAAGAATATGTAAGCGGAGCAGAAGCCCTCGACCCTTACTATCAGGACATCAAGGACGCTATCGAATATGCCATCGGAGACCCCGCAACCAATGAGTGGGCAAAACTTCGTGCCGATGCCGGCCACCCCGAACCCTTCCCTCTGAAATATGTAGAGATCGGCAACGAGAACTGGGGTGCTTGCTATGACGCCAACTTCAAGTATATCTATAATAAACTGAAAGCTGAATATCCTCAGCTCATCTACCTTAACACAATGGGTATCGAACACGCAGAGGAATTCAATCTCCGATTGGGTGAAGACATGATTGACCCACACTGGTATGTGGAGCCTGAATACTTCTACAATAACCGCAACATCTTCGACAAGACACCCCGCGGACATTACAATATCTACGTCGGAGAGTATGCCACCAACGCGTTTGTGGGCGACGGCAACATGGATGCCACCCTATCGGAGGCTTGCTTCATGATAGATATGGAGCGCAACTCCGATATCGTCAAGATGGCATCTTATGCACCCCTGATCCAGAACAGTAACGCCGTAAACTGGCGATGCAACCTCCTTTGGCTCCGCTCCGGCGAATCTTTCGGCCGCGCCTCCTACTACAACCAGAAGATGTTCTCCGAAAATGTTCCATCCTATAACATAAAAGGAGAGCTCCAGAGCGAGCGCTTAGGTGTGCCCTATAACGGCCGCGCCGGTATAGGCACATGGTCGACAGCCGCAAAGTTCCGCAACTTCAAGGTCTCAGACCACAACGGCAAAGTGCTTTATACTTCCGACTTCGTCAACAAACCAAGTGAATGGACCGACATGCAAGGCTCATGGAGCCTCACCGACGACGGAGAATACCGTCAGACCGATGCCAACAAGACACGATGCATCACCCTTATGAACGGTCTATCGTTCCGCGACGGTGTCATCGAGGTAGAAGCTTGCAAAACTTCTGGCAACGAAGGCTTCCTCCTCGTATTCGGTTGCAACGACGGCGACTGGGATCACTATTATCACTTCAATGTAGGAGGATGGAACAACGCTTCTGCCGGCATTGAGAACGTGACAAACGGCGGTGGTGCCCTCATCTCTGAGCAACCCAAGATGAGGATCGAGAACAACCGCTGGTATAAACTTAAGGTTGTGCTCAAAAACGGTCAGGTCGAGGCATTCATCGATGATCAACTCTATTGCAAAGCCGACCTCACCCAAGCGACAGGGGGCCGCATCAACACCCACACAGGATACGATGCAGAAGCAGGAGAGATTGTTGTGAAAGTTGTCAACGCTGAGAAAGCACCTCTCCCCCTCACACTCGCCCTCAATGCCAAGAATATTGCAGGCACTGCCAACATTGAGACTCTCAAGGCCGAATCGCTCTACGACGAGAACTCATATGCTATGCCGAAGCTTATCTCACCCGTGAAGTCTACCATCGACGGTGTCACCGATAAGCTAAGCTACACATTCGAGCCTTACTCTTTCACCATCGTTAGGATCAAGGCCGATCCAGCTGATGCCGCAATGGAGATTCCTGCACCTTCTTACACATGCGAGCCCGTAGTGCTCGATGCGGCAGAGATGGTGAGCGGTAACTATGCAGTACTCCGCTCCATGATCAAGGAGGCACGTACCGTCATGCTCGATGATGTTGCCGGCTACGATGCACTCCGTGTGGCTGTGGAGGCAGCAGACGCAGATCTGCAATCTGACGATATGGAGAAGATCACAGCCGCAATCCCAGTGCTTAAAGCAGCCATGGACACCTATTATAAGGGACTGATGATCGAAGCCAATGAACTCACAAGCAAGATACAGAACCCCGACTTCAAGAAAGACGGTGACAACTCGGGCTGGTTCGGCAATATCGTGGTTCGCGCCAATGTAGCGGAGATGTTCAACTCCAAGTTCAATGTCTACCAGACAGTGGAAGGACTTGATGACGGCTGGTATATGCTCTATGCCCAGGCTTACTACCGCAACGGCGATCATCCGACAGCAGCAGCCCGTCACTCCGACGGCAGCGAGGAACTCCACACCCTATTCAACCTCAACGAGATGTCGAAACCCGTGGTATCGCTCATGGGTGAGACCCACGATGGCTATTGGTGGGGAGCGCCAAACAGCATGGAAGAGGCAAGAGACGTATTCGCAAAATCTTCCGACCACTACGCCAATTACCTGATGACCTACGTCGAAGACGGCAAGCTCAAGATTTGCTTCAGCAAGGACAAGATCGTGGATGCCGACTGGTTCCTCTTCAGCAACCTGCGCTTGTTCCGCGTTGACACAGAACACACCGGGGTACTAAGTATAGAAGAAGCGGCTGGCACATTCTCCCCTGCAGCCCAAATATTCGACATTCAGGGTCGATACATCGGCAATTATATCGGCTTCAACCGTCTCGCCTCCGGTACGTACCTCATCAAAGAAGGAACACGCACCGCGAAAGTGATGAAGAGTAGATAATGACCCTCTTTCAAGCAAAAAATCGAATTCGGTTTAATTAACAGGATCTAACGGGTAAAATGTTTTTTCACACTTTACCCGTTAGATTTTTTGTAAAACTAATAAAATTTATTATTTTTGCATTCATAAATAACTTTTTAATAACCTTAAAATTTACACAATGATCAAACAACTACTCGCAACAGCAGCTATAGCTGCAGTATCATTATGCGCCACGGCTGCCCCGACAGTGCTTTGGACAGCAGACGCCCCGGAAGGTGAGGCAATCGAAGGATGGCACGATTTTCTAAAACTCTCGGCCGAAGAATCAGCAGTGCTCAATGCAGGTGATATCGTGACAATGACGATCACCGCCAAAGGAACCACAGGATGGCCTCAGGTAGGTATCTTCGAAGGTGATACAGGTTGGCCACCGTTGGCAAGCACCGGAGCAGGTGATGTACCCAACAGCGTGACACTTGCCATCACCTACGATATGGCTGAGAAAATCCACCAGAATGGAGCTACGTTCAAAGGTGAAAGCGTGTATGTATCAGAAATCTCCTATGAGAAATCAGCTATTGAGGTAGGTCCCTATACTGTATGGTTTGGACCAAAGCAGTGCGCATGGGGCGATGCTGTATCGGTTTCAAACGAAGTATTTGCCGATGTCAAAGTGGGAGATAAGCTTCAGGTGCAATATGACACAGCAGCTCCCGAGCACACACTTCAGATTATTCTTGGCGGCTGGAGTGGCTTGAACCTTGCTACATATGAGGCCGGCAACTACGACTTCATGACTATCGATGAAGAGACTGGTTGGATTACAATAGAACTCGTCGAAGCACTTGCCAACTTTGACCTAACTGTAGATGGAGATGTAAAGAATTATGATGCCTTCAAATTGCTGAAGGAAGGTGGCGTTGTAATGCAGGGTCCGTGTATCGTAAACCAAGTGCTTTTCGTGCCGGCATCTGACGCTTCTGTGAATTACTATGCAGTAGGCGGTTTCCAGGGTTGGAACGTCGAGGAGCCTGCACAGTTCACATTAGCAGACGGAGTGTATACCCTCGTAGCAGAGAAAGCATCCACAATGAAGATCTCTACGCTCTATGGCAACTGGGAAGATTTCAACTCCGCAACTATCGCACCCAGCATGACTGACCAAATATTTGATGATGGATCCGTTCCATTTGTAGTCACTCCAGATTATGAGTTCGTAATGGATTACGAAGCCACTTGGACAGTAACCATCAATCCTGACCAGCAGTCGATCAAGTTCTCAACTAACGATCCGAGACCTCAGGTAGACATCTATGTACGTGGCGGAATGAACGGTTGGGAAGCTGTAGATGAATGGAAACTTACTTCTACCGATGGCAATATCTATAAACTGGCAAATGTGAGCATCGCAGAGGGCGTAGAGTTCAAGATCGCAGACTCAAGCTGGGGAACAATCAACTATGGCGCAAGCGAAGCTGTAGCACCAAATGTTCCTGCAATCCTCGTTTACAACGGAAACAACATCAAACTTACAGAGGCCGTAGAAAATGCTGAAGTCGAATTTGACCTTTCCACCAAGACACTTACCGTCAATACCGGAACAGGCATCAACGCTATCAACAGCGACAACGCAACCACAGTCTTCTATAACCTCCAGGGTGTGAAAGTAGCCAACCCGACAGAAGGCAACATCTACATCATTAAGAAAGGCAATAAGGTAAGCAAGATCGCTTTCTAATTAAAATATTTCATATAAAACTCTAAAGGGTAGAAGGTGTAAAATTATACCTTTTACCCTTTAAAATCAAAATCTAATACCATCATGAAATCAATCATTCTATTGTCGGCATTGTTGCTCAATTCATTTGCCGCACTTGCCACTCCTCCATCGGCTGATCTTGAGACGAATTTCCATAAGCTGTCAGGAAATCTACGTGCTTATCCTTATGCTGAGAGCGAGCCTCCGGCCCAGACTCCTCCACCTGCAGGATATGAACCTTTTCATCTTGAGCATTACGGACGACATGGTTCTCGCTGGCTTATAGGGGAAAATGACTATAAAACTCCTGTCCAAAACCTCGAAAAAGCGGAGCGTGCCGGAAAACTGACTCCCCTTGGAAAAGAGACACTTGAAGAATTACGAAAAATTGAAGTTGCTTCGCGCGGCAGACTTGGTGAACTTTCCGACAAAGGTGCTTTACAGCACCAGGCAATAGGACGGCGCATGGCCCGCAACTATCCGGAACTATTCTCGGACTCATCGCAAGTGGATGCCAAAGCCACTGTTGTGATCCGCTGCATACTTTCGATGCTTAATGGCCTGCAGGGGATACGCGAGGTCGCTCCCAATGTTAGCGTGAAGAGTGACGCTTCTTATGCTGATATGTATTTCATGAACTATGATGACAAACCGGCATGGGAGATTAAGGACAAGGCAAATCCGGTGCTTTGGGAGTATTGGAAAAATCATTCCGTTCCTGACGGATATCTTTCCCGTCTCGTCACCGACAAGCAATTTGCACTCGACAGCGTTGCACGCGGATTGATGCCTCAACTCTACTGGATACTCGCAAACACACAAGGACACACAGGGCAGCCATGGATGCTCGACAAGGTGTTCACTGCCGATGAAGTGCGCGAGGCATGGCGAGGCGACAATGCAGGATGGGTACTCCATAGTATAGACACACCCTTGACTGAGCGCCGTATGCCTTACACCCAACGCAAGCTATTGAAAAATATCATTGAGAGCACTGACACAGCAATCATGTCAACGCGTCCGAGCGTAAATCTCCGATACGGTCATGACGGAATCCTGATCAATTTCATTACACTAATGGAGATAAATGACTTTGGCAAGGAATTCGCATCTATTGAGGAAGCAGAGGCAGCCGGTGTGCGCAGCTACGACCTGATTCCGATGGCAGGGAACATCCAGCTCGTATTTTATAAGAACAAAGAAGGGGATGTGCTTGTGAAATGTCTGCTCAATGAGGAAGAGGTGAGACTGCCTGCCACACCCGTTGCCGGACCATATTATCGATGGAACGAACTACGCGACTACTATTTGGAGAAAGCAAACCGTTACTGATAAAAATGATATAGCTTCATGATTTATCTTGATTGATGTGATATATCATGATTTATCTTGAAATGACAAATACCACTGAAAAAAACTGCGGGCGCATTAAACCTTATGCACCCGCATTTGTTTAATAGGTATAAGTAAGAAATTAGTTTCATGATGTTAGGTTAGTAAAATGTATTATGGAAAGCACTTAGCGGCAGCTGTTTGTGAAAATGGCTGCCGTTTTTTTATTTCACACAAAGGTCCTCTCTGGCATCATTTTTTTGAGTCGGGGCCTTAGATGCAAGATTGCAGGGAAAATAAAACATTCGAGTTGGGTTTTGATTGAAACGTTGCAGATTGTTTGCATAACTGACTTTAAAACTGTATATTTGCAATATCAATAAGT
>JAIDTO010000098.1 GCA_029060625.1 Muribaculaceae bacterium | reverse complement strand
GCCTGCGCCGCAGCTACGCGGGCGATGGGCACGCGGAATGGTGAGCAGCTTACGTAGTTCATGCCGATCTTTGCGCAGAACTTAACTGAGCTGGGCTCGCCACCATGCTCGCCGCAGACACCAACCTTAAGGTCGGGGTTGGTAGAACGACCTTTCTTAACACCCATTTCTACAAGCTGGCCAACGCCTTCCTGATCAAGAACCTCAAACGGATCCACCTTCAGGATGCCGAGCTCCTTATATTTCTTGATGAACTTGGGAGCGTCATCACGGCTGTAACCGAATGTCATCTGAGTAAGGTCGTTTGTTCCGAATGAGAAGAACTCAGCTACCTCTGCAATCTGATTTGCTGTGAGGGCAGCACGCGGAACCTCAATCATTGTGCCTACCTTGTAAGGAACAGTCTCACCTCTTTCGTCAAATACCTTCGCAGCAGTAGTGTGGATTACGTTTGCCTGGTGCTGAAGCTCTTTGAGAGTACCTACGAGAGGAACCATGATCTCGGGATGAACCTTGATGCCCTTAGCCTTGCAGTTGAGGGCTGCCTCAATGATGGCACGAGTCTGCATCTCAGTGATCTCAGGATATGTGATACCGAGACGGCAACCACGGTGACCAAGCATCGGGTTGAACTCTTCGAGAGAGTCTACCTTAGCCTTAACCTCTTCAAGTGTAAGACCCATTTCCTCTGCCATCTCTTTCTGAGTAGCTGTCTGGTGAGGTACGAACTCATGCAATGGAGGATCGAGCAGACGAACTGTCACGCCGTAGCCATCCATAGCAGTGAAGATACCTTCGAAGTCACCACGCTGCATCGGAAGCAGTTTGGCAAGAGCGATACGGCGACCTTCTTCGTCGCTTGCGAGAATCATCTCGCGAATTGCCTTGATACGGTCACCCTCGAAGAACATGTGCTCTGTACGGCAAAGACCGATACCCTGAGCACCAAACTTACGGGCCTGTTTTGCATCGCGCGGAGTGTCTGCATTTGTGCGGACGAGACACTTTGTGAACTTGTCAGCAAGGTTCATGATAGCTGCGAAGTCGCCGCCGAGTTCCGGTTCAGTAGTTGGAACCTGACCGTCATATACGTCGCCTGTAGAACCGTTGAGGGAGATCCAATCACCTTCCTTATAGGTCTTGCCACTCATTTCTACAGTCTTTGCCTTATAGTCTACGCGGATTTCACCTGCACCTGATACGCAGCACTTACCCATACCACGGGCTACAACAGCTGCATGGCTGGTCATACCGCCGCGCATAGTAAGGATACCCTGAGCCACTGCCATGCCGCGGAGGTCTTCAGGAGAAGTCTCGATACGAACGAGTACAACCTTACGCTTCTTGTCTGCCCAAGCCTCTGCATCTTCTGCAGAGAATACTATCTGGCCGCAAGCTGCACCCGGAGATGCGGGAAGACCCTTTGCTACGACCTTGGCACGCTTGAGTGCGTCCTTGTCGAAGATGGGGTGGAGGAGTTCGTCGAGTTTCTGGGGTTCCATACGAAGAAGAGCTGTCTTCTCGTCGATCATGTTGTCGCGGAGAAGGTCCATGGCGATCTTCACCATAGCAGCACCTGTACGCTTGCCGTTACGGGTCTGGAGCATCCAGAGCTTGCCGTTCTGGATTGTGAATTCCATATCCTGCATATCGCGGTAGTAATCCTCAAGACGATTAGCGATAGCGATAAGTTCTGCAGCGCAGTCGGGCATTGTTTCTTCAAGTGCGGGATACTTGGCTGCACGTTCCTCTTCAGAAATACCCTGAAGCTTAGCCCAGCGGCGTGAACCCTCGATAGTGATTTGCTGAGGAGTACGAACACCGGCAACCACGTCTTCACCCTGTGCATTGATAAGGTACTCACCATTGAAGATGTTTTCACCTGTAGCAGCGTCACGGCTGAATGCAACGCCTGTAGCGGAGTTGTTACCCATATTGCCGTATACCATTGCCTGCACATTGACAGCAGTTCCCCATTCTTCAGGAATCTGGTTCATGCGGCGATAGAGGATAGCACGTTCGTTCATCCAGCTGTCAAATACAGCGCAGATGCCTCCCCAGAGCTGTTCCCATGCTGATTCGGGGAAGTCCTTACCGGTATATTCCTTAACGGCAGCCTTGAAACGCTTTACGAGTTCCTTCAGATCATCTACATCAAGTTCGGTATCAAGTTTAACGCCCTTTTCTTCCTTCACCTGGTCCATGATTGCCTCGAAGGGATCGATGTCAGTCTTGCTCTTCGGCTTCATGCCGAGTACAACGTCGCCATACATCTGTACGAAACGACGGTAGCTGTCCCATGCAAAGCGGGGATTGCCGCTCTTCTCAGCCATAGTGGCTACGGTAGCGTCGTTCATGCCGAGGTTGAGGACTGTATCCATCATGCCGGGCATTGATGCGCGTGCTCCTGAGCGAACGGAAACAAGAAGGGGATTGGAAGGATCGTTGAATTTATTGCCGGTGAGCTCTTCGATGTGTGCGATTGCAGCCTCTACATCTTTCTGGATGTCTGCTACTACTTTGTCACGGCCGTACTGTGTGTACTCTGTACATACTTCTGTAGTGATAGTGAATCCGGGAGGTACGGGCATTCCCAGAAGATTCATCTCAGCAAGGTTTGCACCCTTGCCGCCGAGAAGGTTTCTCATCTCGGCATTACCTTCGGCTTTACCATTGCCGAACGTATAGACTTTCTTTGCCATTTGTTATTAATTATATTTAGATATTGTCACTTAGGTCATATACCTGAACCAAACCTTGCAACTTGGAGTGTTGCTACGTGTGTAGTTCAATCCCGTTTCGGATTATGTGTGCAAATTTAATAAAAAACCTCCGAATAACCTAATTATCGACGTGAATTATTATCCAAAATGTCGAAAAATGGGCTTTTTTTAGACTTTTTTTAATTTATATCATTTTTTATGCTTCTGGCAAAAGATTTTTTTACTAATTTTGTAAGATGAACTACAAGGGTCTGTTCGCATTTTGTCTTAAATATGTCTTCGTGGGGCATTCCCTTGATATTTTATAAGTTTCAGATGAAAAGATATATACTTAGCGTCGCTGTCGCGATTGGATATTTTATCTCTGCTTCTGCAGCAGTATCTGCAAAAGATCTTCCTAAGGTGAATATCGCGGGAAGTGAGTACTATATGTATGAAGTGAAGAAAGGAGATTCTCTTTATGGAATTGCCCATCGCTTCGGTTGGAATATAGATAGGCTCGACGAGCTTAACCCTTCTCTTGGTAAAAAACTGGAGAAAGGTGCTAAGGTGTATTATCCGGTTGATATTGAATACCGCATTGACGAGGATGAAGGTGAGACTTCCTTTATCCCTCCTGAAGCATATCCCGTCATCCGTCATGTAGTGAAAAAAGGGGATTCGGTATATTCCATAGCTAAGATGTATGGCGTGAAAGTAGATAAAATCTATCTCTATAACCCATCAGCTAAGTCATTTTTGAAAAAAGGTGATGTCATTACGATTCCCCAGGATTCAGAAATGATCAACGACGGCAGTTCCTATCTTTACTATACGGTGAAGGATGGCGACACCCTTTCCGACATTGCATCTGCCTACAATACGAGTGTGGAGCAGTTGCTTCGTGATAATAAAGGTGTGGCAGAGAATAATTTTGCGTCAGGTGATATTCTTAGGATAAGTGTCAACTCTAATAAAGATAATTTGGTCGTAAAAGAAGTTGATGAAACTCATATAGCCCGTATCGATACGTATAAAGCCGAGAAAAGCGACACCTGGGAATCTGTAGCTGAGAAGACCGGAGTTGACATCGTGGACCTGATGGAGGCTAACTCCGGAACGCATCTCAAGAAAAATGCTCAGATTGCTATTCCTGTCATTGAAACTACTACTGTAGAGAAAGAGGTGGAGCCTTTTGATGAGCGTGAGAATACTCTTGAGGGGCGTCGTGATATATATAAAGAGGTGCATATGCTTGGTCTGGGTGATTCTATCTCCGATCTTTCCAAGTCTGTGAGTATGGCTGTGATGATAGAAGACCCTATGTCGAAACGAGACAATGAATTCACAAGAGGTACTCTTCTGGCACTCGACCGCCTTAAGAATGCTCCTTATCAAATCAGGCTGAAGGTGCTTTGCGATAACAGAGCAGGCTCTGACTCTGTGAAAGTGACGGAGTCTCTTATTGCTGATCTTGACGACTTCAAGGCTGATATTGTGGTGACAACCTATGAAAAGAATTTCCCCGCATGGCTTGCTCAGTATGGCGAAGACAATGGAGTGGAAATAGTGAATGCTTTTGATGTCAAGAATGAGATGTATCTTGAAAATCCCTCCATGATACATCTTCTTACCCCCTCGGCATATTTTAGCGATGAGGTAGGAGAGTGGGCAGCTTCGTTGTTTGGCTCATATAAGCTTGTGATGGTTGGGAAGGAAGATCCGGAGGATGCGTTTGCCGAGTCAATCAAGAGCAGGCGCGATGCTTCTTCTGTGATTAGCAGAAAACTTGAGGACCTTGCTGAAACCAAACTTGACGAAAGTGGCAGGTATCTCTTTTATGGATATCCTACGTCTAAAGATGAGATTCAGACGATGCTGACTGCAATCGAATATTTAAAGGAAAACTATCCTTTTGTCGATATTAAGGTGATGGGTCGTCCTAATTGGATCACAGTGGCAGAAGGAATGAAGGAACGTTTCCATAAGGATGATGTATATTTCCCCTCAAGGTTCTATTTCGATCATACTGCGGGTCCCGGAAAGGAGTTTATATCCACTTATTCATCTGCATATGGGCATGGTCCGATACGCTCTTTTCCGACGTATGCTGTAGCCGGATATGATATTGCTAATTATTTCATTCCGGGCATCGCATCCAACGAAGGTGATTTTAATGCCGCTATTCCTGATGGAAAAGAGATTCAGACTCCGATCAACCTTGAGAGAGTCGGTAATTGGGGTGGGTTCTTTAATCCATCAGCCTATATGATTCGTTTCTCTCCCTACGGAGAAGTTGAAAAAATCCTAATTCGCATGTGAGGAGATGAAGAGACTCTTTTTATTTATAGTTGCATTGTTGTCTGTCATGATGTCAGGGTGGGCGCAAACCCATTTTGATTCTCGTGTCGATATAGGGGCAAGAGGGGGTGTCACATTTTCCTCTGTTATGTTCAAGCCATCCATTACGGGCAAACTTGGAATGGGATATACGGGAGGCGTAACTTTCAGATATACTGAGGAGAATCATTTCGGTCTGATAGCGGAAGTGAATCTTGTGCAAAGAGGATGGGCTGAGAAGTTTGAGGATCTTCCATATAGTTATCAGCGAATCCTCAATTATGTTGAAGTCCCTGTTATGTCCCACATTTATTTCGGCAACAGAGGTAAATTCTTCATCAATGCCGGTCCTGAAATAGCTTATTATCTTGGTGATCAGATCAAATGCAATTTTGATTATGAAAACACCGAAGGTCTGGAAGGATTCCACGACAAGAATAGGCGGGAAGAACAGCTTACAATGCAAGTAAGCCAGAAACTCGACTTTGGAATAGTGGCAGGCTTAGGCGGTGAATTTAGCATAAACCGTCGTAATTCAATCGTATTGGAGGCTCGAGTATATTATGGCATCGGAAATGTGATGCCTTCCGGGCGGCAGGATACATTTTCTCTATCTAATCAGCTTAGTGTTGGCATCACTGCTGGTTACTGGTTTAGGATAAAATAACTTTAATATCTCAATATCAACTTTTTTAGATTTCACTATGGTTAATAATCTGTTCTGGCTTGTGCCTGCTTCATCGGTCGTCGCATTGGCACTCGCTTTCTACTTCTTCCGCTGGATGAAGGGTCAGGATGAAGGTACAGACACGATGAAGAAGATAGCTTCTCACGTGCGTCAGGGTGCTATGTCTTATCTGCGTCAGCAGTATAAGATCGTGACGGTGGTCTTCCTCTGCCTTGTAGTGCTCTTCTCCATCATGGCTTATGGTTTCGGTGTGCAGAATGAATGGGTTCCCGTTGCATTCCTCACCGGTGGTTTCTTCTCAGGTCTTGCAGGTTTCCTTGGCATGAAGACGGCTACCTACGCATCAGCGCGTACAGCTAACGCAGCCCGCGAATCTCTCAACTCTGGCCTTAAGGTTGCTTTCCGTTCTGGAGCAGTCATGGGTCTCGTAGTGGTAGGCCTCGGTCTTCTCGACATCTCTTTCTGGTATCTTATCCTTAATGCAGTGATCGACCTTCCCGAAACTCAGAAGCTTACAATGATCACCACCACAATGCTTACATTCGGTATGGGTGCAAGTACTCAGGCTCTCTTTGCTCGCGTAGGTGGTGGCATCTATACTAAGGCTGCTGACGTAGGCGCTGACCTCGTGGGTAAGGTTGAGGCTGGTATTCCTGAAGATGACCCCCGCAATCCTGCTACTATTGCCGACAATGTTGGCGACAACGTAGGCGACGTGGCAGGTATGGGTGCCGACCTTTATGAGTCATATTGCGGATCTATCCTTGCTACTGCTGCTCTTGGCGCAGCAGCTGGCGCTGTTGGCTTCATGGATGTAGAGGCTGGAAGCGTAGCTCTACAGACCAAGGCTGTCATGGCTCCGATGCTTATCGCTGCTGTTGGTATCCTCCTCTCCATCATTGGTATCTTTGCCGTGAAGACTAAGGAAAATGCTACTATGAAAAATCTTCTTGGAGCTCTTGCCACAGGTACTAATCTTAGTTCAGCTCTTATCGTGGCAGCCACATTCCTTATCATGTGGGCTCTTGAGATTCCCAACTGGATCAATATATCACTTGCTGTAGTGGTAGGCCTCTTTGTCGGTATCGTTATTGGTCAGGCTACTGAGTATTATACGTCACAATCTTACAAACCTACAAAGAAACTTGCTGAAAGTGGCACAACCGGCCCGGCTACAGTCATTATCTCTGGCGTTGGTCTTGGTATGATATCTACTGCCGTTCCTGTCATCGCAGTTGTCTTTGGTATCATTATGAGCTATTACCTTGCTTCCGGTTTTGATTTCGCCAATATTTCTTGGGGTCTTTATGGTATCGGTATCGCAGCTGTAGGTATGCTCTCCACTCTTGGCATTACTCTTGCTACTGATGCCTATGGTCCTATCGCCGATAATGCCGGTGGCAACGCTGAGATGAGCTCGCTTGGTGAAAATGTCCGTAAACGTACAGATGCTCTTGATTCTCTCGGCAACACTACCGCTGCCACAGGCAAAGGCTTCGCTATCGGTTCCGCCGCACTTACCGGCCTTGCCCTTCTTGCTTCATATGTTGAGGAAATTCGTATGGGTCTCCACCACATTGGTCAGGAGTTCATTCAGGTCGGCACTACAATCGACCCTGTGAGCAATCTTGAGGTTCCTCGTATGATTGCACTTAATCAGGCTACATTCCGCGATTTCATGGTGGCTTATGATGTCAACCTCATGAATCCTATGGTGCTTTCAGGTATGTTTATAGGTGCAATGATGGCATTCCTTTTCTGCGGTCTCACTATGAATGCTGTTGGCCGTGCTGCGTCTCACATGGTTGAGGAAGTTCGCCGTCAGTTCCGCGAGATCAAGGGTATCCTTACTGGTCAGGCAGAACCCGACTATGCACGTTGCGTTCAGATCTCTACGAAGGGTGCTCAGCGTGAGATGGTATTCCCCTCGCTTCTCGCTATAGCTGTTCCTATCATTGTAGGTCTCGTATTTGGTGTCCCGGGTGTAATCGGTCTTCTTATTGGAGGTCTTTCCGCCGGCTTCGTTCTTGCAGTCTTCATGGCTAACTCAGGTGGTGCATGGGACAATGCAAAGAAATATATCGAGGAAGGTAATTTCGGTGGCAAAGGCAGCGAAGTGCACAAAGCTACAGTTGTAGGTGATACTGTTGGTGACCCCTTCAAGGATACATCCGGCCCAAGCCTCAACATCCTCATCAAACTGATGTCTATGGTCGCTATCGTAATGGCAGGCCTCACAGTCTCCTGGAGTCTCTTCTAAGAATAGAATAATCTAATATAAAATAGGCTTCCTCTCATTGAGGAAGCCTATTTTATTGAGCTACAATTAAATTTAGCTTGATGCTAAAGCTCACACTCTCATAAGAATGGGACTTAAGACTTATCACTTCTTCTCAAGTGTGATGGCATCAATTGCTGCAATTGTTACCAGGTCGATGATCTCACGCTCAGAAGCATTGCTGTTGGTAAAGTAGACAGGTTTCTTCAGTCCCATCTGGATAGGGCCGATAATCGAACCTACTCCCATGCTCAAAAGCATCTGGGTTGTCGTGTTGGCAGCCGTAAGGTTTGGGAACACAAGTGTATTTACCTTTTTGCCTTTCAGCTTATTGAAAGGATAGGTATGGTCACGCAGCTCTGTGTCAAGCGCATATTCCACCTGCATCTCTCCGTCTACGTTTACATTCGGATATTTCTCATGAAGCTCCTTCACTGCATTAGCCACTAAAGTTGCCTCCTCATGCTTGGATGAACCGAAATTGCTATACGACAGCATAGCTATCTCAGGCTCTATAGCGAAGAATTTGACGGTATGATCTGCCAATCGCGCTATGTCTACTAAGGCAGCCTTGTCTGCATCCGGATTTACAGCCGTATCTGCTATAAAGAATGTACCCTTGCGTGTATTCAGGATATGCATCGTTGCGAAATGATTGTATCCATCCTGCAGTCCAATAATAGATACTACATCGCTTGCAGCCGACTCTCCAGCTGAATAGGATGAATAGAGACATGCATCCGCATCACCGGTCTCTACCATCATCATGCCGAAATATGAACGCTCAAACATCTTCTCCAATGCCAAGTCATAAGAGAAACCTTCGCGTGCTTTCTTCTGTGCGAGAATCCTTGCGTAGCGCTCACGAGTCTCCATTTCACGGTCATGACGGGGATTGATGATCTCAACACCTTTTAGCGACAATCCAAGACGTGCGGCTCGCTTTTCGATCATCTCCTCATTGCCGAGGACAACAGGACGACATACACCTTCATGACCGCTTCTTACAGCTGCACGCAGCATATTGTCCATATTTCCTTCACAGATCACTACTCGTTTCGGTGTATGGCGTGCCATCTCGGATATGCGGCGCATCATCTTTCCGTCATCACCCATCAAAGCTCGTAGTCTCACTTGATATGCATCCCAATCAGTAACCGGACGCTTTGCAATACCTGATTCTGCTGCAGCCCGCGCCACAGCGGGTGCCACGCAAAGAAGCAGTCGTGGGTCAAGAGCCTTCGGAAGAATGTATTCTCTGCCGAATTTTATGTTGTTCATTCCATATGCCTCATCCACTACAGCCGGTACCGGACGCTCTGCAAGATCTGCAATCGCATGCACGGCAGCAATCTTCATTGCCTCGTTGATTCCTGTTGCTCCGCAGTCAAGTGCACCTCGGAATATATATGGGAATCCGATCACATTGTTGATCTGGTTGGGATAATCAGACCTTCCTGTGGCAACAATTATATCCGGGCGCGTCTCCATGGCAAGGTTATAATCAATCTCCGGATTAGGATTTGCCAATGCAAACACAATCGGTTTCTCTGCCATGGACAGCACCATTTCAGGAGTGACTACATCTGCTACAGAAAGTCCGAGGAAGACATCTGCTCCCGCCATTGCTTCTGCCAGTGTGTGTAAGTTGCGGGTAGTGGCAAATTCACGTTTCTGTTCATTCAGGTTCGACCTGTCTGCACGGATTACTCCCTTAGAATCGCACATCACCACATTTTCCTTTCTCACTCCAAGCTGCACGTATAGTCTCGTGCAGCTTATGGCTGCAGCTCCGGCTCCGTTCACCACCAGGCGTATGTCTTCTATCTTCTTATCTTGAATCTTAAGGGCATTAAGGAGTCCGGCAGCTGAGATTATTGCAGTTCCATGCTGGTCGTCATGCATGATCGGGATGTCACATTCCTCTTTAAGTCGTGTTTCAATTTCAAAACACTCGGGGGCTTTGATATCCTCAAGGTTGATGCCTCCGAATGTTGGCGATATAGCCTTGACTATCTGTATGATCTTTTCAGGATCTTTCTCATTGATCTCAATATCAAATGCATCCAGCCCTGCAAATATCTTAAAGAGCAGCGCCTTGCCTTCCATTACAGGCTTCCCTGCTAATGCCCCTATATCACCAAGCCCTAATACTGCAGTTCCGTTGCTGATGACGCCTACAAGATTACCTTTGTCTGTATACCTATAAGCATCTTCCGGATTCTTCTGGATCTCCAAGCATGGATATGCCACACCCGGCGAATATGCCAGTGCGAGGTCATGCTGTGATGCATATGGTTTGGTGGGCACTATTTCAATTTTACCCGGTTTTCCCTCCTCATGATAATCGAGGGCCATCTCTTTGGTAACTTTCGATATGTTTTGCATGATTTAAATACTTGCTGCCTGTCTGATTTTGTGCTAAATCTCTTAAAAAAGAAGCTTGTCAACTCAATCAAACAGACATTTTACCTTAAAAAACTCTATCTATATAACAAAAAACGCACGTAAATGTATTAAGATAGCCGCAAAAATTCCGAATGCGGCTATCTTAATACATTTCGTTATAGTCAAAGCATTATTTCTTTTGGGTTTTCTGCATCTCTGCCAGTCTGTCTTTTACTGTTGATATGACAGTGGCGGGAAGTTTCCCATTTTTCACAATCTGTTCATAATAGCGGATAGCCTGCGGATAATTCTGGTTTAGAAAATCTCCGTTGTAGTTCATGCTTCCAAGATAGAATCTTGCCCAGTCATCACCTGCATCTGCTGCTTTCTCACTTTCTTTCAATCCTTTCAAGAATCCATCTTTATATATAGGTTGATCCTGGAGCTTCATGCCGGTATGCACTTTCTCTATCCATAAGAGAGCTTGCTGAGCGTCTTGTCCTACTTCATCTGTGGCGGGAGCTTGAGGCAGCATAGGTCGGAAAAGTGTGACGCGCGATAAATTCTCTCCAAGTTCTCCTGCTATGTAGTGCCAAAAAAAGGCATCTGGATAGTCAAGTGATCCTCCATTTTTTGTCCCGAGCAGATTTGCATACAGGGTCATACCTCTTGAATACCCTTTCAAAGCCCCTTTGTGGTAGTTTTCCCTTGCTTTCGAACCATCTTCTCTCACTCCTTTACCCTCAAGAAACATACTTCCGAGAGCGGTGTAAGCGAATCCTTCATGATCTGCCTTTGATTCAAGATATTTTTTTGCAGTGTCATAATCTTTCTGCTGAAAGTAGAAGAACCCGAGATAGTCATTTGCCTTCTGATTGCCGTTGGATGCAGCTAATTTAAGGCAACTTTCTGCTAATGCAGGGTTATCTTTCATCTGATGCACGCCATAATTAATAAG
>JAIDTO010000097.1 GCA_029060625.1 Muribaculaceae bacterium | reverse complement strand
ATCCACTCGCTCGAGAGCTCGTATTTCCGCACGAAGTTTGAATCGGAGTTGCACAAATACAAGGGCAACATGGGTATCGGAGTCATAAGCGATACCGATCCGCAGCCTATCACGATCAACTCACATCTCGGGCGCTACGCTATTGTGACTGTAGCGAAGATCGACAACATGGACGAACTTGAGAAAGAATTGCTCGACAGCGGAGCACACTTTGCTGAGCTCAGTTCCGGAGTCACTAATCCTACAGAACTCGTTGCTCTTCTCATCAATCAGGGCAAGACCTTCGTGGAAGGCATTGAGAACGTCTTCAACAAGGTGAAAGGATCATGTTCAATGCTCATCCTTACAGAAGACTCAGTGATAGTAGGACGCGACAAACTTGGACGCACATCCATCGTAATCGGCGAAAAAGAAGACGGCTACGCTGTCAGCAGCGAGTCTACCTCCTTCCCCAACCTCGACTACAAACTGCTTCGGGATGTTGGACCCGGAGAGATAGTAGAATTAAAACCCAACGGCATACGCCAGCTACGCCAGCCAAACAAGGAAATGCAGATTTGTGCCTTCATGTGGGTTTACTATGGATTCCCTACTTCCACCTACGAAGGTCGCAATGTAGAAGAGGTCAGATTCAAATCTGGTTATGCCCTCGGGCAACAAGACCAGGAAACAGAGATCGACTGCGTGGCAGGTATCCCTGATTCCGGAGTTGGCATGGCATTAGGATATGCAGCAGGCCACGGCACTCCCTACCAGCGATGCATCTCTAAGTACACTCCCACTTGGCCCCGCAGCTTCACTCCTTCTGACCAGTCTATGCGCAGCTTCATTGCAAAAATGAAACTTGTGCCAAACGAAGCTATGCTTAAAGGCAAGAGAGCTCTATTCTGCGACGACTCCATTGTGCGCGGCACTCAGCTCAACGACAATGTAAATGTTTTGTTCGACTGTGGCGCAAAGGAAGTTCATATGCGCATTGCATGCCCCCCTCTCATCTACGGATGCCGATATCTCAACTTCACATCATCCAAATCTGAGATGGAACTTCTCACCCGCCGAATAATTGAGGAACTTGAAGGCGACCCCAACGCTCATCTTGAGGAATATGCAAAGACCGGTAGTTGCCGCTACTGTAAGATGGTAGAAAAGATGCGTGAACGCTACGGACTGACCTCACTCAAGTTCAACACGCTCGAAAATCTCATAGAAGCCATCGGATTGCCAAAAGACCAAGTCTGCACCCACTGCTTCGACGGCACATCCCACTTTTAGTCTTAAGTCTTTGGTCTTAAGTCTTAAGAAGATAAATTAGAACGAGGCTTGATTCTTACGAATCAGGCCCGTTTTCGTATCAGAAAGTAAAATCTTGCTAAAAAAAGGTAAAAAATAGGGAAAAGCTTTGGAAATTAAGAGAATTTGAACTAAATTTGCGAGAAACTAATTAAAACTTACTGATAAAGATTTTTAGAATTAAATTTCAATATGATTGAAACACTAACATCACTCGACGAACAAATATTGTTGTTTTTCAATGGCAACCATACTCCTTTTATGGATGAGGCAATGGCGTTGATCACCGGAAAATGGATCTGGATACCTTTCTATCTCCTATTGATCGACTTATTGTTTAAGAAATTAGGTCCTAAATATGCCGCACTTACGCTGGTTGCCGTAGTCCTTGCCATCGTTATGACTGATCAAATCTGTGCAAGTGTAATTCGCCCATACATTGGCCGTCTGCGTCCCTGCAATCCGGAAAATCCAATTTTCGGTGCCATCACTCTCGTCAATGGAATCCAACCCGGAGGCTATAGCTGGCCCTCTTGCCACGCAGCAAACACCTTTGCCCTCGCCACTCTCCTTTCTTGCGTAATGAGATCAAGAAAATTCACAACCATGATTTTCATATGGGCTATAGTGGTGAGCATTTCCCGACTCTATTGTGGCGTACACTATCCCACTGATATCTTGTGTGGAGCAGCTTTCGGAAGTGTATTCGGTTATTTGGCATTGGTCATTGTCAGCAGAACCTACACAGCTCTCCCACGTATGTATATGGCAATCCGCAAGCCAGACGTTCTTTGATATGAATCTCAAGAATATTTTCATAGGTGCAATATTAGCACTCATCAGCGTATCCGGTCTTTATGCACAAAGGCCGGATCTTTATTGGAGTGTAGACATGTCGGCTGTCTTTGACAATCGTGAGGGTGACACACAGTATGCAGCAGCCAAGACATTTTTCCAGACCCAGCTTGCTCCGGAAATCGGTATCAGCCTTTATGATGACCGCCACAGGATAGCGGCAGGCGTAGTCTGGACGCAACCCATAGGTTGCGAATGGGAAGGACATCGGCTTTCTCCTACAGTCTATTACCGCTACCAGTCAAAAGGACTGCGATTTGCAATGGGAATGTTTGGCAGGGATCAGCTTTATGCAGAGATGCCAAACTATATTTGGAACGACTCCGTAAAATATAGTCAGCGAAACATTCGCGGAGCGATGATTGGCTATCGAAACGACAAAGGCTATTTCCAAGCTTTTCTCGACTGGAGGGGCATGCAGACAGAGACCCAACGGGAAGCATTCAATATCATAGCAAGTGGCGAGCGATATCATGCCGGAGGAAAATTCCTATGGGGTGGACTCGCCATGATGAATCATCTTGCTCTTGACAAGTCTGGAAATCCGGACCAACACGTAATCGATAATTTGCTTTACAATCCGTATGTTGGAATCGACATAGCTAAAATGGCAACCGGCACTCCTCTTGATTCCTGCTCGCTACGGGTCGGCGTATTAGGAGATCTGACTCGCGACCGTGGGGATCGCGAGTGGCGGACTCCTGTAGGCATATGGGCAGACTTTGACATAGCATGGAAATTCTTGGAGCTGAAAAATACCTTCTATGCCGGCGGCAAACTATATCCTATTTATGGCAGATACAATTATATCCTGGACCAAGGAGAGCCCTACTACGCAGCTTCCCTTTACAACCGCACCTCAGCCTCAATCATTTTCCTCAAACGCAAATTCATGTCGTTGAAAGCCTCCCTCGACTTCAACATTGCTCCCTCCCACTTTAACTTCTATCAGCGCGTCATCCTCTCCTTCTCCATCTAACCCCTATGGGGCGGCGGTTGGAAAACCGCCGTCCCAAGTCAAACTAAGTAGTAAGCGCACTCCGTGCGCGTCCTGAAGCGTCAAATATGGAAGGGAGGCTTCCCAGCCTCCCTCCGAGTCAAACTAAGTAGCAAGCGCACTCCGTGCGCGTCCTGAAGCGTCAAATATGTAAGGGAGGCTTCCCAGCCTCCCTCCGAGTCAAACTGAGTAGTAAGCGCACTCCGTGCGCGTCCTGAAGCGTCAATTATGGAAGGGAGGCTTCCCAGCCTCCCAAGCGAGTCAAACTAAGTAGTAAGCGCACCCCGTGCGCGTCCTGAAGCGTCAAATATGGAAGGGAGGCTTCCCAGCCTCCCAACCGAGTCAAAACTAAGAAAAATAGAAAGATGATTTCATCTCTACATATTCTCGAATGTGGTGATAGCAATCCTGACATGCTTCAGGATGGCATCAATATAGAATTAATAATTCTATAGTTAGAACAGGTAAAACCAGAGAAAACATGAAAGCGATTTCCGTAAATATCATGCTGTACTTGCTGATGCTTTTTAATTCCTTTGGATCTTTCGAAGCATCTGAGGAAAATACTTGTGTTGAACTGAGTGAGCTTCAAGAAACTGTCGACCTTCCTCTTTCAAAAATCCTCGACGACATCCTTTCAGATACACACGCATATGGTCAAGTTAATAAATCCATATATGTCTTTGGTATAAGCAAGATTAATCAAGGAATTAGAGTAGATGTTCACAAAGAAGTGGACGGTAAGATTAATGATGGTCTGACTCCAATGGGATATGTGCCATATCGAAATGCAATGATCATTGTTGTTGCCGACAATTGGTTGATAGATGAAGGACTGATTTGCCGACCTGAAAGAGCAGATAAAATTGCCGTCATGGTCGAATCTCGGCATCCTGGAGTAATATATGATCCGGATTCCTGGACATATTGGATTAATGCAGGGAATTATGCGAGACATGTTAATGGAATCGGCTGGGTTTGGACACTAT
>JAIDTO010000096.1 GCA_029060625.1 Muribaculaceae bacterium | reverse complement strand
ACCGGATTCCCTATTAATCGCGTAGTCGCGAACCAAAACGTGGCGCAAAGTTACGAATTTTTTTCTTCCCTGCAAAAATTATTTGAAAAAAACTTAAAATTTGCACATTGATCTATAATCTAAAATTCTACAGATATGGATTGAACCCTAAATGAACAGTAGTGTTAATATAGTATAAAAACTATACCAAGAACAAACACGATAGACAATGACTACTGATTCCACTACCTCAAAGACTGTAGATTTGGCGACAATGCCGTTGGGAATACGGCAGATATTCATTATGATAGTCGCTTCTCTTGGCCAATTCATAGGTCAAGGACTCGCCACTTTGGTCGGCATAGTTATACCATTAATACAGCTTGTGGCGCATCCCGAGCTAAGTTCCGGCATACAGGGCTTAATGGGGTGTATCTCACTCATCGGCATTATGGTGGGCACGGTAGTGTTCGGCAGATTGAGCGACCGCTACGGCTATCTATTCTTCTTCCGTCTATGCCCGCTGATCATCCTCGCCACATCACTCACCTGCGTATTTATCCACGCCGTGCCGGTGCTTCTCGTCTGCCTATTCTTGATGGGTTTCGCCATCGGCGGGGAATATAGCCTCGACCCGGATTACATCTCCGAACTTATGCCTGCCAAATGGCGTACATTTATGGTAGGGCTCGCCAAGGCGCTTGCATCTGCAGGAAGCGCAGTTGTGGCCATCATCTGCTACGTGATGATCACCAAGTCGAAGGATCCTGCCATCTGGCCAGATCTCTTTTACATTACAGGAGTCATTGGAGCTATCATGTTCGTAAGCCGCCTGTGGTTTGCCCAAAGCCCGCAGTGGCTTATGAGCCGCGGACATACAGAAGAGGCGCAGAAGGCAGTCGAGAAGTTCCTTGGCCCGAATGTCAGGATGATATCCGATGTGGCTGCTGCCACATCATCAAAGCCTCAGGCAAAGCCTGAAAGCATGGGGGCTTTCATAAAGGAACATTTGCGCAAGATAATACTGACCGGTGTGCCTTGGGCATGCGAGGGACTCGGAGTCTACGGCATAGGTATCTTCCTTCCTGTGCTCATCATGAGCTTCAAGATCGACAGTCTTCCTGCCACGGCACCTGAGATAGAACATATCACCCACTCTGTAGGACTCACGTTCGTTCTCACGCTCGTAATGATGCTTGGTTTCGGGCTGGGACTATATCTGCTCAAAAAAGAAAACCACGTGAAGATGCAAATCGTAGGCTTCTGGGGTAGCGCAATAGGCCTTGGACTCCTTATGGCTGCATATCTTTGCCATTGGCCTTCTTGGGTGGCTATTGCAGGCTTTGTAGTCTTTGAGCTCTTCCTCAATGCCGGGCCTCACCTTATCACCTTCATACTTCCGAGCCAGGTTTATGCAATCGAGAACCGAGGCACAGGTACGGGCATCGCAGCAGGAATCGGCAAGGCGGGAGCAGTGGCAGGAGCATTCATAATCCCGGTGCTTCTGAAAAGCGGGGGGCCGACAACGGTAATGATTGTCTCTATCGCCGTAATGGTGGCAGGTGCACTTATCACATATTTCGCAAAACCCAAGTCAACAAAATAAAAATCCAATACTATGGCAACCACAAGCATCCCTACCCCTACGTTAAAACCGGAACCGAAGTCTGAACGCATCATCATGACGTTCATGAATATCGTCGTACTGCTTCTTTCTGCAGCCCTTATAGCATGGATCTCATACGACACTTTCAAGCGCATTAATTTCCTTGAAAACCACGCTTACATGACATTCCAGTATTGGGTCTGCATGGTCTTTATTCTCGACTTCTTCTTAGGTCTGTATTATGCCGACAGGAAATGGTCGTATGTCAAACGCCGTTTTTGGTTTTTGATATTGTCGATTCCCGTCTTAAATATCGTCAACTATCTGAATATCCACTTAAGTGCTGATGCCCTATTCTTTGTAAGGTTTATTCCTTTGGCAAGAGGTGCTTTGGCATTGGCAATTGTAGTAAGCTACGTATCGTCGAATGCAGTGTCGAGCCTTTTTGCATCCTACATCACCATCATGCTCTTCATCGCCTACTTCTGCTCGCTAATATTCTATCAGCGCGAGGCAGGTGTGAATCCGGATGTGAATTCTTACTGGACAGCCCTTTGGTGGACTATGATGAACCTCTCTACGGTAGGTTGCGATATATCGCCTGTGACGGTCGCAGGAAAGATTGTGGCTGTCGTTCTTCCAATATCAGGTATGATCATCTTCCCGCTCTTCACTGTCTACCTGACCGACTATGTCACACGCTCATTCAAGAAGAACGAGACACCCGCGACAGAGACATCATCAGGGAAATCCGACACAGCTCAATAAGGACCCGACTCATAAAAGGGTATTCAAGACAATAAGGAGGCTCCATGGTTTAATGGGGCTTCCTTTTATTTTGCATAAATTAATATTTTAGGAAGCAACATGTTAAATCTAAGTTAAAGTGGCAAGGGCTACTAAACGTATGGTTGTTATACGAGTCAAAGATTGCGTAAAACGGAGGATGTTATAAGTTATGAATCTGACGTTGAGAAACAGACAAAAATAGAAAACAAACATAAAACACACGAATTAATGATGAAAAAGAAAGTATTAGGACTGGCACTCATGGCCATGGCGCTTATAGGATTCAACGGTATGGCACAGGACACACAACAGTGCAGCAAGGCACAGGTGGAAAACGCTAAGAGCTGCAAGGGCGCAAAGAAATGCGGGAAGGCAAAGGTAAATCCTTACGAGGGTCTAAACCTGACAGATGCACAGAAGAGCAAGCTCGCAGAGCTCGACAGCAAGCGTATCGCTGACCATAAGGCAAAGATGGAGGCTCTCAAAGCAGAAGCCAAGGATCAGAAAGCCGACAAGAGTAAGCACAGCGCCGACATGAAGGCCCGTATGGAAGCTCGCAAGGCAGACAAGATGGAATACTTGAAGGAAGTGAAAGCCATCATCGGTCCGGATCAGTACGTAGTTTTCCTTGAGAATATGTATGTGAATGGCGGTGGCAACAACGGGGCATCAAAGGCAATCCGCCAGGGAAAAGGTGGAAAGCAAGGCATGGCTCACAACAAAGGCATGAAAGGGCAACGTAAGGGTGGCAACCATAAAGGTGGCAAACGCACCGCAAATGAGGCTTCTAACAACGCTCAGTCATAAGGCATATTATATCAGACATTTTTTGAAAGACACACAGTCGTTTCTAATCCCGATGGAATTCCATCGGGATTTTTTTATAAATTGAAACTTAGATTATTTTTGGCTTTCCTCCTGGCTTTAGCGAGATGACGATAGAATTCCTCCTTTTCGGGGTCATAGAGATTGGTATAAGTCTTGAAAAATTCGATGTCAGACCTACGGAGGTCATACATGTGTGAGTCAGGTGTTGTCTCCCGTCTACGGAACTTTTCCCTTATGTCATGCTCAGCTTGAAAGCGACCCGGAACTTCAATTGAGTATTCTGCGTCGGATGCAGGTTGATGATGGTTGTTTTTCAGAAGATAACCTTTCGGCGTACGTATTAGCGAGATAAACCCTCTTGCCATTTTTTCAGCATATAGGCGGCGTTCTTCGTCGAACACCGTCTCAAATTGACTTATCTTTTCAGCAAGGTCAAGAGTTGAGTCCGCTTCCTCCAAAAGGGCATTGAAGAGCTTGATGGTCATCAGCGTATCGTTGGATGCAGAATGAGCCTCGGATTCTTCCGAAAATTCAAAGCCAAGGAGTTCCGCACATTTTGCGAGTCTCGGTACAGATCCAAATTCAATGTCGAGACTCTTCCCTTTATAATACCAGAACCAGTCACGCACATCTATTATCTTTGTGTCATCACTGATGTCTATATTGCTTCCCTGAAGGTAGCGGATATCGTTATCGACAGCGAAACCGATGATACCATCTGCGGCATCGATTATTTGTTTGATAGCGGAGCGTTCCTTCTTTATGGAAGGGGCATTCTTCACCATTTCAGGAGATATATGATGCACTGCCTGGCTGTTTGGCCAGGAACGTGCAACAGCAGGTTTGAAATAGCTATGATAAGCTATCTTGCAGTCTGAGTGGTTGATTATGGAGAGTTCGAGCATTTCTCCGTTGTCGGTGGCTTCTATGTCAAGGCTTATGAGGTTCATGGGGAGTTGTCAAGTTTTCAGTTGTCAAGTTTTCAGGGTGCAAAATTAATCAAAATAATTGAGATTTTTGAATTGAGGATCTTGAATTGGCTACGCTGTAGGCTGCCAAGTAAACCATTGTAGGGGTGAGGGCGTTGGATTTATATAACCCGAATGAATCTACGAATACCAAGAAAATTAGAATTATGCATAAATTTACCAAGATAGTTGCCACGGTATCAGACAAGAGATGCGACGTGGAGTTTATAAAGAAATTATCAGCCGCCGGCGTCAATGTGGTGCGTATGAATTCAGCCCACCTTGAATATGAAGGCTTCAAGAAAATTGTTGATAATGCAAGGGCAGCTGACAGCACACTCGCCATAATGATGGACACCAAGGGACCGGAAATACGAACCACAGTCACTGAGACAGGAGATCCGGTTGAGTTTCATGCAGGCGATGCGGTGACATTCTATGGCAATCCCGATGGGAAGACCTCCTCAAAGGTGATCAATCTCAATTATGACCATATTGCCAATGTGGTGAAGCCGGGCGACCGCGTATTGATCGACGACGGGGAACTGGAATTCACCATCGTCGACATCGTTGGGGATGCCATCCATGCAGTTGCAGACAACGACGGGACATTGGGATCACGCAAAAGCGTAAATCTTCCGGGGGTCAGCATCGACTTGCCGGCAGTGACTGAACGCGACAAGCGCAACATCGGCTATGCCGTCGACTTAGGAGTAGACTTCATAGCGCATTCATTCGTGCGTTCGGCATCCGATGTCGAGAAAGTGCAGTCTATCCTCGATGAGCGTCATTCCCCGATCAAGATAATATCCAAGATAGAGAATCAGGAAGGTATCGACAATTTCGACGAGATTCTCGAGTCTTGCTATGGCATTATGGTGGCACGCGGCGACCTTGGGATAGAGGTTCCTGCTGAAAAGATTCCGGGCATCCAGTCGATGATGATCCAGAAATGCATCCGGGCACACAAGCCCGTCATCGTCGCCACCCAGATGCTCCACAGCATGATAGAGCATCCGCGTCCTACAAGGGCTGAGATTTCCGACGTTGCCAACGCAGTCTACCAACGTGCAGACGCAATCATGCTTTCCGGCGAGACTGCCTACGGCAAATATCCGGTAGAGGCAGTGAGCACAATGACCAAGGTAGCTATAGAGGTGGAGGCCTCACTTCGCCAAAAGATGGAGATACCCCCATTGACCGATGATGACATCACATCATTCCTCGCCCGACAGGCTGTGCTCTCGGAAACCCGTGTGGGCACGAAAGCCATATTTACAGATGCATTCGGAGGGATAGCGGCGCGTTTCATCGCCTCGTTCCGTGGCAACAATCCTACATTTGCCATATGCCACAACAAGGAGGTATATCGCTGGCTTGCCCTGAGCTTTGGCGTATCAGCCTATTATTTCCCACACGAAGGCAATGAGGATCCGAGCCATTCAGTAGACGCAGTCAAGCAAATAGTAGAGGAAGACCATATCGGGCTTGACGACCGTATTGCGTATCTGACCGGAACGAAGCGCGGGACACGTGCACTTGAGATCTTGACGCCCGTGGAGATACTTAACCCCTAAAGTGGAACCAGTCGATATCCACGTAGCCTCCGGTTTGCTTGGTCGCGTAGTTAAAGATGGCGAATTTTGTGCCCATGAAATGTCTTCTATAGTCGAATATCATAGGGAGTTCATGGCCTATGGGGATCCATTTCTCCCCGTCGAGGCTGTAGGCGAATGACGCCTTGTCACGTCCCGGGTTGAAGTCGCCATTGATGCGAAGGAAGACATTGCATTCCTTCTTATTCTTAAATTTCAAAGGCACTTCGGCAATCACGTCTACATCGACACGTTCTATATCGCGGGGCTGTTTGAATACCGATTTCTCTTCAGTCAGCTGAAGATAGTATTTGCCACCTTTTTTGATGATGCGCAAGACCCCACTGTCACCGTTGTAAGCAGCCAGACCGCATACGTCGCCATCTTTCATTCCTGCTACATCGATCTTCACTTCTCCTGAACACTCCGGTCCGGCCATACGCTGGGTCAGGGTGTTCGGTGCTATTTGAAGGTTATCGACCACGCGGGCAGTCTTAAGTCGCATATATCCGGGGCGTTCCGTAAGACTCCAGGCATCGTCAATAGGATTATGGTTCCATTGCCAATAAAGTTTCAATCCATTGCGGGCATGGTAGCCACCATTAGGATCTAACGGGAGAAGGTCGAATTCATCGCTGCCGATCAGTCCCTTTACGTCAGGATGCTTTTTACTCAAATCGGAAGGAGTGACATAAGATCTTTTATCGAGCCGGATGTTGCCTGTAGGGTTATCTCCCGGACTGTCAGTAACCTTCTCGTTGATCTTTCCGGTGAATTCACCGACCATTGGCCAACCATCTACCCATGTGACAGGCAAGGCGCATGGTACTCTTCCTATACCGCCACGATCCTGGAATATAAGGGCTTTCCAACCGAGATCGCTCTGGTCGTCGCCCACAAGACACCCCTGCCCTACTCCACCGTATGATTCAAAGGGGGTCTCAAGTATGATTTTCTTTTCATAGGGACCATCTATTTTGTCGGAACGATAGCAGACTTCACGGCGATAACGTCCGTCAACACCCCACTTCATAGAAATCATGCAGACGTAGTATTTGCCGTTGTGCTTGAAGACGCTGCTTCCTTCGAGGAGGGCACCCCTTTCTTCGGGGTCAGTGGAGCCATCGATGATCCTCTTATTGAGTCCACCTTCAAGAGGTTGGAAATTGTCATCAAGTTCTACCACTGTGCCACCCCCGGTGAAGAGATAGCGTTTGCCGTCTTCATCAAAAAACAGTGAGGCATCATGCATGTGAGGGGGGCGTGCCACGAGCGTCCAAGGGCCTTCGGGCCTGTCGGCAGAGAAAACAAATCCTTTGCCGGGCTCGCCGTTGGCAGTGAACCAGACATAGAATTTACCCATATGATATCTTATGCTTGAAGCCCATTGGCCCTGGCCATAGACAGTCTTGTTATCGACAAGATTGTAGCGGTCGCCATCATCGATGCGGTCGAATACGTATCCGATAGTCTCCCAGTTTACCATATCCTTTGATTTCATAATCGGGCCACCGGGCATGAGATGCATAGTGGTGCTGATCATATAGTATGTATCGGCGACCTTGCAGACGCTGATATCCGGTACATCTGCATTGATGACAGGATTGCGATAAGTCTCTTCTCCGCTAAGGAGGAGCGGCAGGATCAAAGCAATCAGGGCAAATAGTTTTTTCATTTATGATAGATTTAGGGATCGTGAATTTTAAGTTGCAAAGTTAAGACAAATTTTAGGATTAGCGTTTATTAAAATGTGTCTTTTTCATATGAAATGGTAGCGTAATCAGGGTTCAGGGCATAGGATTTAAGTATTAGAATACAAAAAAGGCATATAGCCGGAGGTCCGAAGGGACTCCGAACTATATGCCTTCAATGATTATAGTAAAAGGGGAATTTCATATAGAAAGATGATTTAAGCCCCGCCACCTATGGTGGGGAGAGCATAGAGCGGCGAATGCGGTCATGTCGCGGCTGTCTGGGTCGATACTCTGTGGCAATGTATCTCAGTTTTCATCGTTGTCAACGTTTTCGTCGTTTTCAGCGAGGCACGTAGGCGGTTGGGGAACCGCCTTCCCATATACGCAATGCGGGATGCCGGCGCATGGCGTCAGTGGTCCATCAGGGCTCGGGCCTGGCGGATGTCCAGCAACTGCATTGGTCGATACATTGATCTCCGGCAATTTGTCTTGTGTGGGAGCCCTTCGGGCTAAAGTCGCAAGCGACTTACACGGGCGACAAATCTTTCTCATTGGAGAAAAGCCGGTTTTGTGGCAGGATGTCATTGTGCTCTTTCTATGGCTCGGAGAGCCGTTTTCATCGTAGTCAACGTTTTTGGCGTTTTCGGCGATTGTTACGGCAGTTCTGGCGATAGCACGGTGTGGTCCATCAGGGCTCAGGCCACCGTGAGGAAACTTAATCTAATGCATAATGCATAATGCAAAATTACTTCTTACACATTGATCCTGGTCGGGAGCTTCCTCTGAAGTCTCCATGCCTCCCTCCTCTGAGGTGAGGTTGAACAGGAAATACATTGGATCTTGTTTCCGTTTGCAAAGTTAATGTGTTTTTTGGGGTGGATTCCCTTATCGCCATCAAATGCCTTCGGCAAAATATCGGCAAGGCAAGCCTTGCAGTATCGGAAGCTCCGCTTCAGTATCGGCGCTTCGCGCAGTATGATTACTCTGGCGAAGAATTAAGTATGAAGTATAGCTGATTGTATCACCTTCGACAAACCTGCTGCGCGGGGGGAGGCGGGGACAAATGTGAGAATAGGCCGAGCCGAAGGCTCGGACACCGGGACAAATTTTATCTATCCACAAGAATAATTGGACAGATCATATCAGCTTAAGTATGACGCGCCGGTATGAAGTCAATGGGATAGAGCCGGAATCTGTACATTCGCAGATGATGTGGATATCTCCTTTATCCAAGCCCTTGGGGAGAAGTATGTCTGCATTGCCGGAAGAATCAACCGTCAAGCATTGTTCAGGTATAGAGATTCCTACTTCCGGCATTATCCACCATTTATACTCAAGTGCGTCGCCATCAGGGTCACCGGATCCTGAGATGTCAAGCCGTATACTGTCGCCCCCTGAAACACTGATTACCATAGGCGAAAGCCCACTAATACCGTTTATCACCAACTCCGGATTACGGTTACCGACACCGTTGGCTGCCCACTCCATTCTCGCGGCAAAATTATTGAATATAGCGGGATAGAAGTATTTCTCGTATTTCTGAGATATTTCCTTTATTTCAGGTCTCATGTTGGTGAAGCAGGATGTTGTGCTGTCTGGAGAAAGCTCATGCCTGAAATACCCTCCCCAGCCACCATAATCAGGATGATCCGGATTGCTTAGTCCGTTAGGAAAGACGTACAGGAAACTGGGAGTATCACCCTCTACTCCATATTTATACTTCGGATAAACAGATCCCATGTATCCTTTTGTCTGGATCTTTGATTCATAATCCGGCCAGTTTGAGACTCCGATCTCATTCTGTGACAGCCAAGCACTCTCATCCCATATAAAGAAAAGCCTGTCGCCGAATGTCTTGCGCATCCACTTATGGGAACTTATGTCGTATTGGCCTCGCTGCATCCAATCGACATCCTGATCAGTTATGGTATACAGCCGGATTTTGCCAAGGACCTTGTTCAGTCTCTCCTCATCGCCTGATTCCATAAGTTGCCATAAAGCCTGCGCGGCACTGTTGCCCCCTCCCCATACTAAAATCCAAAGAGGACGTGGGTCCTCTTCCTCGGCGAGCTGAATTATCATATCGCTGCCCGGCGATACATTATCATTTCCGATATGCTCCAGTCCGAGATACCGGCTGCCCATCCTATGTCGGCCTCTAAGATAGTCCGCACTTGGCCAATACCCGATCTTCTGCTGTCGGGATTCTTCCTCAACTGGCAGAAAATCCTTCTGACCGGAGCGTTTCATGAGATTGGGCAGGTCCTTTTCATAAGCATCTATGACAGTATGGAGATAGGAAGCCCATTCATCGCTGTATGCACCGCCGCCGCTGTTCCATCCGGAAGTCGTAATGAGAGCTTCAATCTCAAAAAGATCAGCATGCGAAAGAAGCCTTACGACCGATTCCATATCATCCGGTTCACGATCACCCGGAGCGATGTCAGTCAGAATAACTATCCTCGGTTTCAGATCATCCAGAATAAAAGATTGATCAATGTCTGAGGATTTAGCGGAACCCTCAGCCACTCCTACTACCGCCAAGATAAACGACAGATACAGATTAATAAACGAATTATTTGACATACTGATGGTTATTTAATGTTTTTTATTATTATCCTTCTATACGATGTCAGTTTTGGACTGCCTTTATCTGTGACCTCAAGAATTATGTGTATGCCGTCATCTCCTACTCTCTCCGGCACAATTATCTGACAGTCCTGTCCTCCGGCGTCGTCCAATATAACATTTCCTTCATAGTCGGATGGTTCTTCATATAAAGACCAGAAGTACTCAAGATCGTCATTATCCGGATCATACGACCCTGAAGCTGACAGAATAACTGTGTCTCCTGGATTAGCATACAGATAAACCGGTTTCCTTCCCATATCTCCATTATAAGCAGCCACCGGATGATGGTTGGCTTTATCATAGTATTTTTCTTGAGTCCATATCATTCTTGCGGCAAAGTC
>JAIDTO010000095.1 GCA_029060625.1 Muribaculaceae bacterium | reverse complement strand
ATAATTCCAGAGGCCGTTGAGGTTCTTCCAGTCATTGCGTTCCATTATGGGACGTGGATATTCTTGCCACACATTATCGGGGTCGATATTCTCTCCCCAAGTGGTGGCAATCCTTTCTCCGGCACGTGAATATGCCAAGGATGAAAGAGCGCAGAATACAAGAAGGACAGATAAAAGAATTCTATTCATAGTGAAGAGGGTGATTGGTCTAAAATAGCTACAATGTTCGGATTTTCCAGTCTTCTATACAGCGGGTATCTGATGAGAAGTTGACTCCGATCTCGATAATCTGACGTCCGTCAGCATGGAATTTACGGGAGTATTTCTTCTCCTCAATCTGTGTCAGTGCCTCGTCGGCGCTTTTGTCGTATTTGAGTTCGATGACGTAAATGTAGTCTTCTGTCTTGATTACGATGTCGATGCTTCCGTCGGAAGTGGAGGATTCAGCCTCTGTCTCCAGCCCCACGAGATCCATCAGCAGGAAAAAGGCATTGTGGAAGTTGTTCTCATTGTCCATCTTCATCTTGAAGTGGACACCGGCTAAATATGCCTGAAGGCATTTCATAGCTGCGTCGGCATCGCCAAGTATGAAGTACATCACCATGTCTGAGACAATCTTCTTTTCCTCCTTGTCGGAAAGGCTTTTGACGTAGTAGGGCAGCAGTACCTTGAAAAGACCATCTTTGACCTCATCGTTTGGGATACCCAGGCGATATCGTCTGATTTTCGGATGATAACTCTTTATGGTGAGATAGCCGGTCTGATAAAGGAGTGCAAGAGGCTGTGGCGTCAACAGGTCGAGACCTTTCAAGTCGTCTTCCGTGCAGTAAGTGTCAAACATCTCAGGAAGATTGGCGTTGACACGTTTCAGTGTCTTGGCTACGATTCTGGGCATACCGGTGTCGTTCCAATAGTTGGCGATCTTTGAGTCAGCCATTGCATTGAGAATCGACCATGGGTTGTAGATGTCGCTGCCTTCGGCTGCGAATCTATAGCCGTCATAGTTCTTTTTGAGCTTCCGGCAAGCTTCTTCATAAGAGACATCCTCCTTTATGGCTAATTTTGCAATGCCCGGCTTAAAATATTCGAGCAGTTCTTTTTCAGTGATACCGCAGATATCCGCGAACTCATCCAGAAAGGTTATATCCCGAATGTTGTTGAGGTCGGAGAAGACACTAAGTTTGCCAAATCGGCTTACTCCGGTCAGGAATACAAGACGTATATGTTCAGCCGAGCTTTTGAAATTGGAGTATATGGAGGAAAGACGGTTGCGGTAATGCTCTATATTCTCCTTGTTGTGAATATTGGCCACCAGAGGTTTGTCATACTCATCAACGAGAATCACCACTTGTCTGCCGGTCTTTTCATGTGCGGCTTCCAGAATAGTGCTGAATCTTTGGGAAAAATCGCTATCCTTGACATTCACATCATATGTTTTCTCCCATTTTCTGAAAAGGCGGTCGATTACACCGTCAAGCCTTCCCGGCTCATCGTAACTGTCAGTGTTGAGGTCAAGACGAAATACAGGATATGGCTGCCAGTCCCAATTTGTGGAATCTATGTATAAGCCTTTGAAGAGATCGCGTCTACCCTCGAAGAAATACTGCAGTGTGGACAGAAATAGACTTTTCCCGAAACGGCGCGGGCGGGCGAGGAAATAGTATTGAGACCTATTCAGCACTATATTTTCTATGAATGCTGTCTTATCAACGTAGAGCCCGTGGCCTTCGCGTAGTATCTTGAAGTCCTGCTGACCTATTGGATAATTCTGTTTCTGATCCATAATTAAGTGTTTTTCTGCAAAATTAATGTTTTCCTGCGTACTTTGCAAATCTATATCACGTTGGCAGAACATTTATTGGAGTTTCTGGCGGGTGTCGGTTGGGGTCTCGCCGTAGGCCTCGCGGTAGCATTTGGTGAAGTAGGCGGGAGTTGAGAAGCCGACCTCATAGCAGATTTCGGAGATGGATTTCTCCGATCCCGTAACCATGGCCCGGGCTTTCTTCAGTCGGAGGGTGCGTATTAGCTCTACCGGGGAGTAGTTGGTGATAGCCTTTATCTTTCTATAGAACTGCGTGCGCTCCAATCCCATCTTGGCGGCAAGGCTGTCTACAGTCATTTCCGTACTGCTCATGTCCTCGTAGAAGATCTTAAGGAACTTCGCGTAGAATTCGTTTTCAACGTTGTTTGGTTGTTGGGTTGTTGGGTTGTTGGTTTTTTTGGGGGGGGTTGAGTTGTTGAGTTGTTGGGTTGCGGGATTCTGCCAAAGGTCCTTTATGAGTCGGCGGTTCTTTATAAGACTCGCACTGCGAGCCTTGAGCACTTCGGCTGAGAATGGCTTGGAGAGGTAGCCGTCGGCACCATTTTCGTATCCCTGCACGCGTTGCTCGTCCAGGGAGCAGGCCGTGAGCATCAGCACAGGTATGTGTGAGGTGACGGACTCCTCTTTGATGCGGCGGCAGCATTCCAAACCATCCATTACGGGCATCATGACATCACATATGATAAGGTCAGGCACGTATTTTACAGCTTTTTTTACCCCGTCTGCCCCGTTGATGGCCGTAATTATGTTGTAGTCAGCACGCAGGAGTTCACCTACCATCTCGCGAATGTCGCGGTTGTCGTCGATCACGAGAGCGAGGGGTTTGTCGCTCTCAAACTCGGCATTACCTTCGATATTGTCTAGTTCAGCTTCCACAGCTGATGTGCCGATCTGCTTGTCGACGGTCTGGGAGGTCTCCGCTACATGCACTATAGGGAGGGTGACGACGAAGACAGATCCTTTATTGAGTTCACTTTCCACTTCGATGGAACCTCCGTGCAGCTCCACGAAAGCTTTTGCAAGCGAAAGACCTATACCGGAGCCTTTGGGATGTATTCTGTCGACCTGATAGAAGCGATCGAAGATGTTTCCGAGGTCTCTCTCGCTGATTCCTTCTCCGGTATCAGCCACGCGGAGGGTAAGTTTTCCCTCGTTGATGCTGTATGAGATGGTGATGGAACCGTTGTCGCGGGTATATTTGAAAGCATTGGAGACAAGATTGAAGAAGACACGCTCCATTTTCTCGACGTCGATTGCTATATTGACCAGGGCTTCCCCTTCCGGAGCATCAAGACGCAGCTTGATGTCGCGCTTGCGGGCCAGCTGCACGAATGATTCGGTCCAGTCGTTGATGGTCTGCCGGAAATCCACTTCCGTAAGATGCAGGTTGAGTTTGCCGTTCTCATACTTTCGGAAATCGAGAATCTGGTTGA
Source organism: Muribaculaceae bacterium (assembly GCA_029060625.1). Taxonomy (GTDB): domain Bacteria; phylum Bacteroidota; class Bacteroidia; order Bacteroidales; family Muribaculaceae; genus Lepagella. The sequence continues at coordinate 3,127 of JAIDTO010000095.1, read as the reverse complement.
TGAGACGCTGCAGTATGCGTACGTTCTTGTCGGCTATCTTAGTGAGGACTTTCTGTGACTGGGTCAGGTTGGTAGCTGACGCAAGCTGAGCCACGGGCTCTGCGATTAGTGTAAGAGGAGTGCGGAGGTCGTGGGAGACGTTGGTGAAGAACATCAGTTTGGACTGGGTGGCATCCTCAAGCTTGCTATTGAGGTCTTGCAACTGGTCGCGCTGCGCGGCGAGCTGGTCTCTTTGTGATTCCAGTTCGCGGTTTTGCTCAAGCAATACCTCACGGTGGCGCTTGTGTTGCCAGTAGACACGAAGGACGAGGAAAACGACACCGAACAGGAGCAGGATAATGGCGATGCAGGCATAGAAAAGTGATTTCTGAGTGGCGTATTGTGCCCAATAGTCGTCGATACGGTTCTTAAGTATGATTATCTTGTCAGTCTCGTCTACAAGGGTTTCGTTTTGGCGCAGCAATATGTCAGCATTGCTTATGTCTACGGCAGAGGAGGCAGGTATTATTGTCTCACGCTCATAAGGATCACCCTTAAGGATAGCGAGGGCAGTACGGATGACACGGTGACCCTCGGTAGGATAGAGGAATGTCGCATCGATTACGCTGTCGGCTACCGCCTTGATACCGATCTCGGGAGCCGCATCGATACCTATGATCTTTATATGGTCTCGTCCTAAAGCTCTTGCAGCTTCTGAAGCACCTATGGCCATTCGGTCGTTGTGAGCGAAAATTACGTCAACTTCAGGGTATATTTTCAGGAGGGAGTCGACGGCAGGCAGCGCCTCTTCCTTTTTCCAGTTTGCTGTGGTGCCGGCGATTATGCTGCCGCCGTTGGCAGTGAATTCATTCGAAAATCCCGTGTGGCGACCTTCAGCGGGAGTTGAACCTCGCAGGCCATAGACCTCTATTGCGTTGGGATTCTGTCCGGTTACGCTTAGCGCGAAATGAGCGGCGGCTTTCCCGAGTCCTTCATCGTCGGCACCTATACGAGCAGTGTAGCTGTCACCATCGATGTTCCGGTCGAAGATGATTACTGGAATCCCTTTGTCATAGACTTCCTTGATGACAGGCGTGAGTGTGGCTGCCTCGTTGGGGGATACTATAATTATATCGAAGCCGTTATCGACAAAGTAGTGAATATCATCTATTTGTTTGTGGCTATTGTCGTCGGCGGATCGAATCTCGACTTCAGCGTCTTCGTGATACATTATCTCGCGCTGTATCTCGTCGTTCATCTTCATGCGCCAGTCGTCTTGGCTGCACTGCGACACACCGATCTTATATACTTTTTCCTCCTTGCATCCAAAGAGCATGATAAGGCTTAGACAAAACGCAAGGTTTGCCAACACACGTATCTGTTTTATGTTTAGTGGGGACCGCATTAAGTGTAAAATTGTATGTAGTTTCTTGATAAATGTCAGGTTGCAATTGCAAAATTAATAATAATCTTCGAATATCAAAGAAAAAAGTGAAATAAAAAAGGACGCACGAGCCGTGCGTCCCTACAAGGTGGATTGTATGTCTTTGATTGAAGGGGATCAGTCGTTGGATTCGGGGGCGTGGTCGATGAGGTCCATGAAGTCGTCGAGCTTCGGGGTTATGATGATCTCGGTGCGGCGGTTGCGCTGCTTGCCGACCTCAGAGTCGTTGTCTGTAATCGGGTTGAACTCGCCTCGGCCGGCGGCTGAGAGACGTTGCGGATTGATGCCGAACTTCGTCTGGAGCACCTGTACGATAGAAGAAGCGCGCAGAGCGGAGAGGTCCCAGTTGTTGCGGATATTTGTCTTGGAGATTGGCACATTATCCGTATTGCCTTCTACGAGCACATCGAAATCCTTGTAGTCCTTAAGTATCTTTGCGATCTTGGAGAGAGTCTCCATGGCGCGGTCGCTGACTTCGTAGCTACCACTCTTGAAGAGCATATTGTCGGCAAGTGAGATATAAACTACACCTTTAAGCACCTTTACGTCTACGTCTTTCAGCTCGTCATTGCTGAGCGAGCGGGTCAGGCGGTTGGTAAGTGCTATATTGAGTGAGTCGGATTTTGATTTAGCCTCCACGAGCTGCTTGATGTATTTGTTGGAGGCGTTTATCTCGTCGACGAGCTTGGCAATATTGACGCTTCCCTGATTGTTGGCCTCGAGGCTCTTGTCAAGGGTGTGCTTTAGCTGGCTCATCCCTTTTTTCAAGTCGTCGTTGCTCTTGTTGGCTACTTCGAGCTGTGAGGTAAGGTTTTTGGCCTCAGCAGTGGTCGTGATGAGCTGCTCGCGTGTGGAGTTGTACTCGCTTTGGAGGTCATTGTATTTTCCCTGGAGCTCGGCATACTTCTTGTTGGAGACGCAGCTTGTCGACATAAGGCCGAAAAGCAGGGCCGTGAGGGCAAGGATTTTCACTTTCATGGCTTTTGGTTTTAGTTACTGTATGTCCTTTTCTTATATAAACGTCAGATAAGCATAAAATGTTATTTTCAGTTGTCAGTTATCAGTTGTCAGTTGTCAGTTATCAGTTGTCAGTTATCAGTGGGGGGAAAGCTATAAAAAACCGTGCAAGATGTGTGAATTTTGTTGCAATACACGAAATTTAACATATCTTGCACAATTTTTTATCATTGATTTTCAATATTTGTAGTAGTTTTGCAGTGTCGAAATTTGAATTCATGTATAAAGATTAGATAGGTTATTAAGTTTTTAGGTTTATTAGGTTCGAAATTAGTGCTACGGAAAACACGAAGGTAACAAAGGTTTTTAGGTTCGAACGCATCCGGAGGGTGACCTCCGATAAGATAGGAAGGCTCCTCCGGATGCGAAATTAAAAACATCAAGAAGGAAACTAAAAAAGACAATATATATGACTAATATCAAACGATTCATCACAGCGATGACAGCAATGGGAATTCTTACTTCAGCCTCCCTGTCAGCAGCTGCCTCAGATGGCCTCGAGATCAACCATCTTGGAGTCAACAACACACTCGTCAGAGTGACAGGTGGAGATCAGTATCTGATGCTCCCTGTGCAGGAAAATATCGATGATGCCCGCATCAATGTACTCGTAGACGGAAAAATCGCCGAGACAATCTACGTGCGTCTTGCAAAGTCCAAGACTGATTACCTCGTGCCATTCGACCT
>JAIDTO010000094.1 GCA_029060625.1 Muribaculaceae bacterium | reverse complement strand
GCTGCCGCTGCATTTCTGGCTCATTCCTCATATAGCCAGACCCTTGAGAAGATGAACTGGTTTAACGAGCCGGAGAAATGGAACATAGACGGAGGAAAACTCACTATGGCCGTTACCCCCAACAGTGACTACTGGCGCATATCGCATTACGGCTTTACAGTCGATGACGCTCCTTTCTATTATGCAGAATATGGTGGAGAATTTGAGGCAAAAGTTAAGATATCAGGCGACTATAAGGTTCGCTTCGACCAAGCTGGAATGATGATCCGCCTTGACCATGAGAACTATATCAAAACCGGTATAGAGTATGTAGACGGAAAGTATAATCTTAGCACTGTCGTAACCCATACGACCTCTGACTGGAGTGTCATAGCACTCGACCGTCCGGTGGATTTTATTTGGATCAAGGCTGTGCGTCGTCTTGACGCAGTAGAGATTTTCTATTCATTCGACGACAAGGAATACCATATGATGCGCAACGCATGGGTTGAGGCAAACCATCCTGTAAAGATCGGTATGTTTGCCGCCTGTCCTGATGGTAACGGATTCAATGCCACTTTCTCCGATTTCAAGGTGACTCACTTGCCTGATAAAGTCAGGACTGAATGGCTGAAGAATAACGCTGAATAAAGTCAATCCAGCATATCTTCCATAAGTGCTATATCGCTTTTCACCTCCCCTTGCAGCAGATAGTCCTCTTGCCGAGCCCTTATGTTTTCATAAACCTGCCGCGCTTTGGAATTATCCTTCTCGAGATAAAGAGCTATGGCACACATCAGCCTTTCTTTCGACGACATCATCTTTCTATAAGTCTGGATATATTTCATTAAATCCTTATCCAGAATTGCTTCAGCTTTGTCAGGGTTTCCTGTACGCATATACAGGAAAGCAAGCTCACAAGCTATTTCTTTCACATATAGAGGCATGATTTCATCTTTATGGGAATAGAGGTTCTCGATAATTTCGAGGGCCTCTTTGTATTCTTTCCTGTCGATAAGACGGGAAGAAAACATCAATGGTATAGAGACTTCAAGTGCATTATGATAGTCGATCTCTTCCGGATTGATAAATAGATCTTCCGGCATATCCTTAGGGCGAACGCCGTTTTGTATGAGGGCGTTGGCTCTAAGTTGATTTATAATCCCTTTTTTGCTCAGTAAGTTCTTCTTAAGAAGCTTGATATTGTAGCCGTCATTGCCGACGCCACCTGCCTGCATGGGAATGCCATTGAGAAGTATCATGATAGCATCAGTGGCTATAAAGATTCCAAGAGCTTCTGCCACAAAGGGATTAAGATCAAGGAAGAAGAAGGGGAGGGCAATCAGAAGCATTATAATGTTTGCGAGTACTCCTCCGAAGTTGTACCATCCGGTAGGAATTTGTTCAAGGGGTAGATCGGGGGGCGTGAGTAGACACTGTCCACCCGTTCCAGCCACGCCGAATTTCTTGATTTTGAATCTCCCGTTTTCCTTAAGAATAGTGTAGTTGAAAACACGGAAGCTGACAAACTTGTATCCGGTAAGCAATCCACAGACAAGATGTCCAAGTTCATGAATAGGTACGAGTATCATAAATGACACTATCATCGCTGCTACTGCTACCAAAAACACGAGTAATCCTTCCGATATATCTAAGGAATAATACTTGTCGATGTATTCATTCCAGGTGGTGTCGGTAAATACAACTACGATAAGGCCTCCAATCAGCAGGCCGATCAGTCCACCTACAACAAGTCCAACTATAATTTTCAATATATTCTTAATCATACTTGATTTAAATGTTGGTTAGAACATACAAAATTAAGAAAAAATGCAGTCATAGACAACTGAAGCGGGGGATTTTTTTGATTAAATTATCTTGTAATTCAAGATGATTTATTAATTTTGCATCCGAAATCTATCGTTTTTAAATGAAAGTCAACTTTAATGAAGTTGTTTCGACTTATTTACGAATATAAAAAACATCAAAATAATATGAAAGGATCAATTCTTTTTATCAATCTTCCGCCATCTTTACGGCATCTTCCGCTTCATTCATCA
>JAIDTO010000093.1 GCA_029060625.1 Muribaculaceae bacterium | reverse complement strand
GCTTCAGACCCGGGGTCAATTCATAATTCATAATTCAAAAATGCATAATCCGCACCCACACGCGAAAGGACGCACGAGCCGTAAAATGGGGTTTTAAAAAATTCAGCCCAATAAGTGACCATAGTTCCATAGTACCAGAATGGACTTCTCATGAAAATCAATGTGGATCATTGTGTCCGTAAATAGTACTATAGGCTACGCAGTCATTGCCTGAAGCCTCTATCCATGAGATGCGTAGCCTATGGTACTCCCCTCAGACGTCCGGATGGCCCCTCGCGTAGGAGCCATGGTCCTCTGGAACTTTGGTCTTAAAGCTGCGGGATAGCTTATTTGAACCGCCTTGCAGGAGCCGTGTGTCCCTACTTTGTCGTATGGATACTGCTTAATGATCAATGTTACTTTACGAGAGAATTGAGGACTTCGAAGAAGGCGGGATCCTCGCCGACGGTGACGTTGGCTACGCGGCCCTCAGGGTCGATGATGAACTTGGTCGGAAAACCCTGGATGCCGTAGCGGGCTGTCAGGTCGGAGCCTTTCGGGTTGTAGACCTGGAGCCAGGGAAGCTCATGCTTAGCTACGGAGGCTTTCCATACTTCCTCCGTGTCGCCGCAGTCAATTCCGAGCACCTCCACCTTACCGTCGTACTGCTTGTAGGCTTCCTTCAATGCCGGGAATCCTTTGATGCACCATGGGCACCACGATCCCCAGAAGTCGAGGATCACCCACTTGCCCTTCAGGTCGGAGAGCGAGAGGGGCTTCCCGTTGATGTCGTTGAGGGTGAAGTCAGGGGCCGCGACACGGTCGGCCACGGCGATCACCTGCTCGGGCTGAGCGGCAGAGCCTGCGTTGTCCTGCGCTTTTGCTCCGCATGCCGTGATGGCGAGGAGCATGAGGGGGAGAATGTATTTCTTCATGTTTGCTTAAGATTTTTTCAATTATAGATAACTACATTAAAGACCTTAAGGCCCTTAAAGTCCTTAAGGTCTTTACTATCTAAACGTTGAAAATACCTTATTTGTTGAGTACTCCGAGCTTCTTTCCTACTTTAATAAAGGCAGCGATGGCACGGTCAAGATGCTCCTTCTCATGTGCGGCTGATAGCTGAACGCGGATACGAGCCTGACCCTTCGGGACTACCGGATAGTAGAAACCGGTCACGAATATACCCTCCTTCTGCATCTCGGCAGCAAATTCCTGTGAGAGCTTGGCATCATAGAGCATCACAGCGCAGATGGCTGACTGTGTCGGCTTGATATCGAAACCGGCCTCAAGCATCTTGTCGCGGAAATAGTTGACGTTTTCTTTCAGTTTAGCATTGAGTTCGTTTGACTCCTTTAGCATCTTAAACATCTCAAGGCTCGCGCCAACAATAGATGGAGCCACGGAGTTTGAGAAGAGATAAGGACGGCTGCGTTGGCGGAGCATATCAATCACCTCTTTCGGACCGGTCGTGAAACCACCCATAGCGCCGCCGAAGGCCTTGCCAAGGGTACCTGTGAAGATGTCAATCTTACCGTAGCAATCAAACTGCTCAGCAACGCCGTGACCTGTAGGACCTACCACACCGGCGGAGTGCGATTCATCTACCATTACAAGCGCATTGTATTTTTCAGCCAGTTCGCAGATCTTATCCATAGGAGCCACATTGCCATCCATGGAGAAGACACCGTCAGTTGCAATAATCTTGTAGCGGCACCCCTGCTCGTCAGCTTCCTTAAGGCAACGCTCCAGATCAGCCATGTCAGCATTAGCATAACGGAAACGCTTTGCCTTGCAAAGGCGAACACCGTCTATGATGGATGCATGGTTTAGGGAGTCGGAGATGATGGCATCCTCCTCCGTGAAGAGGGGCTCGAAGAGACCACCGTTGGCGTCAAAGCAAGCTGCATATAGAATGGTGTCTTCTGTCTTGAAATAGTCAGAGATAGCCTTCTCAAGTTCCTTATGCAGGTCCTGGGTGCCGCATATGAAGCGTACAGAGCTCATGCCGTAGCCGCGCTCGTCCATAGCCTTCTTCGCAGCCTCAACGAGGCGGGAGTTGTCGGCGAGACCGAGATAGTTGTTAGCGCAGAAGTTTAGCACGTCTCCTTCAGTGCCCTCCACCTTGATGTCTGCACTTTGGGGAGTCACGATGATTCTTTCATTTTTGTAAAGTCCGGCTTCCTTGATGGAATCGAGTTCTTTGGAGAGATGCTGTTGGAAATTCTTGTACATGGTTTTAAGTCTTTAGTCTTTAGTCTTAAGTCTTAAGATTGCGCCCAAGAGGGGCGGCGGCGAACAAACCGGACGCGGAAAACTCCAATCGGCATGTTCGGATGTAAAATTATAAAAAAAATACGGAATGAGCAAATAAATACAAAAAAACGCTCCGCCATATCATATGACGGAGCTGTAGATTGGTAGAATCTGAATCTTCTGATGACTCAAGACAAAAAACTTAAGACTTAAGACTCAACACTTAAGACTCTTAAATAGATTTTTCAACGTCCCATACGAATGCCCGGAGACCGAGCATCGGGCGATCCTCATCAAGATGCTTGAGTTTTGCGAGAAGCGGGTCGACTTGGCGGTCTTCCACTATCGCTATGATCGCGCTTGCAAGCCCGGGCCATGCATGGCTACCATAGTGGGGTTCGCCGGTCTTGCTGCCACGTCCTTTGACGTCGCTGAATGATGTATATCCCCTGCAGTTGCTTTGGGTCAGGATATCCACTATCTTTTCATAGTGTGCCTGGTCGAAGGCTATGAATACTGATTTCACTTTTTTCAATTCATAATGCATAATGCATAATGCACAATTACAATGCAAGATTCATAATGCAAAATTCATAATTAAAATTATCGATCTCAAAAAACAGGATTCATAAATTATAATTAATTCCAAGTGGAAGATAATTATGCATTATGAATTATGCATTATGCATTTTCTTAAGCTTTTTGCGTATATTGAGTACACCGCGCCCGGCGAAAGAGCAGTAGAGGACGGGTACGAAGAGCAGCGTAAGGATAGTAGAGAATGTCAGACCACCAATCACTGCCGTACCCATCGGCTGCCACATTTCGGCACCTTGTCCAGAACCAACAGCCATCGGCACCATACCGAGGATAGTGGTAGCAGTAGTCATGACTACAGGACGAAGACGGGAGCGGCCTGCGTCAATAACAGCTCGACGTATCGACATTCCACGCTCACGGTTGAGGATAATGTAGTCTATAAGCACGATACCGTTCTTCACAACAATACCAATAAGCATGATGGCTCCGATCATAGACATCACATTGAGGGTATGCCCGGTAAGCCAGAGAATGAGGAACACACCGGAGAATGCGAAGAGAAGCGATGTCATGATGATACCCGGATATGTAAAGCTCTCAAACTGGGCCGCCATCACGATATAGACGAGAAGGACGATAAGGATACCGAGCAAGAGAAGATCGGAGAATGAATCCTGTTGATCCTCGTAGCTACCTGCAATCTGAATAGATATACCGGAAGGAAGATGCATCTTATCAATGATTATCTCGGCTTGCGCTACAACCTGGCTCATCGGCACACCGTCGACTACAGAAGATACAGTCACGATACGCTCGCGGTCCTTACGCTCGATAGTAGGAGGAGTGAAGCGCTCCACTACCTTGCCCAACTCCTTTATGCGTACCTGTCCACCCGTAGGAGTAGCCACCACGATATTCTCAAGGTCCTCTATTGTAGTACGGTGCTTTTTGTCAAACATAACCTTGATGTCATATTCCTCACCATCCTCACGGAACTGGGATGCCGTTGCACCATTCACGCGGTTACGCAGCATCTGCGCCACAGTAGCAAGATTAAGGCCATAGAGACTCAGTTTCTCACGGTCAAAGTCAACTTGATATTCCGGCTGATAGTCACCGCGGGAAATCATGATATCGGCTGTACCCTCGATCCCGGCAAGCTCTTGCTTGAACAATCTCGCCACTGAGTCTGTGGCTGTGAAGTCATAACCATAAATCTCGAAGTCTACGACAGACTGGCCACCCATACCGGATCCACGTCCGCCACCGACATTCACCTGTGCCTTCACGAACTCGGGGAACTGCTCCTTGATATCCTTACGCATCTCGTCGGCAATCTCCTTGATGCCTCGCTTACGGTCTACCTTATCATAAAGGTTGATGTTCATCGATACGATATGGGCGCCGTTGTCGCTTAGCGAAGCGAAGGTATTGTCGGAAGAAGCCGGGCCGACAGTGAACGAGCAGACCTTTATCTCCGGATATTTCTTACGCCAAAGCGAGTCGAGTCGGCTTGTAGCGTCGTATGCCCTCTCGACACGGCTGCCAATTGGGAGCTCAAGACTTACGCCAAGTCGACCATTGTCCTGAGTCGGGAAGAACTCGGTACCGACAAACTTCATCAAGAATATGGAGCCGGCGAAAATGCCGAGACAGACAATCACGGTTACGGTGCGGTGGGAAACCACGGTGTGGAGCACCCCGGCATACCAGTTGTCAAATCTGTCGAGAGCCCTTTCGATTGGACCGTACAGTTTGGTGAAAAGGGCACCGTGATGCTGCACACGGCGAAGCCACTGGGAGCAGAGCATCGGGGTGAGCGAAAGCGCACAGGTGGTGGAGATCACCATCATGATGCAGACCATCCAACCAAGCTGACGGAAAAGGACACCTGTCATACCGGTGACGAGTGTCAACGGGAAGAATACGGCGATAAGAGTAAGGGTAGAAGCGATTACAGAGATAGCCACCTCATTCGTTCCATGCACGGCAGCCTGTTTCGGGTCAGACCCTCGCTCGATATGAGTAGTAACGTTCTCGAGGACCACAATAGCATCATCGACCACCATACCAATCGATATGGAGAGAGCCGAAAGAGACACGATGTTGAGTGTGTTGCCGGTTGCATACAGATAAATGAACGATGCAATAAGCGAGACAGGAATCGTAATGACGATAATCATAGTGGCGCGCCAACGCCCGAGGAAGAAGAACACCACGATCATCACGAAGAGGAGCGCATATAGCACCGTCTCCTCAAGAGATGCGATAGTATTGCGGATATTATCGGAAGTATCGACTATCACACCCAGCTTGATATCGGATGGAAGATTCTTCTGGAGTTTCGGAAGCATCTTCATCACCGCCTCTGAAATCTGCACTGAGTTTGCACCGCTCTGCTTCTGGATCACGATGATCGCACCCTCCTTGCCACCGATGTAAGAGTGCTGGGTGCGCTCCTCGAGAGAGTCATCCACAGTGGCTACATCTTTAAGGTATACGATAGATCCATTATAGGTGCCTACAGGAATATTCAGGAGTTCTGAAGTCTCGTCAAACTCACCCTGTACACGGAGTGAGAATGTGTTGCTACCCACGTCGAAAGCGCCACCGGGGATATTACGGTTTTCAGCAGTGATAATCCCAGCAATGCCTTCTACCGTCATATGATATGCCTCCAATTTATTGGGATCACAGTAGACGTGGATCTCACGCTTCGGGGCACCGGAAATCGACACGGTGCCGACTCCGTCAATTCGGGCGAGTGGGTTCGCCACGCCGTCATCAAGAATCTTGTAAAGTCCTGCCATACTCTCCTT
>JAIDTO010000092.1 GCA_029060625.1 Muribaculaceae bacterium | reverse complement strand
GTCTTATAGAAGTTCTCGGTATTTGACTCCACTTTCGACTCTACATCGAGGAAGCTTTCTGCGCAACCCGTGGATAGAGTGGCAAGGGCTGCAGCTGCGAATCCGAGAGATAATATATTTGATTTCAATATTTTCATTGTCTTGAATTATTTCGAACTACCTTTTTTAATTTAAAACATAACATCATCTGCAAATAATTATGCATTATGAATTATGAATTATGCATTTTTCAAAATCCGAGGTTAACGCCGAAGAGCACGGTGCGTGGAGTCGGGTAATAGCCTACATCGACACCGCTTACCCATTCTGAAGTACCGTAACCGATCTCCGGATCCATACCATTATACTTGGTGAAAGTAGCGAGATTCTGCACCTGCACATAGAGACGCGCCTGGCTACACCATTTCTGCTTCATGATAGGAGCAAAGTCATAGCCGAAAGTGAGGTTGCTAAGGCGAAGGAAATCGCCATTATGGAGGAAAAGGTCGGAGAATGCACAGTTGATCATGCCGTTGGTGACGCGCGGTATACGGTTGGAAGTCCCCTCGCCTGTCCAGCGGTCAAGAATCTCTGCAGTGTAGTTAGCCTTCTGGTTGGCATAGTTGCGGTAGCTCTGCACGAGCTTATTGCCTGCCACGCCGGTTGCGACGAGTCCAAGATCGAAGTTCTTCCAATTGAGGTTGATATTGAAACCGTAGGTAAACTTAGGCACACCGTTGCCAAGATCCACCTTATCGTCGTCGTTGATCACACCGTCATGGTTCTGGTCGACAAAGCGGACATCACCCGGGCGCACGTTTGCCTGAAGCACACCGTTGCCGGCTGCCACCCATTCATCAATTTCCCTTTGATTCTGGAAGAGTCCATCTGTCTGGAAGCCCCACCAGTAGCCGATGGCATGGCCGTTTTCAGCACGGTAGAACTCAGTCGAGTTGTCGTAGAGCATATTGGTAAGGCCATGGATGATTCCATCCTCTGTTGGAATAGAACCGACCTTATTCTTATTGTATGTGAAGTTGGCTCCTATACTGTAGGCGAAGTCCTTGCCTATCACATCGTTCCAGTTGAGAGCAATTTCCACACCTGAGTTGATCACGTCGCCGCCATTTATGTAGGGGGCGCCGGCACCCGCAGTGGCAAGGATCGGAGCCTCTACGAGCCAGTCCTTAGTAGTCTTGCGATACCAGTCGAAGTTCAGGTGCAGACGGCTGGATAAGAGGGCTGCATCAAAACCGAAGTCAATCTGCTCGGAGGTCTCCCATGTCAGGTCAGCATTGCCGAGACGGTTGGGATATGCACCCCAGTTTGCGCCAAGGATAGTGGAGTAATCTAAGTAGCTACCACCCTCTCCGAAATATTCACCGAAGAAATAGTGGGTGTTGGTGACTTTGACCGGTGCAAGATACATATAGTTGGAGATGTTCTGGTTGCCGACACGTCCCCAGCTTCCGCGTATCTTAAGGAAGTCAAGCCATTCGTGAGTAGACTCCATGAATTCCTCGCTTGAGATGTTCCAGCCTGCAGAGACCGAGGGGAAGGTACCGAAACGATGACCACGGGCAAATTTGGATGAGCCATCGCCACGGACTGTGACATTGATCATATATTTCTCACGCCAGTTCCATCCGAGACGTCCGAAATAGCTGACAGAGCGGCCCACATCGTGAGGGCTACCGCCGGCCCTCAAGCCATCGGCTGTAGTGGCAGCTGTGCCATTGTTGACCCAAGCATACGGCCATGTATCGAAGCCTTCCTTTAGGTCTCTCTGTCCGGCAGATACGGAAGTTCCCTCATAGCGATAAGCCTCCATACCGAGGAGGGCGTTGAAAGCATGATCCTTGATATTGAAATCATACGAGATTGTATTTGTCCACGTCATGCCGAGACCACGGCTCATGCTCTGGCTTACAGAAGTATGCTGGTTGTAATTATAGATAGAGAATTGATAGATTGGAGAATATCCGCGATATTCTGATGAGCTTGCTACAGCGCCAAAGACAGTGCGGAGCTTAAGGTTCTTGATAGGTTCAACCTGTGCATACACATTGCCTGAGAAGGTGGTGCTCTTGTTGTCGCTGTTGTTTGTGGTCATCATCGACCCGTAGGGGTTCCCTGCGGCATTGTCCCAGTCATTGTTGGTGGTGTCGTAGAAAGCGCCGTCATTGCCATAGACAGGGATGAGGGGAGACACACCGAAAGCGCCGCGCAATGTATTGTTGTACTGGTTGCCGACACCGATGCCATGATTCTTCTTATACACGAAGCTCACCTGCTCTCCTACTGTGATTATACCATTAAAGAGCTTATGGTCAGAGTTTATACGGAAATTATAGCGTGAGTAATCAGAGACCTTGCTGCCGCCGCCGATACCTTCCTGATTGAGGTAGCCGATGCTCATGGCATAATTGCTTGTGGCATTTCCACCGGTCAACCCTATTGTATAGCTTTGGGTAGCCGCGTTTTTCTTAAACATCTGGTTGGTCCAGTCTGTATCATATACACCGAGACGGTTTCCTTCGGCATCTGTGCGCCAGATTGAAGACATCCCTTCCCAATTGTAAGGATCGGAATTGTCGGCAATCTGCTGCTCGTCCATAATGGTCATATACTGCTGGGCGTTGAGCATCTGCACCTTGTGCGCTACGTTCTGAATGCCATAATAGCCGTCGAAAGTCACTTTTGTGCGTCCTTCACGACCCTTCTTTGTAGTGACGAGAACCACACCGTTGGCAGCCTGTGCACCATAGATGGCAGCTGAGGCTGCATCCTTAAGCACGTCGATGCTCTCAATATCGTTTGGATTGAGAGTGGAGATGTCGCCACCGACGCCATCGATAAGATAGAGAGGCCCAGCATTGCCGATGGTGCCGAGACCACGGATACGCACTTTCATGCTTTCACCCGGCTGGCCCGAATTTGAGCTGATGTTGACACCCGCGAGCTGTCCCTGCATAGCCTGAAGTGGAGAGTTGGTGTTCATCTTCGCGATGTCAGCACCCTCAATCTGGGAAGTTGCGCCTGTGAGGAGTTTCTTCTTCTGCACGCCGTAGCCGATCACCACGAGGTCATCGAGGACACTGCTGTCGTCCAAAAGGGCTACATCAATTCGGGGAGAATCAGCTTTTATTTCCCTCTGTTGCATTCCGACATAGGAAAATACGAGAGTCTCTCCTCTCTGCACCTCGATGCTGTAGTTGCCGTCAAAGTCGGTTGCAGTGCCGGTCTTTGAGTTTTTCACCATGACAGTGACGCCGATAAGTGGCTCGCCATCGGCTGCGGAAGTCACCGTGCCCTTCACAAGCATCGCCTCGGCGTTAGCCAAGCCTATGCCTCCGAGCAGACAGCAAATCACGACCGCCATACGCAAGAATCGAGTCTTGCACAAGTCATTGATCTTCATTTACTTGATTTTTAGGTTATTTAAATTGAATTAGTTATTGTCAATTAAGAGAAGTCTGTCAAAAAGCGACATTGGATTGTTACTAAATCTTAATGAATGCAAAGATACGATAAAAATACCATGATTTTATGCATTCACGATAAAATTGTAGCAAGCATTTGTTGCCATATGAAAAAAACCAGGGTAAAAAATGTTAAGACAAAGGGTAATTTTTGATAAGTTATCCTCGCACAATTTATTGATAATCCACAGTATAGGCAAGTCCAACCAATGGAGAGAAAATTTCATGCGTTTGGAGTTACAATAATATTTTATTTACTTTGCGTATAAATTCTAAATCATGATCCGAAGAATTCTACTG
>JAIDTO010000091.1 GCA_029060625.1 Muribaculaceae bacterium | reverse complement strand
AACTTCGCCAACACTACCTTAGGCAGCGAGCGCGGATGCATCACCGGCGGAAAGGACTTCCAGCGTTTCCGTCCTACCGAGTATACTCTCACGGTGTTTGACCATGTCAATGACTCTCGTCTCTGGAAATCGTTTGCAACAGTCTATGGTACTGCTGTCGAATATAAGGGAGATCCGGATAACGGCATAGACCCTGTCCACATCGGCGAACCCTCTGTGGTCTTCATCATCAACAATAAGGAAGATCATACCTACGATGGCTTTGAATTCGGAGCCAAGCGTTATCAGACAAATGCCAACTTTGTCGATGTAGCCGGCCGTCTTCCTGAAGGCGGAAGGGTGCAGAAGCAGGATGGCGAGTCTACATTCGGACCAGCTAACCAGAAGGTGCTCAACTCCTGGATTCTTTACAAGAACGGCGAGTATGTTGGCCGTGAGTTTGGCAATCTTGCTACAGGCGCTATGGGCACTCCGGGCAACAATATGTTCCCAGGTATCAACAAGCATACCTGCGGTTACCTTAATGCGTATGCCGGAGACAATGGCTCGCGCGACCTCGTGCTTGCCCGTCTTGCTGAGACATATCTCGTAAGGGCGGAGATCAAGGTTCGACTCAACGACTATGCAGGTGCCAAGGAGGATATCGACGTTCTCCGCAAGCGTGGCGCATGGCATGAAGGCGAGAACCGCAGTTATTATGTCGACGGCTGCTATGCTGCAGCTTTAACGAGCCCCTACATCGATACTCCCGCCCGTATCGCAGCAAACGATGGCTGGAATCTCGGCGTGAACTCTTATTACCTGTCGAATCCCAATCTGGAAGTGTCTTATGCATCTACCGAGAACGACATGACCAATTGGACCTGGGACAACCTCCCTGCAGAGGACGAGGCAATACTTCAGAGAATAGGAGTATCCGGCGACAGACAGGCTCGTGCCATCAACTTTATCCTCAACGAGCACACTCGCGAGCTTTGCGGCGAGATGGTGCGCTGGGAGAATCTTTCTCGCACAAAACTCATCGAGACCCGTGCGAAGAAGCTTAACAGCGACATCACTTTCTTCGATCCGAGCAAGCACTATGTGCGCCCGATACCTCAGGCATTCATCGACATGCTTCAGCATGATGACGGAACCAACCTTACTGAGGCTGAGAAGGCTGCATGGCAGAACCCAGGTTATATTAGTGCAAGCGATACTGACATAAAGTGATTCTGACAGAACTCAATATTAAAAGGCGCGTCTCGGAAGGGACGCGCCTTTATCTTATGAAGAGGCGTTTTTTTCGGACGCACGAGCCGTGCGTCCCTACTTTACCTGTGTATGGATATATGTGTTTAAGGAATTTTAAATATCGGTAACAAATATTTTTGAAAAAAGTTTTAAAAAATATCATATTTTTTTTGTGTGTTTAAAAAAAAAGTCCTAACTTTGCTTTTGGAAAAAGCCATAAGAATATAATCTATCTTCTATAAGGCCTTTTGGGGCCACTATATCTAAACTAACTAATATGAACGGATCTACTTCTTTTCAAGATTCAATACTGGGGATGCAGGGCAATCTACTTTCGTTTGCACTCAAGCTTACCCTCAATAGGGAGGAGGCTGAAGATCTTGTGCAGGACACTACCTTGAAAGCCTTGAACAACGAGGACAAGTATGTTGCCAATGCGAACTTCAAAGGATGGATGCTAACCATCATGCGTAATATCTTCATCAACAATTATAGGAAAAATACCCGTGAGAATACAGTGATTGATTCCTCTGAAGACTGCTATCATTTGAACCTATCCCAAGATTCCGGCATAGGGACACCGGAGACCAGTTATGCAATTCAAGAAATCTACAGTATACTCGCAGGATTCGCTCCTGACTTCAGAAAGCCATTTTCGATGCATGTGGCAGGATATAAATACGAGGAAATATCAGATAAGCTTGATATGCCTTTGGGAACTGTCAAATCGAGAATATTTTTCACTCGAAAACGTTTGAGGGAGATTCTTAAGGATTATCGATAATAATTTTTAGCGTTGACCATAGGGTTGACGCTTTTTTTTGTGCTTTTTGGGCGGTTAGGAAACCGCCCTCCCATGTTTGCTTTTGTAGGGGAGGCTGGGACGCCTGGACTCCATGTCAGGGTGGCTGCAACAAATACGGGAGGGGTATGGTTTATTGTGTTAACAAAATGAAGGATATTTTAACATTTGTTGATTTTGCTGAGTGATAAAGAGATAGAAGAAAAATATGTTGAAAAACATAAAAAATTTCGTAAAAGACTTGCGGAGGGCGGAAAAATGTTGTAATTTTGCAACCGCAAACGGGAAACAAACGGTGAGCGGCT
>JAIDTO010000090.1:6242-30291 GCA_029060625.1 Muribaculaceae bacterium | reverse complement strand
GTATGTAGCGCCGGTTGCCGACACATATTGGTTGGTAGCTTCAACGACGATTTCCTGCAGTTCCTGAGTCTCGGGGAGAGTGTCGTTCTGAGCGCTTGCGGTCAATGAAAGGCATAAAGCCATAAGTGTGGATAAATCATTCTTCATAATTTTCGGATTTGAAACATGCCGCAAAATTATGAAGAATCGAATGGAAGGTGGCGGTCAGATCCGTGACATTTTTCATGCGTCACAGATTTGTCACATTGTTTTACTGAAAAATAGGTCGAACAACTCAGTCGGGATCTTCTTCTTCATTCGGCTCTTACGCTGTCGCAGTGCGTCATCGCTTGATTTGAGGAGTACGGAAATCACATCCTTGTTTATCCCGGCATAGGTCATTATGCCGAGCATTATGTCTTCTGGCGACATGGCCGGGTATTCGTCTTTGATGTTGTTGCAGACATCTGAGAACCGAGCGACAATGCTGTTGTAAAGTTCCTTCTGGATGTCTTTGGAAATGTCTTCCGCATTTTGCTCTAAGTTGGCTTGAGCTATGAGGCCGTAGTGTGGAAGTGTCGCGAATAGTTCTCTGGTCAGACGCAGTCTTGATATTATGGCATCCGATTTTCTTTCGGCTGATTCATCCGGATTTTCTTTCGGCTTGGAAAGCTCGATATTCAGGCTTGAGATCTGTTCTACGAGAGAAACCTGTCTGGCTCTAAGCCTTCTGTTGCGATTGAGCAGCAGGATCATGATGATCAGCATGATTACAAAAGCACTTCCGGTATATATGATTATCTTGCTTTCCCGCTGTTCTTTCGCTATCCGCTGGTCATACTCTCTCTCGATTTGGCTGATCTGTTCGGAAGATTTCATTGATTGAATTGAATCCATATATGTCATAACGGAATCCTGACAGTTAAATGCCGATTCATAATCTCCCATGGCTCTGTATGCTTTGCATAGTAGGTAGGATTGCTCTAACTTTCCGTCAAGCGACAGGGAATCAGACGGCAGTTCATGAAGCATCTTTATGCCTTTTTCCAATGAATCTTCTGCAAGATGTACTATAGCCCTCTCCATAATTGACTCAATCTTCAATATATTGTCGGCCTTTGCCGCAGGAAGAATACTGTCTAAAATGCTTTTAGCCATCACGACATCATTGTTTATCACGTATGCCTTGGCTATATTGAGGCGTGAGCGTATTGCATAGAATTGATATTTTTCCTTGTCAAGGTCGCTCAAGTCCCTACACTCTGAAAGGATTTCTTTTACAGAGTCTATGTCGTTGATAGTGAGGACAAGATTCCACAGCAGATGAGGATAGGTGGCTATGCTGTCATGTGCCCTGGCAGCATCAACCGCTTTCTGAAAATATCTTCCGGCATCCTCTAATTTATGTTTCTCATAAAACAATCCTCCTAATTCTGTGTATATTTTTGTTTGGATGCTGAGTGGTGTTTTGTCATTGATTCTGTAACTTGCGTCAAGCAGTGTTTCCATGGCCTCCTCCTCTTTTCCGTTCTCTTTCAACTCTTCGGCTTTGGAAATCTTCACTTTGATGACGGCGTTATTGTCCCTGCCACACCCTATGTAGGATACGGCGGTCAAGATACCTATCAGTAATATTATTAGCCTGCTCTTCATTCCGTTATGGTTTCTGCCACGTTGACGAAGAAGTCGGTGCTGCCGAAGCGGTCTCCTCTCTTGTTGAACCATACCGGATTCTCTCCGGCAACTTCCACCTCAAGTATGTATTCGTCTTTCGGATATGTCTTGCTGACGAACCGAGGACCTTCGTCTTCCACCTTGCTGTAGAAGTCTACGAGTGAATTGTGGAGCAGGCTGCCCTCCTTATCCTTTATCCTGATCCAGGCGTATCCTGACCGGGCATCCGATTTTCCCACCACACTTATTCTTTTACCCTTGAATGGCACAGTCAGTTTGTCTCCAGGTGTGTTTGAAGACCATGAATGAGTGGATGAAACTCCCTTTTGCTCGCTCACTGAAACGGAATCGATGTCCCATGCCTCCCAATATTCCGGTATCGACAATTTTGTTCCTTCCGCCTTCATGGGGAGCCAGACATATGTTGCCGCTGATGCCTGATGCGGGAACGACCATCTGTCGCCCATATACATCGGAATCACATCTCCATCTTTCTTCAATGGAAACACGAAAGTACACTGTGAGTTATAGGTCAGTGATCCCTCAGGGCAGAACAGCCCTTGCTTCTCCCACGGTCCTTCCGGCAATGGCGCTGTATAGTAGTAATTGTCGTTACGCTCCCAGCTTGTGGTGTGGGAGGTAAGGAGATAGTAGATGCCGTCTTTCTTGAACATTGCCGGAGACTCTCCCATACCCTTGATGTCGGCAACTTGAGCCTCGATGGAGCGGTAGTCCTTGCTGAGCCGGTAGATGGGTCCATGATGTATGAGCAGGTAACCTGTCCCGTCTTCATCTTGGAATGTGCCCATATCCCAGCGTTTTATAGGTTCACCATTGTATTCAATTGTGCCGAGAAGCTGATAGTCACCGTCGATTCGATCGCATACAGCTATACCTATGTTGGGATCCTTATATTTCATGTCGTCGGCATGCATGAACATGACGTATTCCCCCGTGTAAGGACATCGCATCACCTTTACCCGTTCCCCTACACGATCCGGCCCAAGTATTCCGTCAGGTTGCACCGGAAGCACCACGCGCTCGAACTTCCAGTTGACGAGGTCAGGTGATGAGTAGCATCCGAATCCCGGGAAAGCGTTGCTTTCATCAGATTTATACTCTCCGAAAAGCCAGAACTTGCCGCCGTCTTCCACGATGCAGGCTCCGTGCGCATTCACGATGTTCCCGTCAGTGTCAAACCATGGCACCCCGTTACGGATTACGTTTTCAGCCACAGCAGAATTAGTGATTAATATTATAGATATGAATATGTATGCTAATCCTTCTTCAATTATCTTCGAAAAGGTTTGTATTCCTACGGGATATCTCTGTTCACTCATAATTCCCAAACTTTCCGCAAAGATAATGAAAAATCTCCGCTTCTACAAATGAATGTTGTACTTAAGTCCGCCCAAACTACTGTCATTTATTTTTGCTGTCCGGAATTATTCTGCCTTTGACTATGAAGACCTCGCGGTGATTGTCAGCATTGGAGCGGATGCGGAGAGCTTTCCGGAAACTGCCGGCAACCCGGTTCTTTCCGTTGAAGCGTATCGTTATCTCTCCCCTCTCGCCAGGCATCACCTCATCTGACGAATACGAAGGTACCGTGCAACCGCACTCCGAGAATATCCTGAATATCTGCAACGGGGCATCTCCTGTATTGTGGAATCCCATCACAGCCTCCCCTATAGAGTCGACGGGAATACACCCCATATCAAGATAGGTGGAGTCGAGCTGCAGATGAGGGGACGTAGGGCGTTGTCCGTTTTCTGTTGTCCGTTTTCCGTTGTCTGTCGTCTGATTTCCGGCTAATGCCTTATGCTCAACCCTGTCCGATATCACATGTGCCAGCACCGGGATTACCGAGTAGCCGAGCAGAAGCAAAACTATGATGGCAAGCTTCATATCCTAACCTTTATTGATTTACATTCCTTGGCAGTGCGTATATCCACCACATAGATGCCATGCTCGAGATGCATCTCCAGCACATCCGCGTTTGTAGCCTCACGATTCACGAAGCGACCAACCGTATCAAACACATTCACCTCAAGAGTGCCGGAAGCCGCATTGTCGACAACTGTCAGCACACCTCCTTCTACACTCCATTCAATGCCGCTCAACATTCCCTCGTAGGCTATGCCGTAGGTCAGGAAGAAGCGTCCGGCGGCTGCTCCATCCACTACTACTTCCATTCCCTCCTCCAAGGGAGTCAGTGAGCGGTCGGTCTTGTCGAGCAGATATAGGCCTTCAACGGACTCCACGCCCTCGAAGCGGATCACAGTCTCTGTGTCGTCATCAGCAATCACGCCTATTTCTGTGCCTTCGATGTCAGCGCAAGAATTGATCGACAATGCAGCCCCATCCTTAGTCGTGTAGACAGTCGAGAGGACATCAAGGTCGCGGTTGTCTATCGCCTCAACATCATTATCCGCATCTGCATTCCTTTTTGTTAGGAGAAGCGCTGCCGATGATGGCTCTCCATAGTTATAAGACGAGATCTTAAGGGGTGTCAGGGTTTCCTCCGCACGGGTTGTAGATGTGAGATACTTGCCAGATGAGTCATAGCGACGCATCATCGACTCATCATATTCAAGACTCAGCGTTGTCGCAGATGTTTTGGACTTAACGAAAAAGCCTTGCATTGGAGGAATGACGGTAGGTTCGGCCGCCAGCGACTCTTCACTGGAATCGGAAGCTATGGCTGTGAACACACCTGCTGAAGAAACACTTCCCGCAATCTGGCCTTTCTCTGTCACAATCCAGTAATTAGGCTCCAATAAATTCTCGTTCTTTTTCAGGAATTCTTGGATATCCATATGGGTCATAAACGGGTTTCCTACGAGGAAATACCTGGTGTCATTGGCAGAAGTCACAGTGATGGTGCCATTGCTGTTGTTGAGGCGATATTGGCCGTCTCCACGTGCTATATCCGTCTTATGTCCAGACTGGCTTCCGTCTTTATTCCAATAGAGGTATTCCGTATCGGCTTTCGGGAGGCGGAAGAGTACCTTACCGTCCTCTTCCGGCTTGTGGAAGGTCATTGCGGAGATGTCTGTCTTGATCGAGAAACCGACACCGCCGCCATACTGTTCCTTCACATCATTGTAGACATGGCTCCAGAAGGTCTTCACAGCCACATTGCGGATATCCGTTGCGTCCACAGCCGGGCCATCGATCTCATATACTCTGGCAACGCTCTTGTCCCAGCCGCGCTGGAACACCGCCGGTTTGAAGCGGTGGTTGGTTTTGAGCTCATTGTCAAAGTTGATGTCCTGATAGAGCTCAGTAGACTGGCGCGCTCCGTCCGAGGGAAGGTAGAAGTCACCGGCATAGACCTCCTGCAGAGGTGTCGACACTGTCTGCCAGCGGGAATGGTCGAGTTCCACGTCCACCCATGCCTTATTGTAGGTCAGTTCCTGCTGGTTCATGATTGTGCCACCCGACTTGAAGTGAATTTCATTGCACGTGTTGGCATACCACGGACGGCAGCCGACCTTCAGTAGATCGGTCTTATCGGGATAGAACGCCGCCATATCATACTGTATCAAGCCGGTGACGCTGCCCACTCCATCAACAGGATAGTCTGAATAGGATTTCCCGGCATCCTTCACAGAGGGTGTTGCCGGCCACTCATATATTTCCGTCCCGGAAATAGGTCCTTTTTCAGTGAGTGTCGGCGCGTACATATACGGAGACTCAGCTTCATCGTCAATCAATACATATGTAAAGTCAAGAGGAGCGTAAGAACCCTTACGTTCATTGACTACATAATTGTTTCTCATTCCATTTGTTATGTAATGTGCAAGTTCTGCATGGCGCGAGCCCGATAGATAGAGATCTTCTTTATCGGCCCTTCGCCAGTTGGCGTCATTGTTCCAGTTGAGGTTTTCCTTACCGGTCCATACCTGATATTTAGGTACAATCTTAATGGTAAACACATCCTGGCCAACACAGATTACGGGAGCATCCGCTTCCTCATTGTCATCTGCTGTGACGTTTTCCTGGAACTGGAAACGCATGCGGTAGAAGTATCCCTCCTTGAAGTGGATGTCGTCATAAAACTTCACCTTAAATTTATTGTCCTCAATGTTGCTTCCCTCGCCTGTATTGGCGGTGAGAGTAGTGATCTCACCGACCCACAGAAGCTGCTCGTTTTCTTCTCCGGCAGTGAGCGTACCGAGGTCCTTGTATTCAGGGTCGTTTGTCTGTACCAACAGGATGCAGCCTTCTTTTTCAATTACTTCATCCTCCACCTTTACCTTCTCAGGTATGCGGTTTAATGAATTAACTTTGTTGTCGGAAGATGAAGCATGACGCACAGGAATAGTGATGGTCTTCATTGTGAATTCCTTGTCGGCATTCGCACCGTTCTCAGTTCTCAACTGGTCGAGTCCGAGGCGTAGCGGTACATCCACAAGCTCATCCGGATAAGGAAGATAGCTGAGTCCATGTTTTAGTTTCGGCGACTTATTGCCGACAGTTACCTTTAACTGCGCTGGTGAGGAACATACAATATAGTTTGTTAATTCCAAAACGCTCACGATTGGAATCGCCACCACATAGTTATCCTTCGCATCCTCTCTTTCCTCCAGTTCAAGAGGAGGCATCACATAAGATGACTGATATAAGGTCAGCAATGCTACTGGATTCTCTTCCGACGGTGTGCATGCCCAGTCAATAAGTTTCAGCATCCACTCTTCTATCTTGTACTCTCCCTTATAAGTATCAGGGTCGGCATCTATACCGGCGACACTTTCCGCTTTTGGATATCTCTGTCGGAAAGTACTCAAGGCATCTTTGAGGGTGTGGTCTGGATTGCCATTTTCCTTGTCGATATGTGTTTCATTGATATCCTCGAAACCCTTACCGGTCGAGGAGTCTTTGATGAGCCCATAAAACCAGTCAAGGTGAGCGTTCTTCTCCACCTCCACCATATCGCCTGTATCGTCATTGGTACCCCACATATTGACCTGAAGCACCGGCGACTGATTCTCGCAGACCTTGAGGTTACTGGAGTTCGGTTCAAAGACGCCGTCAAGTTTAATTACCTGAGACGATCTGATCGAGATTACATTCTTGTTGGCACAGTCTCCCATCATATCAAAGAATTCCCAAGGATCATTGTCCGGATTATCAACACCTGATGCTATGTTACTTAGGGCCGCCTTTAAGACAATGTAGTACTCGGCTCCGACGTCAAACTTTCCTGGAGCAACATCACTCTCGAAAACTATGAATCGTTCGCCTGACTCTTTATCTGTATTCCTGAAAGCTATTCCGGAAGGTGTCGCTTCCGAATTAAACTTATACTCTTCGTTTTTATTGTAGTTGCTGTTGAATACAACCTTACCGTAATTGCGCTCATCAGTCACACTGCCGGTGTTATAATTGAATCTGACAACAGACTCCGCATAGGCCTTACTTCCGGCATCAGGATCATTAGCTTCCTTATATAGCTTGTAAAGTCTGTCAAAATTCGGCTTGTTGATGAATGTATAGTATGCAGCCAAAGATTCTCCACCATCCGTGCTTAGCGTCTCAGGCTGTCCTACGATTTCAAGCAGGGTCTCGAATGGTGAAACCATCTTAAGGCGCGTCGACTCGTTGTCACAAGCCGGCTTGAGCTGAGTTACGTCCACCATAGGGGGCTCAAGATAGATTCTGATATCGTCTATACCGAAATCTGCGCCCTTTGAACTCTTCGCATTATTGTCAAGCTCAAGTTCATAATATACGTCATCGGAAGTTATTCCCTCAAATCCAAACTCTGCGATTCGAGGTACGAAGGAGTAATACACGTTGAGCCACTGACCACGCATATCATCGTCTGTACCGGTCGTTGTGGTTTGTCCATTGTTTCTATATGACTGAGGATTCAATTGATTGACATCGTAATATGGATTACCGTAATTTGGATTAAATACCCAATGAGTCTGACCATATTGATTACCGTTACTGTCAAGATATGGACTTCCATCGTCTTTCCAAGTTCTATTTCTATAGAATTTTCCACCATCAGGAACATAACCTGTTATGAATGAATGCAACACAACCCTGTCACCCGCTTTTACGCCCATGGCATCATTATCTTTTTTCATGACGGCCACAAAATTGAATGAAAGATTGGTGGATTCCTCATCTATAGAGAACTCCGAGATCCACGCAGAAACATGGATTGTACTGCCGGGACAGAGATCATTGATCTCCAGACGGGTTGCCACACCTGGGTCTGATGCTGCGTTTCCCCAATAGAAATAACCCTGTTCAAGTTCGGGCATATCTGAATTGGCCTCTTCTCCGGCCCTGGCAGACGGTTCGTTCACTTTCTTCTGCTGCGATTTATAATACTCGTCGATCTTTCTTTTTGTGCGATAATACTTCACATCATAGAGTCCTCTACCATGATTATCAGCATTCTTGTTTCCAAGTATAGGATTCGGATCCTTCAGTTTGAGCTCATTTTTATCCGTATAATCCTTGATATTACCAGATCCACCATAAGTATAGTAGTCTCTAAGGGAAACCGCCTGCCTGTAGTGAACCATATCGGAATGAGTGGCAAGCATATACATATTGTATCCATCCGTATAGTCATAACCATAAGCATAGTTAGCCTTATCCCAGGGAATTGGCCACTTGAAGAATGTGTGATATAGGTTTGGATTCTTCAGTTTATACTTTGAATTGCTGTTGGGAGCTATCTCATTGCCATATATGTCCTTGGTCTCATTGAGGGATATAAGCTTGTTCCTCAATGTCAGATTCTCAAGAATATTGATATTGATGTATTCATCGAAGTTGATTACATCAACTGGAGTGCTGAATCTTTCCTCAAGAGTCTCGACTCGTGCAAAGGCATACTCATCATTGTCGTAAAGAGCATCCATGGTGAGCATGGTAGCTCCCTTTTTCGGAAGGAAACGGATATTATACTCCGCAACTATTAGATATGAATCCGTCTCATCAGTAGCACCGTATACTTTGATACGTTTTGAAGGATCATCTGGATTTTCAGTAGCTACAAGTTGCACGATATAATGACCCTCCTGTCCGTTAGGATTACACTTCAGCATTCGATAGAACTTATTGGTTCCATCCCCTATACTATACTTCTCACCATTGATAGTTCTTTCTCCTACTCCATCAAATTCATCACCGAAATAGAATTCTGTATAACCGGGTTCACCTCTATTTATCTCCTTACGTGTGTCGCCGTCAAGAAGAATGATCTCCATCTTTCCCGACACGCGTCCGTATTCATCGGCCGATTTCTTATAATAGATGTTGGTAGGCACAGTTGGGCCTGCCTTCACAGGTACAGGAGTAGTCAGACGTATCTGGAAAGGTACGTTGCATCTTGCACTGACAAACTTCTGATTCCGTCTCACATATTCACGGTTGCCGGTATATGAACCGAAGTTCTGGTCAGCAAACTCTTTTCCATCGCGAATCCTGAAGATATGACGAAACGCAATGATCGGCTCCGATAATACACCACCATCTATATCAAGATGTTTATTCAGGTCAAAGGTTTTGCTGAAGTCGGCTGCTATTATATACTCTTTCTCTCCCGTTGAGAATGGCAATGATTGATACAGACCCTCATAAGGATTCTTGGGACAGAAGAAAGTTGCCACTGTACCAGGCCTATGTTCCTCCAACCTTTTACTTTTATCTCCTTCAGCCAATTCATATCCACTATTTATTTTTCCTGTCATAGCAGGAGTCTGTGCATCTTTCCACTCTGCTATATATTGCTTCTTTGTTGCTACATATGGAGTCACTCTGGTGTCTGCATCATCAATTCCATTTCCATAGCAATTTGTAAACTTTGCCATATTAGGATTTGAAAAATATGCATACCGTCTTCCAGAAGAAGCAGGATTTTCGATTTCACACTCCACAACCACGTTAGTAAAATTACTTTGCGTTGTAGTATTATCGCATGCCAAATAACCAACCAAAGCACTGGTACTGGTCTTACCAATGACCTTACCACCAACGTATACATCAGTCATGTTAACATAGTTGTTGGTACCTCCATTTGCTGCGATGCCCAATATACCTCCGGCACTTGTCACCCACCAGTCATATTCTTTGGCTATTATATTTGCTTTAGATTTAACATTCCTTACAGTTAGCCCTCCGCTATACATTCGACCGATAATCCCTACATAACTTTTACCTACAAACTCACAGGATTCATCAATAATCAAATTCTCAATGACGGCACCGTCACCAACACAACTAAACATACCAACCATATTCTCTGTTGGTGTATCTATCTTTAGCCCTCTGATCGTAAATCCTCTTCCATTAAAATGACCTTTAAATGCAGTATTGCCATATGCATCATATGCTCCAATCATAGGAATACCAGCTTGGCCGTTAAAGTTTATATCTGCGGTCAACTCAATATTAGCGCTATATTGACCTCCATTGATAGCGTTTACAGCATTTATATACTCGGTGACATTTCCTACTTTATATGTATAATTTGGTGAGGCTGTATTCATAGGAGGAGTCATTGTTGTAAGGTTCCAACCTGTAAGCGTGGTATTAGCATCAGAAGGTAAGGTAGCCGTGGTCCTGAAGGGTTTCCAGCACTCATCATCCGGCTGCAGATCACCATAACAATTCACGAAGGAAATTCCTCCTCTTGATTTAATTCCACTTTCAGAAACACTGACTTCTTGCTTGCTACCTCCATGACGCACATAGTAACGAAGACCATTTCCAGAATTGTCAGGTCCAATTAGATTACAATCAACAACTATATTCGTCAATGACGAATTGTTAACAGCACCCCACCATCCGGCAATAACGGCTGCATTAAAAGCGGTCGCATTGTTATTATCTCCTATTTTACCTCCTATGTAGCAGTCTGATATCTTGAAACCGTTACAAGTTCCACTACTGTAGCCTAATATTCCCCCTGCATTTTGGTCAGATATATTGGCACTGCTATATAAAGTTGCTTCCGTTCTTATATCGGATATACTTATACTACCGGAGTTAAGATACCCAACGATTCCTCCGATTTGCTTGTTTCCAATAAATGTACAAGATTTGTCGAGAATCAGATTCTTCACAACAACTGTTCCACCTGCTGTGCCAATGAGGCCAACACGATCCTTTTCTGATTTTTGATACTTTAGATTCTTGATCGTTGTTCCATTGCCATTGATTATACCTTGAAATTCATAACCATCTCCCAACATCGGGATATCGTTACGATTATTGAAATCAAGTTCGGATGCAGTAATATTTATAAATGAAAATTTTTGATGTTCGTTGATATCTTTAACTGCATTTATGTAATCATTTACATTATTAACCGTGTATGTCGTTTCACTAAAGTCATTGATACCGGCCATACCAAAGCCCGCAAAGAAGCCTTCCCTATCCGAAATTTGGATTTTTTCAGGATCGGTAAGGAAATCAAGCATATCAAAGTCATTGGTCCATCCGGTTGTAGATACATCCGGATATTTCAAACGGCCTCCGGTCTTATAGTCATACCAATGAGAAAAATTCTCGTAGAATTGATCGGTATGATAAAGTTCGTAGTAAGGATATAGATTGATTACATCACCCGGCATAGCATAAAGGATATGCTCTACCTCATGAGTAGGCTGAAGTGACTGCCCTGGAGCAAGAGTACATATCGGTTTGTTTTTAGTGCTACTATTGGATATTAATTCAAATTCAGGAATATCTATTCCATACGTAGATTTCAGTTCGTTTTTTTCTGCATCGCTGATTTTATCCCAGCCCTCGACTCTATTTACATCGTCAAAAATACCTTGCGTATGTCTGAATGTATAATCCCTAAGATGGGTACGATAATCCGTATTGAGATGAAATCTATCTTTAAAAGTGTCAGAATAGTTCTCGTTTTGACCAATTTTCAGTACATCAAAACAGTTCATGGCTATTGCTATATTCTTAGAGTCGGATGCTTTATTACCGTTAGTGGCAAGTACAGTGAAGCGTAATTTTCTCAATACTCCAGTCATCCCCGACTTTGTCCAGATATCACTGATAGGGATTCTTGAAGAATATTCATTGGTATAGCTTCCCCTATATACGAAATATACATTAAACAGCTGTTTCCATTCTGTTGTGCCGTCAAACTGACCTTCTACGCAAAATGCAGTTGGATGATCATTTATATTTTCCGGCCAATAAGTAGAGTTAACACGGCGTGTATATACGACAATACTACCAGCTTCACCCTTAGTGAGCCCTCCGTTTTTGATATCTACATAAATATATACAGGATCTGTCACTGCACCACTATAGTATCTTGAATTTTGAGTTGGATTATTTAGTTGAGCTAAAGTTCCATTAACGGCTTCATGATTGGTAGAAACAGTATTAATAATTGAATTGGAAGAAAACCCGTAAACTTCAACTATTGAGGAAACTATCACCATTAAAAACATAAGTGCACGCATCAGGGATGCGCGCAATAATGATTTTATAATCAAATTATTATAAATGAAAGAGGTCGGTCTTTTCATGAGGTCTATGATGTTATGTTGTTGTATTAAATGGGGTGTTAATTGAGCTGCGGACGCACGAGCCGTGCGTCCTTACTATTTTCGGCTAACTCCTTATTATGTATATGGTCCTAATATAAGCCTGTGTGCCTATCTTCACTTTCACTTCAACGGTAGCTTTTCCTTTTGCGGTGGAAAGGGTTCCCGTTATCTCTTCTGGTAGTGATGCGGAAGTCGTCGTTACAGTCGGTGTCTTAGCGAAAATTCCGGATTCGTCAGTGATGGTGCCAAGTTCAATGGAATATCCTGTTGGAGCCAAATGCGTCCCTGAAAGTTTGTCGATGACATGCGGGACTATGGCAAACTCACCTTCGGTGCCGAACGTGAAGACCTGTGAGCCGTCGGGAGCGACAGTGGAGAGGACTGCGGGATAGCCTCCGATAGGCGGATAGAACAGTGCCTCGACAGATACGTCATACTGCGACAAAGTGACTGGTATCACTATCCAGTCGTTGCGGTTGATGTACCCCCTTATGTCTTTGGTGATGTTGTATTGCTGGTGCTCCTGAATGCCGTCTGCATGGCTTACTGTCAGTCCAACGGTAAAGGCTCCGTCATTTTCTTTCGTCGACAGGGATTCCTTGATGTAAACTGACTTTTTTACCGGAGATTCTTGGGTCGTTCCTGCTGCCACTTCGACCGGAGTGGTATAGTCAACCGACAATACTCCATATGTCGCACCTGACAAAGCCGTGTAGGGACTCTCCCCAAGATGCGTATAACTGATCCCTGAAGAATTCCGCGGAAACAACGATACCCCGGATGATGTCACCGGATCCAGCGAGATTCCCTTCACGGTTATATCAGTAGCGGTGGGATTGGAGAAGAGCAACTGAACCTTCGCCACCATCCTGACGACTTCGATAGAGAAGGTCTCCTCGATTGTTGTTTTCACCTGTATGTCCTTCAGGAATCCGCTCATAGGAATCGGTTTTGATTCGATATCCCAGTTGTTCAGCTCCGTTGTCCATGTCTTTCCGTCTATGTCCGCTTGTGTTATGCCGATTCCTTCGGTAAACGAGAGTCCATCGTCAGTCGCGCCTTTAGTGGCTGATTTAAGCTCTTCTTTTGAGATATTAGCGAATGCATAAACGGAGTAGGTGCCCGACGGAAGGATGAAACGGAATGTCTCTTCCTCCACAGGATTGCCTTCGGTTTTTATTCCTGCTTCCGAACGTGTTATGACTTTCCTGACCACATTGTTCCTGTCGGCGAAAACCATAAACCAATCGTTGATCATCTCATTGTCATTCTCCGGGTCGGCAGCAGTGCCGTCGGCTCGCGTGTCGATGCCGTTGAATCGTGAAGATATGGAGAAAGATACCTCTGTAGGTATCCCTTCCTCTAAATCTTTTTTATCTCCCGGTTCCCTGTCGCCGGCACAACCGGATGCAATAAGCATGAGCGCCATTGTATGAAGGATTCCCGCGATATGTATGTTTTTTCGTTTCACGTTTCCTGTATGTTTAGAATTGAAGTGCTTCATTTTCGATTCTTTGGTTCCATTTCCTTACGAAGATTCGCGCCTGCATGGTCTCCGGCTCGCGCATCGTGGGAGTCGGATCGCCGGGACCGTTGAATTTCAGCGCGACGCGGTAGATGTTGTTTCTTACCGTAGCATACTGCATCGGGAATACGTCATGAGGGTCTGAATGGACAGCGTCATCCACATCGTCGTAATGCTTCAGCCAGAGATTGTAGTAGCAGACAAATCCCCATTTACCTCCATACTCCACAGCATCAAACTCTGTTATATCCGCCATATCGGTTTTATGAGAATCCTGGTAGGCATCACAAGCATCTTTGTCTGAGAAATAAAGGCTTTTTGACTCATCCACCTCGCCATCCTTTGACGGGGAGTAGCGGTAGATCTTGGCAGGCTTATCAGTGGTCGCCGTTTCAGATGATTCTATCTTGACCGGGATATAGACTGCCCTGAATGCTATTCCAGTGAGGTAGTTGGAATTGAACTGATTGGGGCTCTGTGTGTTCTCGTTGGCATATCCTAATACGGCTATATTAGAATAGGTCTTCGTATTATCGTAAATGGTATTGAAGGGATAATGATGATAGCCGCCTACTTTGCCGTTTTCTTTAGAATTTATTGTTTCATCCTTTACCATGGCAGTCCTTGTGTCTCCATACCAGTTTGTCAGATTGTTGCTTGCCAGGGATTCTTTAAGAAGCGTGTTAGGCTCAAGCACATAATTTGAAGGCTTACCATTGCCGTCCGTGGGCTCCTCCTTGCCTCCCCAAGTATGTCCCGTGACATTCGTCCAGTCTGTTGGCATGCCATTGGTAACTTTCTTGAAGAGATAGGATGGGGAAGACATCACGTTGACAGGAAGCATATTAGTGATATGCACGGTATTGCCGCTTGTCCCAGCAGGATACTGGAGCTCCTTTTGGCCTTCTACCGTTTTAAGGTTGTCATCATACATCACGTCGATGCGCGCACACATGCGCTGCAGCGTCGTCTTGCCTCGGAAAGGACTCGTTTCTGTTCCGGCTCCCGGCTCATTGCTGAAAGTTATGAATGAGTCCGTTGCCGCATCGTCATACGCGGTCGTCATCACGAAGCGGTCATATCCGTCGCTCACGTCCTGGCTCGTCCCGGTCCAGGTGGCTGAGAGCCCACTGTAGTTCCACAGGTCCTGAAGCTGGATCTTCCCGTTTTGTGTCAATTCATCCTTCATTGATCTCCCTCTGTTGGCGACAGTGATGAATCTTACTGTGCCCTGAGTGCGAAGGGGGAGGACTATGCCCGGCACCTCATCAAGGAAAGTGACGGTATAAACGGTCTTGTTGTTCTCTTCCGATGTCTTCTTCTCGAAAGAAAGAGAGTTCTCCCTGTCGCCCGGATCATCGAGATTGAAATATAGATGAGCCAAGGTGGTGTTAGGTGCGGCATTCAATAGTTTTGGTGTATTGTCTGCGAAAAGGAATATATTGACGTCATGGATCTTTGCCTCATTGAAGATCTCATCTTCCCTGCCATTGCCGTCCTCGCCACCGACCGGATTGGCGCGTGTGACAGATGACTCTTCCGAGACTATGAACTGCAGGGTGATCCGGTTCTCTTTAGGAGACGACACATCGTCCGGACAATCCCCAACGCCCTCTCCGATGCAGGAAGAAAGCGAAAGGATAGCCGCAAGACTTAGGCATCTATATATGGTGGTATTGATATTCACTTTATTTATGAGTTTGATCATAGATGGCTTTTGACAACGTGGGGAGGTTGGGAAACCTCCCCTCCCATAAGTTTTTATAGCTCTTCAATCTGGATGCGCTTGCTCCAGGAAAGGACCCTGATCTCCACGGCTATCCATTTGCTGCCGGAAAGGAAGAAATCAAGGTTGTAGTTGTATTCCCTGTCGAGATATTCCTGATGGCTGTAGTTCTGCAGTGCGTAGGCATCGCGTCCGAGGGAGAGGTAATGGGGAAGGTTGACTTTCGCCACTGTCTTGCCGGTCTCCTTGTCGGTGATCTCCAGCACTCCGTTGTCGGAGTTGTCGCTGCCATTGAGCATCATGCGGTTGAACATTATATTGTAATAAGGTACCCTTTCCACCACTTTATCCTCGTCTGTCTCTCCATCCCTCGTGGCATTTACTCCTGTATGCGTCAGGTTCCCCTTGTGGATTGTCTCCACCCCTGTGATTCCATCTGAGTCCATCATCATGGTCCAGGCTGCGTAGGGAGTATAGCGGACGGTATGGTCTTTTAGCACCTCGTTGTCATGGGCGACGGTGCAGTTCTTGTCGACTATGCGGACGTCAAACCTGTCGCCGCTCATGTCTTTCTTATATTCGGGATCTGTCTGATGAAGGCCTATGCCGAGATGCTTTGTGTCGCGGATGAGCGACACGGTGGCATAGGTGGCCTTGTTGGCTTCTACCCTCACGTTGTATTCCCCTCCGGTCTCCTTGAGTCCGTCTTCACCGTATATGGCGTAGGGGAGCTGTGTCCGTGGCATAGGGGGTACGAAGTCACCATCCGTAGGGTCGGTAGTGATCACCTTCAACGTATGCCAGAGGGTGTCGAGGGGAGCTATATCTGATACGGCAAAGTGGTCGGTGCCGTCAATTGTATTCTCTGAATGGTCGAGCGCTACGGAGAGTGCCTCCGAGTGCGCCCGGTGGTCGCCGGCGTAGCGGTATTTCGCTCCGGGAGTGGCATGAGCCTCCTCGAAATTCCTCTGCATGCCGATCACCTGTATTCGGTAGTTTCTGCCTCCGGGAACTTCCTCCGGCGTGAAATGCACGGTATAGCCGTATTCCGCCAAAGGGGCATATTCTTTTGTATTGCTTATCGAGCGGGATGCGACAAGCCTTTTGCTTTCATCAAACACCAGCACCTCGACGTGGCCGACATGATCCTTGAACATATCGGCGCGCTGGGTATTATAGTCATAGATGAAGCGCACGTAAAGACCCGTGGGGCAGTCGCTGAGGTCCTCTTCCATCATGGAGCAGGATGCGATCCCCATCCCCGACAATAGAAGGACGGATGAAGTGATGATATTTGAGAAAGTCAGTCTCATTTTTTAGTTGTCAAGTTGTCAAGTTTTCGAGTTGTCAGCTAATGGTTGTCAGCTGACGGTTGTCTGAAATAATAGGGGGCGTCCAATCGTAAAATTATACCCTGAAAGACACGAACGCCCCCCTCAATCACTAAGATTTCAAATATAATAACTATAATCGATTAGAACTCATGATTCTGGATGCGCTTTGCCCATGAAAGCACGCGGAGCTCAACGGCGATATACTGGTCTTTGTTGTCATCGGGCTTGTCAGGCCACTGCTTGTCCCATATGGCCGGGTCTGCCGGATCTCCCAGCTTTTTGATATTGGTGATATTTAGGTCATACCAGTTATTACGAACCACTCCGTAGCGACCGAGATAATTATTGTTACGGTTTGTATCCTCATCTCCGCCATAAGAAGCATCGATAGTAGTGGCGATATCATCCGAACTCCAGGGTGTCAAATCGTCACCGAAGTGTTTGATGCGTACTTCGTAGAATACCTTACCTCCCGTATATTCATAGAAATCACCTAAATTGTTCAGGCTGCTGATGAGGTCCTTGAAATCATATGAAGGTGTTTTACTGAAAACTCCTTCAAGAGCTTCAATCTTTTCAAGCACATCTTTGGATTTAAAGGCTACGCTCTTGATTTTTACCTTCCCGTCTTTGGTATCCTCATACCCGAAGGAAAGCAGGGATGCGAATTGTCCGGCCGGCAGAGTCTTTCCTGTATTCAGAGCTGCGTTGACAGCAGCCTGGACAGCAGTATTGTTAGACAGCGCCGCTACCGCTTTGCTGGTGAGGGGATCATTTCCATTGGTATCCTTGACATAGATTGTTGACTTGTCTACTCCACTGATGTAGAAATCCTTTCCGGTTATGTCAGTACCTCCACCCACGAACTGGAATGTTACCCAGAAACCGATACGTGTTGTGTTTCCATATTTCATATATTTTACCGGGAAGGTGTTCTCTCGGGGATAGAAAGCTCCTTTGCCCGCTTTGAATGAAACTGCACTTGTCGATTCCATCTCTATATTACCAAGATTCTTGTCCTCAAATGTTTTGGATCCATCTTTAGGCACGCCGTATCCAGGAACCTGACAGAAATATGGACGGTAATACAACTGTTGGTTTCCTTCCATGTCTTTTGAAGGTATCTCTGCAGATCCGAGCATCCTATATTTGGGTGCCGTTTCTTCAAGAGCGGTTGACGCAAGATTCCAGGTCCACAACCTGTCTGTGCCTTGAACTGCATTCACCGGATCGCGGTTTGTGTTGCGGACCAAATAGGTATCGGTCATGTAGGTCCCAAGATCCCAAGTTACATCTACTACCTTAAGAGTGTATTCAGTGCCGTTGAAGTTGACCTTTACCGCTGTTTCATCAGGGAAATTAGAACATGTGACCTTTCCTACTGCACGTTCCACATGAATGATTCCGGCTGGAGAGTCCAAAGCAGCTTTTTCGGTTGTGAATACATCTTTTTTCAACTCTACAAGAACAGGAAGGGTAGAAAGATTGTTCGCAACTTCATTGACACCTCCGGGTACAGCGGAAAGAGGTGAATTGGTCATGAATATATCGCTGGCAAACTCTTCTCCAGGTTTTTGCTGATTAAACAGTGGCTTATCGCCATTGATGATCATTTCTTGCAGTCCCTTAATAGTTTGGCCTTCATAATCTGAATCCTTAAGTCCAAGCTGCACGGAATTGATCAGCACAAGCGCATACAGGTGATTGTCTTTGTCCTGATCGATTCCGCTTACGCTTGCGACACGAGTTACAGTAGATGTAACTTGTGTGGCATTTGTCCCGACAAGTGTAGGATCACTTTCTTTAAGAATGTATGAACCGGTACACTTTGCCGAGGCCATATTACTACCCTGAAACAGCAGGAGGTGGGCATCACTGATACTGTATTCCGACTCCTCTCCGTCTGAAAAGACATCGTTCGCACGGGTTACGGGAACTGTCGGGAGCTGGATCTTGATGCCGATGTAGCCGTCGCCGCCTTCGTCGGCGGGGCCATCCGGTTTCAGACCATCGTGGTCGGAGCAGGCCGCGAGCATCGCGAGAGCCGTAGCTCCGTAGAGCCATTGTTTTAGTTTCATAAGCTTTTTGTTTTTTTGGTTTTTGTATTATGATTTATAGTTTCTATTACTGTCAGCTAATCAGTTTTATAAGGGCACCTTACCCCTGACTCTTATTTCAGGAGTTGCTTGTTGCGCTCAGCGTTGGGATTGCTGCCTGCCTGCTCGAAATAGCGTTTCGCGACCTCATATTTCTCTTCTGCCGTTGCTATTATGCCAAGGAGATTATAGACAGCCGGGGTATTTTCCGGAGCCTTGGCAAGCAACTGCTTGGCACGGTCGTATTCTCCTCGCGCTACAGCTGCCGTCGCCGCATTGGTGATGGCAATCTGGTCGCGCGGGTAATATTTGAGAGCTATAAGCATTACATCGTTGAATTCGTCGCTATCCTCAGGATACAACCTCGCTACGCGGTACATCTGGTTGAGCGACATCTTCTCCGGTGTGCTCTTGATCACGTCCTTAAGCTGCTCATCGCTCAGGTCCTTCAAGCGTGTGTGGATGGCGAAGGTGGTGGCACGAAGTTTCGGGAACCATTCGGGAAGTATCTTACTCTTGTATAGCGCAGCATATTTAGGGTCGGTCTTCAGCAGCTTTTCCTTGCGGTCCCACTGCTCCGGTGTCTCCGCGGGCTCGTCGATCAGTGCAAGGAGAAGCTCACGCTGACCCTCGGTGATCTCATCAGAGGTGATCACCATCTCGCGAAACTCGCCCCAGTTCTCAGGCACCGAGGAGTATGTTACACTTCCCTTGGGAAGATGATAGCGTTCGGCAAGGTATTCCGCAAGT
Source organism: Muribaculaceae bacterium (assembly GCA_029060625.1). GTDB lineage: Bacteria > Bacteroidota > Bacteroidia > Bacteroidales > Muribaculaceae > Lepagella. Next base: position 10,657 of record JAIDTO010000090.1, on the reverse strand, counting down.
GCCTTGCTTCGCCCGTCGGCAAGCTCCTCGTTGTGGAGATATGGTGACTCCGGGGAAGCGTATCCACATATCTCGATGGCGGATATCTCCACATTCGGGTCGGTCAGAGCATATTTCACCGAGTCGTCTATCATCTGTATCTGGGCACGGTTGTCGATCCGCTGTCCGTTGCGGCATCTATAGGGCTCCACATGGAGTTCGGTACGGTCTACCTCAAACTGCACTCGTGCCCGACCCTCGTGGATCTGAACCGGAACCTGCTCAATTTCAGGCAGCTCCATCATGGAGCTCATCTCGTTGACGGGGTTCTCGAATGTGATCAGCTCCACCTCATCGGAGATGGCCTGAGCATAGGCAACGCCACATCCGCATTCATCGATCACGAACGACACTTTGACGCCACTCTCCATCATCCAGTCTTCAACCGGCACTTTGGCAGAATATGGCACAGTCTGCGGCTCGCCGTTGCGACGACGGAGCTCCTGCATTATATCGTGCTGCTTGATTTCCTTGAAGCTGCGTAGCACCCCTCGCTCATATGATATGTGCATGTTACGCCCGTTGATTAGGATGGAGGGGAGGGGTAGTACGTTTTCCGTTGTCCGTTTTCCGTTTTCCGTTGTCAGTTGTCCGTTGTCGGTGGTATCGGAGGGCTCGGAGTTATCTGAGGGCTCGGACGAAGGGAATACCACCGGGGTGATGAAGACCTGCTTGTTGGAGCCGAGCTTCAGGCTATCGAGGACGATGTCGGCACTTACGTTGAGATATGAATTGGAAATGTTGATGTCGACATTCTCAGTCCTGACGTTTTGCGCTGAGGCAGAAGCCATGGCAAGAGATGGCAAGACAATGGCAGCCGCCACCCTGCGGCATACTTTATATATAGATATAATGGCTTTTTCCATAATCAAAAGATATAAAGGAGGCTTACGCCCAGTTTGGTGATGCCGGCATAGTTAGATTCTCCCGAGTCGATCTTTGCGCCGCACTTGTAGCAAGGATAGCGGTCATACCATATATGGTCGTAACCAACTCCTATCTCAGCCTCTATGTTCCAATGGCGTCCGAGGATCCATTGATATCCATATGTGAAGCCTCCTCCGGCAAACCATGCCTGATAACGGGAATCTTTCACCCCCTTGAGGATATCGTCGCCGGCAAAGAACCTGCCCGGAAGGGCAGGGATGTCCACGTTGGAGGCGTTGAACTGCCCTCCCATGAGGTGAATTCCTAAGAAGTGCCCGTTAAACTTGGAGCAGGTCCACCACCTGAGCTCCGGCATCGCCACCCAGTGTTTCGCTTTCCGTTCCCCTTTGGAAGAGTCAAAGGTCCAGGGATTTAGTCCATAAAAAATCTGGAAAGTGTTCTTTCTGCCAACGCTGACCTCCATCCCAAGGTTTGGGGTGGTCATTGCATCAAAGAGCAGGTTGGACTTCACCGCCACCTGTCCTCCGGCACAGAACACTGCCATAAATGCAAAAATAAGAGTCGCAAGATGTTTCATAAATCAAGAAATAGTCTCACTCGTATATGTTATTTTTATTAATAATTCGATGAACGAGAATTATGCATCAATGCGTAGTGGTATGATGCATTCTTTAAGAGCATCTTTAAGTCTCTCTTAATTAGAGATTTGGATTTAAAGATAAGCTGCTGAGCACTATTAAATTAACTATATTCGATTTAGACGTTTAGCCAAACAATTCATCGAATTGTGATAGCTTAATGGCTTTAAGTGATAATTTTTTTTAGATTTTTTCCTCTGATTATTTGGTAATTTCAAATTTTTGTGATAATTTTGGGGAATCATTAAGTATCTCTAATTAAGAGATTTGGATGACAGCCAAACAATATTGCTTGGTTTTTAAGAAATTTTTTTCTGCGCCATTCTGTCTGCCTGCTTAGCGAGGCAGAAAGAATGAGAGGAAGCAGATTTCCGCAAATTTAAATCATAGGCTTTTGAGGATGATGGAATTGGCGTGGTCTACGACGGATGTGTCGAGACTGGAGAGGTAGATCTGTGTGGTGGCTTCGCTGTCATGTCCCATTCCCTCGCTGATCACTGAGAGAGGGATACCTTTGGCTTTTGCTGCGGAAGCCCAACTGTGGCGTGCCACATACAGGGTGAGGGGAATTGAAATTTCTAATTTCTTCGCTATCCTTTTAAGGTTGTGGTTTATGTTGTAGCCGACATTCCTGTATGTTGAGCGACTATGTGCTCCTGAGTGCCGGATGATGGGAAGAAGATATTCGCTCTCGTTTTCGGGGTACTTGTCGAGCACCGACTGCATTTCCTCTGTCCACTGTATGACGAGCTGCTGACCGGTTTTACGCCGTCGGTAGGTGATATGGCCGTTTGCCAGGTCTGACTTTCGCAGGTATGCCATGTCGATGAAACTCATTCCGCGCAGCATGAAGCTCATCATAAACATGTCGCGGGCAAAGTCGAGTTCCGGGATCAATGAGAGGTCGAGAGTCTTGATTTTCTTTATAATACGGAGAGGCAATGCTCGTTTTATGGTCTTGTCAACCCCGGTGTAGACATGACGAAACGGATTGCGGTTTTCGATGATTTCCTCTTCTACAGCACGGTTGTAGGCTGCCCTTAGGATACGTGTATAAAAGGATATCGTGTTTGGTGCCACTCCTCTTTGCCGATGCCAGGCCTCATATGCCTCCATTATCTCGGAGTTCAGGCTGTAGAGCATTATGTCCTCATTCTTCCGAAACTTCTTGAAGCTGTTGAGGGTTGATGTGTATGTCTCAGATGTGCGGATTTTGCCATTCTGTTTCATCTTTATTATCATACACTCCATAAAGTTGAACAAAGAATACTCGTTGGCGTGTTGGTTGAACTCATCGATTATATCGTCGGCAGTGTATGCCAAGCCATCGTGGTCAAACTTGCGGATAATCTTATTGAGCCTCTCTACGTCCCAACGTATGCGTTCGCGGATGGAGAGGATAAACGATTTGCGCTCACTCTTATGGTCGACAATCACCATTGAGCGGTTTTCATCCCATTCTGAGGGGAAAATGTGATAGTCTGTGAAAAGTTGTCGCTGCTTTCTATCGTGAAGAATTTGATAGAAGATAGTCCCTTCGTGCCCCGGGATAGAAGAGGATTTGAACTTTATTTTTAATGATGCCATACTTTTTAGGATATATATTTAAGGATATATAAGGAAGTTATATGGCAAAGGTAATGATTGATAAGCGAATTTGCCCCTTATCGAGAGAAAATTGAAGAAGAACCGGAAAATGTAAAAATGGTAAAGATTTCTGCAATAACGGTTATTTGAATATGATTTATTTATTGTAAATTTGCAAACAATATAAATTGCATTATAACAAAACATGATCATGAATAAGTTATTTACATTTATTGCTTGTGGGTTGCTGACTTTGTCTTGCACCGCACAGAATGCCACCGAACAAGCAAAGGAGAACTCGCCTTCCGGCGAACCATCAGTCGTATATATGACTAAGGAGATCTCTCCCGAGGCAATCGTTAAGCTTTACAAGGCCCTTGGTCGTGAGGCTACCGGTAATGTCGCCATTAAGATTTCTACCGGCGAGCCCGGCGGTCATAACTATCTCCAGCCGGCTCTCATCAAGGATTTCGTCGATCTAACGAAGGGAACAATCGTAGAATGCAATACCGCCTACAACGGCAGGCGCTTCTCTACCGAAGACCACCGCAAGGCAGCCGAGGAACACGGATTCACAGCAATCGCCAATGTCGACATAATGGATGCAGACGGGGAGGTTAAGCTTCCGATAGAAAATGGAAAGCATCTGAAATATGACATTGTAGGCTCGCACTATCCAGATTATGATTTCACGGTAATACTTTCTCACTTCAAGGGACATGCAATGGGCGGTTTCGGAGGTGCTGTGAAGAATATGTCGATAGGCGTAGCATCCGGCAACGGCAAGATGTATATCCACAGTGCAGGAGCCACTGAGACACGTGAAGATGGTTGGAAAGCTGCAAAACAAGATGACTTCCTTGAGTCAATGGCAGAGGCTGCCAAGGCTGTCGCTGACCATTGCGGCGACAACATCATCTACATCAGCGTGGCAAATAATCTTTCTGTCGACTGCGACTGTGACTCACATCCCGCCGACCCGCAGATGCATGATATAGGTATCCTCGCGTCTCTCGATCCCATCGCCCTCGACAAAGCATGCACCGACCTCGTTCGCTCTTCTGATGATCACGGCAAGGTGCATCTCATCGAGCGCATCGACTCGCGCCACGGTATGCACACCCTTGACTACGGCGAGGAAATTGGTCTCGGCTCCCAGAACTACAAGATTGTAAACCTCGATTAATATGAAAAAGATAATAATGCTGCTTTTTGTAGCGGCGACAACATTTAATATTATGGCACAGCAGAAAATAGTACAGA
>JAIDTO010000090.1:0-6142 GCA_029060625.1 Muribaculaceae bacterium | reverse complement strand
TATGAAAAAGATAATAATGCTGCTTTTTGTAGCGGCGACAACATTTAATATTATGGCACAGCAGAAAATAGTACAGACAGCCGGAAGAGATGCCCTCGGTGAGTTTGCTCCCGAGTTCGCGCATCTCAACGACGACATCCTTTTCGGTGAGGTATGGAGCCGTAACGACCTTCTTTCGCTCCGCGACCGTAGCCTCGTGACGGTAACCTGCCTTATATCTCAAGGTATCACAGACAGCTCGCTCACATATCATCTTCAGGAGGCAAAGAAAAACGGAATCACGCGTACCGAAATTTCCGAGATTATCACTCATATTGCCTTCTATGCGGGATGGCCCAAGGCATGGGCTGCATTCCGTCAGGCAAAGGAAGTATGGAATGATGACATCAAGGGGGATGATGCCAAGGCTCAGTTCCAGAAAGAGATGATTTTCCCGATAGGCGAGCCTAATACAGCATACGCCAAGTATTTCATCGGCAACAGTTATCTCGCCCAGATAGCTACTGATCAAATTCCTTTCGCCAACGTGACTTTCGAGCCCGGATGCCGCAACAATTGGCATATCCATAAGGCTGAGAAGGGTGGCGGACAGATGCTCGTAGGCGTGGCTGGACGTGGTTGGTATCAGGAAGAAGGGAAACCTGCTGTCGAGATACTTCCCGGCACCGTCATCAACATCCCCGCCAACGTGAAGCACTGGCATGGGGCTGCCAAGGACTCATGGTTTGCCCACCTTGCCTTCGGCGTGCCAGGCGAAGAGACAGAAAACGTCTGGCTCGAGCCCGTCAGCGACGAAGAATACAACAAGCTACCAAAGTAGTGAGTGCACTCTTTGCGCGTTCTTATACATGTGATGTAACTCTTCAAAATAATTAAACCCGAGAGGACATGCCTTTAGGCGTGTCCTTTTTTATTGCCAACCCATAACCTCCAAATCTTCTTTGTATAATCAAAAATTATGACTAATTTTGCAAATCATGATTGCAAATAAAGTATTACATTCACTGTTTATAGTCTTGATTATATGTCTGGCAGGTTGTATAGGCGAGAAGGAGGAACCGGAATGGTATCTTCATTCCGGTGATGCGCTTCCTCAGTTTGAAGTCACTACCATTGAAGGCCGAACGGTCTGCTCCGCTGATTCCTACAATGCGCCAATGGTAATCGTTTTCTTTAATACTACCTGTCCGGACTGCCAGAAAGAATTGCCGATCATACAGGAGCGATACGAAGAAAATCTAAAATTTCCGGAATCAGAGCAATCCATATACATATGTATCTCCCGTGAGGAAGGAGCGGCAGACGTGGAGCGATACTGGACTGAGAATAATCTCACCCTCCCGGTATCACCCCAGACCGACCGCCGTATCTACTCAATGTTCGCCTCCATAGGCATACCCCGCATCTTCTACGCCAAAGACGGTAAAATAATAAAAATTGAATAATTATTCTGATTGTTGTCCTTGTATTTTTATCAGGGAAGTGACGGAATTGGTGGAATTCTTTGGTATTGAGTATCTTTGAGTGCCTGTAGAAGGCGCTTGGATTGTGGCTTGAAGGTGGCATAGGTGATGCCGCCGCATATGATGCCACTTACTATCGGAATCGCTTTGCTGATTCCTCTTCCCGCTGTCTTTGATGTGATCTTGGTGCCGAGTTTGGTGGCTATTGTCTCCACTGCTTGCGACACTATCTGCTTCGACAGTATGTTGCCGGCAATGCGCTTGGCAGTTTCCTCCGACATCCTTTTAGCCATTTCAGAGGCAAGTTTCTTGATGAGCTCATTGGCTATCTGCACTTTATTCATTACTCCTATGAAGGCTGTCAGCATGATCTCTCCATCAGGCGTTAGCTTCCCTTTGTCATCAACCATATCGGGAAATCCATATAGGTACCCTAACTTTTGTCCGACTGAGACGATATGGTAATAGTAGTTTGCCAAATCTGCCGGGATGGTTGCGAGCAAAGCCAGACCTCCCGGTATACCTGATACTGTGGAGATAGTTGTCACTTTGGCTGTATGGGAATTAATGACAGAGTTGGCTGCCTTTTCAATCTCTTTCGCAGGGATGACTTTGGCTGGTGACTCCGCCAGGCACATCATTATCTCTTCTTCTGACAGTCCTTTGAATGTCTTTCGAAGAAACGACTCGCGATTTATTTTTGCTCCCGGCATTTTCAGTATGCCATTAAGGAAAGTTATCCAGGTATTGTTCATGCTAATTTATTTTAATACAAAACACCCAAATATAGGTGGAAGGTTGAGTGAATGGTCTAATTTTTGCAAATGCGGTGAAAAATGATTATATTTGCGGTATGAAAATGATTCGATTGATTATATTGGCTTTGACTACAGTCCTTCCGGGTGTCAGCCGAGCTGCTTCTCCGGGAGAAGTGGCTGCGTCTGCCATGGAGGGATACGAGCTCTTCATGCGCGATTCTCTTCCCGACGACCGTCAAAAAGGCTACGACTTGATGCTTTCTGCCGCTTGGGAGGGGGATGCCAAGGCTGCCAACAATATTGGATGGCTTCTGCAGCATGGTGAGTTTGTAGAGAAAGACCTTAAAGGTGCTTTCCGATGGTATGAGCGGGCTGCCGACCAAGGTCTTCCGGCTGCATCCCTAAATTATATGGAGCTTATACTCAATGCTCCGGAGGATGTATTGGCAGGTAAGCTGCCTGATAAAGAAAGGATGGCAAAGGCTTCGGCTCTTGCCGGAACGGCTATGCTGATGGGTCGCGGACTTCCATACGATTCCAAGCGTGGCGAGGATCTCCTGTTGCGTGCCGCCCTTTTCGGCGATCAGCAGGCGATGACGACCGTGGCGCAGCAATTGGAGATGTATCCTGACTCATTTTCCTATCTTCCACTTGAGGAGATAGCGGAGCAATGCGACAGCCTGCTTCCTGAATGCGACAAGAACATCCCCGAAGGGATGACGCTGAGCGAATTTGCCGACCATATGCTTTCGCCGGCTTTCTGGTACTCACGCCTACCAAACGAATAATCCAACAAACTGCCAACTAATATCGGACAACGGACAACGGACAACGGATAACGGAAAACGGATAACGGACAACTAAAAACCAACATCATGAATAAAAAATTACTGAAATATTTAGGAGCAGGCGCGATGATGCTGACATCAGCTGCATCCTTAAGCGCACAAGATGCTCTTCTTGCATTCCCTGGAGCAGAGGGCTTCGGCCGATATGCTACCGGTGGACGCGGCGGCGAAATCTACCATGTGACCAACTTAAACGACAGCGGAACAGGTTCGCTACGAGATGCAGTATCGAAACCTAACCGTATAGTAGTCTTTGATGTGTCCGGTGTGATACGTCTCAAAAGTAGATTGACATTTAAAAACAATCTGACTATTCTTGGCCAGACTGCTCCCGGAGAAGGCATACAAGTCTATGGCAATGGAGTATCTTTTTCCAACGCCAACAATATCATAGTGCGCTATCTCCGCGTGAGAATGGGCGTGAGTGGCGACAGCGGCAAGGATGCGGCCGGAGTTGCCTCCGGCCATGATATGATCTTCGACCATATGTCGGTTCTTTGGGGACGCGACGAGAATTTCTCCGTCAGCAGTGACAACAAAGGTACCGGGCCGGCAAACGTGACAATCCAGAATTCTATAATCGGACAAGGACTGCAGCCCCATTCTTGTGGAGGCCTGATCCAGACTGACAATGGAGTGACCCTCTTCCGCAACCTTTACATTGAGAACGCCACCCGAAATCCGAAGGTGAAGGGGCTGAATCAATTTGTCAATAATGTCTCCTACAACTGGGGCAAGGAAGCCGCATACAACATGGGTGGTGACAGCGCAGGAGATTCCTGGGCTGAAATATCCGGCAATTACTGGATTACCGGTCCCTGGAAGCAGGCTGCTTATCCATTGGTAGGCGGAAATTCCAACTTCAAGTATTTCGCTGAAGGCAACTGGTATGATTCCAATATCGACGGTATCCTCGACGGTCATGAGATGTCTGATGAAGAATATGCTAAGTCAGGAGGTGCACGCGTCAATGCCACAGCTGATCTTATAAGTCGCGGTGCTCCTAAGGAGGTGCCGGTGATTGAGGGACGAATGACCGCTCCCGAAGCTCTCGAATATGTGCTTGCATATGCCGGGGCTTCACTCCCGGTGCGTGATGAAGTGGATCAATATCTTATCGATGAACTCGCTTCATTTGGAGGGGAGGGCACCACGGGTGGAATTACTACTGAGAAGGCTCTTCCCCATAAGGGCACAGGCGTTCTCTATGGTGGCTATAAACCGCTTGATACAGATGGCGACGGAATCCCCGATGAGTGGGAGAGTGCCAATGGGCTCGATCCGCTTGACCCCTCGGATGCCGCCGCTATTGCCGCAAATGGATATGCAAACATCGAGAACTATGTGTTCACTATCGATTCTCCTTATCCTTATATGAAGAATCCTACTGATCTTCGCTCTTTAAAGAATGAAAAGAATGCCATCACTCTGCAATGGACTGACAATTCTGAAGACGAGATCGGTTTTGTGGCAGAATTGTCTACTGATGGCAAGGAATATTCTGAGGCTGGAAGAGTGGAAGCAGGTGTGACTACGCTAAAGGTTGAGAACCTTGAAGAGAACAAACCCTATTATTTCCGTGTGTATGCTGTAGGTGAGGGCGCGATGCGTTCTGTAGAGTCGCCTGTTCTCCAGACCATGACCTCCGAACCCTTTGCTCCCGATGCCGCCACTCTTGTGTCTCCTGCAGATGGTGCTGAAGAAAAGGCGCTTGATGTGGTGCTCAGCTGGAACAATGACACCAAAGACTATTTCGGCACCATACGCTATAATGTCTATCTCGGCACTTCTGCAGATGCACTCGAGGAGATTGCCACAGACTTATATTCCACATCTCTTAAGCCGGAAGGAATAGAGCCCAACACCACTTACTTCTGGCGTGTCGATGCCTTCAATGACACAGGAGTGACCGAAGGAGATGTCTGGAGCTTCACCGCAGTCCCGGGAGGAACCCTTTTCTACACCGATTTCCATACTACCCCCACATCTTTTGGTGAATCTGAATGGGGTACCATTATATCCGGTAATCAGGCCGACATTATGAAGGGAGTGAAAGCAGAAGAACAATTTGACAATCTTGTAATGGGCACTGACGGTGGCAGGCTTGTGGCTTTTGGCAATCTATCCCCTTACGCATCTTACTCGTCTGCCGACAACGGGGCATCAAAGAATGCCGTAGGCTTCATTGGGAAGCAGGGTAAGGTAGGCTCTTGCTATATTCAGGTCAACGACATTCAAGGTCCCTGGAGAATTATGCTATATTGCGGTAATTCCGACAAGAGCGCCCAGTCGGTTATGCTCAGCATCAATACTGATAAGGATGAAGATGGCATAGCTGACGAAACCACCGATCTTGCAGAATTGAAATTCAAGACCTCAGAAAAGAAGACCTATAAGTTTACCCATACTTATGAAGGCAATGAGCTTTGCAACGTTCGCATTGACAGGGCATCGATTGAAAACAAGGGCATAAACTTCCATGACATTATCATCGAACAGTACGTCACATCTGACCCGGAGGCAGTCGATGAAATCGGCTCTATTCCTGCTCCTGATGTAGAAGTCGTCGGGGATGCGATTACCGTGAATGGACTCAACGGCCATAGTGCGGTTACTGTCTTCGATATGGCAGGGCGAGTTCTTCTGTCGGAACGTCCGGGTGCGGGCAGCTTAGGATTCACTCTGGCAAAAGGTGTGTATGTGATATCGGTGGATGGATGCAAGCCGATTAAAATCGCTGTGTTGTAAAAGGTAGGAGTCATTGGTGATGCGCAGGTAGGGACGCACGGCTCGTGCGTCCGTGTATCGGCAATTGAAAGCTGACAACTTAAGACTTAAGACTCAAGACTTAAGACTAAACTATGGCAAAAGACAAGATATCTCGCTATATATGGATTGTAGACACAATCCTCAAGCATGGAAAGATCTCAAAAAATGATCTTAACGAACTATGGATGAAGACCCCCTATTCAGGTGGAAATCCTATGGCAGACCGCACGTTCTACAAATATCGACGTGCCATAGAGGACACGTTCAGCATAGAAATCCTTTGCACAAAGGATGGCTACTATTG
>JAIDTO010000009.1 GCA_029060625.1 Muribaculaceae bacterium | reverse complement strand
ATATTGGAGCGAATCTGCCTATGTGTCGGATTTGGGCCGCAGGCGTTCTACAAGACAATTGCCAATTCCTTTATGATCTCAGCTGATGACGCGCATGCATGGCATCCTAACTATAATGAGAAGTATGACCCGACGAATCATCCTGTGATAGGAGGGGGCCCGGTGGTGAAGATAAACGCCAATTGCAAATATATGACAGATGCTGACGGGGCTGCAGTGTTCCATGCTCTATGCGAGGAGGCTGGAGTGAAATGCCAATATTTCGTGAATCATTCTGACGTAGCGGGTGGCTCCACATTAGGAAATATTCTGACAGGCCAGTTAGACCTGCGTGGGGTTGACATGGGAGCTGCCATATGGGCAATGCATTCTGCTGCAGAGACAGCCGGTGTTCAGGATCACCTGGATATCGTGAAGGTATTCAGAAGGTTTTTCAATTGATGTGGAATTTGGTTTGCACCATTATATGGGGATACTCGCACTGACGCATGAAGGGCATGACCTATTACTAAATAAGCCGTTTCGGATTTTCCGAAACGGCTTTAGTTATGTTTTTTCTATTATATCCATGTTTAGCTTGCGGGAGCGGGGCAGTAGCCGTCTTCTACACAGATGTAGTGGCTTGTCGGGTGGTCGCATGCCGGGCATTTTACCGGAGGCTCAGTGCCAACGTATTCATATCCGCAAACGAGGCAATGCCAAGTGACAGGCGTCTCACGTTTCCAAAGAGTTCCCTTCTGTATCATATCGAGGAACTTTGCGAAGCGATCATAGTGGAATTTTTCCACAGCAGCGATAGCCTCAAAGTGGGATGCAATATTGTCGAACCCTTCTTCTTTGGCAGTCTTTGCAGCTGCCATATAATATTCATATCCACCTTCCATCTCTTCCTTCATTGCAGTCTGTAGATTGTCGACTGTCTTTCCAAGGAATCCTGCTTCAGTTTCTACGGATGCCGTCACTTCAGTGTTTTGTAGCATCTTCAGGAATACTTTTGCGTGATGGAGTTCGTTGTCTGCCGATTCCCGGAAAATCACTCCGACGGGGAACAATCCTTCCTTATCGGCAATCTGCGAATAGTAAAGATATCGAGCATATGATTGTGTCTCGTTGAGATAAGAGGCACATATAAGTTTTTCTGTCTGTGTGCCTTTCAGACTTTTTTCATCAGCCATTTCAATCAAGATTTTAATAGGTTAAGAATTTCAGTCAAAGACTGTCATTCTGGTTTCGGTCATTGTTTGTCAATAGAACAAAGAGGTGAGCCCGTGGGTTCACCTCTTTGCAAAAAAATGTGGAAATAAATTATTTTTGAAGTATATAAGTGCGTCGGGGTGCAAGCAGACCGGTCAGTCGACCTTTTTTGACATAGAACTCTTTTCCGTAGACTTGATCGCGGTATTTCCCGTCGGGCAAAGAAGTTGCCACATCTATAGGCTTGGAGAGTCCACTAAGGTTGATTAGGGCTGCACCCTTCTTTCCTCTGTTTACCGCAAGCACTTCTCCATCTGAGCAAGTCTGAATGTCTTCAGGCTGGCCTGCCATAGCCTTGCGGAAATGATTGACTGCGACAACTTCCGGGTGGAAATACTCATCGTTTCCTGCTTCACCCAGGCGATTGTTGCCCCAATAATTATCGCGGGAAGAACCGGCCGGGCGTGAGAAGAATAGGGGAGTGCCCTTGTCGCGTGCTGTCAGGAATACCCATGCCGTGCGGATCTGATCATCTGTGAGATGAGCTGATTCGTGGGCGTTGCAGTAAGTGTCGTGGCTTTCAACCCATGTGGTGAGCGTTTCAGGAGAAGCGGAATGACGCCAGTCGACAATGTCAATGTCTTTTGCTGAACCTTTCTCAAGCATTTCGCGAAGTGCCCAGCCATAACTTGAGGCCGTCTGACCAAAATATTCCTCATATTCTTTTTCAGGGACATTCTTATCTTGAAGCACTTCGCCATATACAAACAGATCTTCATACGGCACGTTAAGTTTCACTCCTTTCACTGCCTTTTGCCCTGTTGCCACATCCCAAAAGTCGTTTTCAGTAACTCCGGCTGCAGAATCGACAGGATCGGAGTGCACACCTATATGTTTAGCAGTGTCATATCTGAATCCGCGCACCCCGAGGTCGAGCAGGTCGTTGACAAACTGCATATAATATTTCTGGAAATCCTTGTTTTCTGTATTTACGTCAGGCAGTGCTCCTGAGCCCCAGAGAGTGCATTGGTACCGATCGTTGTAATCCTGCACCGGGTTGAGACCTTGGGAGTGGTACAGCTTGTTTCTTCCTCCGGCTGCATTCACAAGATCTTCACTGACGGCATCCACATCGAAGGCAGTATGGTTTGGCAGAACATCGACTATGACGCGAACATTATATTTTGCGGCGGAATCCATCATCTGCTTCATCTCGTCGCGAGATCCTACAATATGGTTGCCTATTTTCCAGTCGGTAGGCTGATAATAGAAATACCATTGTCCTTCCTTTTCATTTTCGGAAAAGAGCATACCTTTTGACCCTTCGGGATTCCAGCATTGCTGCACGGGAGATGTCTGCACCATGGAGTAGCCGGCATCTGCTATCTTCTTCATATTATCGGCAATATTCTTGAAGTTCCAGCTCCATGCATGGAGGATCGCTTCCGTGCCGGAGGGATGAATATCGGAATACTTGGTAAATTCCTTCGACGACGCAGCAGTCGCAGTAGATGCCAAAGCTGTTGCTATGGCAAGATTGAGAAATCTTTTCATATAGTTATTTTAGTTTTGTGATTACAAAGATAATCATAATATGCCAAACAAAAAATTGTATAAAGAAAAAATGTAGATAACTTTTGAAATATGCTCATTATAAGCAAATTCTATCAAAGTTTTGTTGTTATGGCCATAATTGCTTGATTGTTAGCAAAATGCATAATTATTATAAAAGTGTGCTAAATGTTAAAATTATTTAATTATAAACTAATCCGTTGAAAAATAGTGCAAATAAGTTGCATGTGTCATAAAAATGTATTATTTTTGCAACATCAAAAAAAACGATAGAAACCCGAAATGAAAAATAGACTCATCATACTGCTGACAATGTGCCTGATGTGTGGCATGACCCAAATAGCAACCGCCAAGACGCGCAATGCACATGCCGAGGCTCACAAACATCAGCTTGCAGCAGCAAAAAATATAGGTCTCGACAAGAGCACGATCACAAGAATGGTTGAGGAAGATATCGCAGCACGTGAGAATTCCAAAGCTATAAATGCCGAGACAGAGGAACTTCTCAACGACCTTCTCAGTGAGGCTCGAAGCCATATGGGCAAGAGATATTCAAGAGGTAGCAAGGGTCCGAACGCTTTTGATTGTTCAGGTTTCTCAAGCTATGTTTACCGTCAGTTTGGCTACTCTCTTTCTCCTTCTTCACGCGATCAATATAATCAAGGAGAGAAGGTCGACAGAAAGAATCTCCGTAAGGGTGACCTCGTTTTCTTCAAAGGACGTAGCACCAAAGGTGGAGTTGGACACGTTGGAATAGTGGTTGACGCAGACGAAAAGGGAAATTTCACATTCATTCATGCTGCAACTTCCAAAGGCATCACAGTTTCAAACTGCAACGAGCCATACTATGCAGCAAGGTTCATTGGAGGAAAGAGGGTGATAGAATAAGATTTGATGGATTAAGGATAAGGTATAAATAAAAATCCTATTAAGGATGTAAAGAGCCACTCAAATGAGCGGCTCTTTTTTAATGATATTATGTTTTAAGCTATACTGTATGATATGTTATTTAGAATTAGTCTAAATAATAAATGAATGGTATTGAAAATCAGGGGGGATTAAAATAAAGGGAAAAAAGGAACAAAATTCGTGTTGTTTTTTTCAATTTTTTATCTTAACTTTGCAAACGTTTTCGACAAAAATTGAAAGAATCCAAAGAAACTACCGATATATATGAACGGAGATTACAGAGAAAAATGGAACAGATGCCTCGATATTATCCGCGATAATGTCGGGGAGGATCATTTTAATACCTGGTTTTCTCCCGCCAGGGCTATTAGATATGAAGACAACAAGTTGACTCTTGCCTTGCCTTCAAAATTCTTTATGGAAGAATATGAGGATAGGTTTCTTGGGTTGATTTCAAGTGTACTTCGCAAGGAGTTTGGTCCTTCTGTGCAGTTAGGCTACGAAGTGGAAGTGATTGGAGGCGACCGCAAGTCGGCAGTCAATTATTCCAGCCCTATGCGCAGCAGTGCTGTCGACACTAAGTTCATGCAGTCGATGCAGCGTCCGGCTGCCGACTTCATGAAATCGCAGGGAAGCAAGGGAATTGAGGTGGATCCTCAGCTTAATCCTTCCATGACATTTGAAAATTATTGTCTTGGCGACAGCAACAAGCTTCCATATACAATAGCTCACTATATTGCGGAAAATCCCAATAAGTCTGATTTCAATCCGTTCTTCCTGTATGGTTCGGTAGGTGTAGGCAAAACACACTTGATACAAGCCATAGGCATAAGGATAAAAGAGAGAAATCCGCGTGCGAGAATTCTCTTCCTCCCGATGAGGCAATTCCAGAATATGTATGTCAATGCTTTCATGAACCAGAAGGTGCCTGTATTCATAAATTGGTTTCAGCAGGAAGTGGATGTGCTTCTTCTCGACGACCTTCAGGAGATATCTGGGAAAACTAAGACAGCAGAGACATTCTTCCCGATCTTCAACCATATGCACCTCAACGGCAAACAGCTCGTGTTTACGTGCGATCGTCCCCCTATGGAACTTGATGGGATTGAAGACCGCCTGATCGACCGCTTCAAATGGGGCGTGACAGAGGAGCTTCCGAAGCCTGACTATACACTCAGAAGAAATATCTTGAAGTTCAAGGCGCAGAAAAACGGATTGGCACTTTCTGATGATATCATTGATTGTATTGCAAGCGGAGCCACCGGAAGTGTCAGGGAACTGGAAGGAATTGTTATGGGGCTGCTCACTCGCTCGATCACTCTCAATTGTCCGGTGACACTTGAACTCACCAAGGAGGTGATGCGGCATACGATCAAGTCGGCTCCCACTACCAAGCCTATCAATTTCGATATGATCGTGGATGCCACTGCAGAGTATTATAAACTTAACCCTGACGTTATATTCACCAAGAGCCGAGTCAGGGATATTGCAGATGCGCGCCAAGTGATCATGTATCTCAGCCATGACTTGACAGGTCTTTCTTCATCGGCAATAGGCGCCAAGCTAAACAGACGGCATGCTACGGTGCTTCATGGCATAACAGCGGTGCAAGACAGAATCAAATATGCCAAAGATGTCCAGGAAGCAGTGACTTCTATACGGACAGAGATAAATAGGATGGCAAAATGAGGGTGTGTCAAAATGGCGCACCCTTATTTTAGGTATATGCTTAAAAACATAAAACAAAGCCTCGACTTTCCCA
>JAIDTO010000089.1 GCA_029060625.1 Muribaculaceae bacterium | reverse complement strand
CCGACTCCGTCAATTCGGGCGAGTGGGTTCGCCACGCCGTCATCAAGAATCTTGTAAAGTCCTGCCATACTCTCCTTAGCCTCCACAGAGAGAAGGCAGATAGGGATCATATCAGTAGAGAACTTAAAGATGATAGGGTTCTGGCAGTCGTCGGGAAGCGACGACTCCACCATATCGAGTTTGTCGCGCACATCGTTGGTAAGGTTATCAATGTCATAGCCATACTCGAATTCAAGAGTGATCACTGATGTATTCTCACGGCTGTCTGACGTGATATGCTTAAGGTGCTCCACAGAGTTCATCACGTTCTCAAGAGGCTTCGTGACATTCTGCTCTATATCCTCCGAGCTCGCACCGGGATACATCGTAATTACCATAATAGTATTGGTATCGATGTCCGGGAAGAGGTCGACAGGAAGTTTTGCGAGGGAGAAAAGACCGAGGATCACCACCGTGACGAAACAGAGAGTGGTCATAATCGGACGTTTCACCGCTGATCCATATAGACTCATGTTTTATTAGCGTTTTGCGTTTTATGTTTTACGTTCTACGTTGAGTGTTTTGCGCAGTCATTCTCGTTCAACGCAAAACGTACAACTTACAACGTCATTATTTTATTACTTGCACTTTCTTTCCATCGGTCAGGCCGTTCTGGCCTTCCACGATAACTTCCGAACCGGCGGGAACTCCGGATATAAGCTCATAAGAGGTGCCTATGCGCTGGCCAAGTTCCACTTTGTTGTAGGAGACTGTGCCATCATTCTTAAGCACGTAAACATAGTGGTCGCCACTACCCTGCTGCTTCACAACTGCTCGGTCGGGAACCACTACATGTGAGGAAGTACCATGCGAGATGGTAGCGCGACCAAACATTCCCGGAAGCACTCTGCCGTCGCTGTTGGGAAGAGTGATCTCCACACCCACCGTGCGGCTTGCTGCATCTACAGTTGGCATCACCAATGATACAGTACCTTTGAAAACCTCATCACCATATGTATTGAAAGTAAGGTCGACAGGCATACCCTTATTTACATTGGCAAGTTGCGATTCATTTACGTTGATTACAACTTTGACAGGATTAACTTGGGCAACTGTTAGAATAGGAAGTGCACCGGTCATGTCGCCCGGGTCATAGTTGCGCGCCGTCACAACGCCACTGATTGGGGAAGTGAGCACAGTGTTTTCACGGGCATTAGCAAGAGTTCGCTCAGCCTGGGAAACTGCATTTTTAGCATTGATAAGCGTCACTTCCATCTGATCTACAGACTGCTGAGTACCTCCTCCTATCTTCAAGAGCTCTACGGCACGGTCATAGTTGGTCTGTGCATTGCGAAGAGCAGCCTTTGCATTGTCGACTGCCAACTCATATTGAGTGGTGTTGACATCGTCGAGCAACACAAGCTTTTGCCCTTTGCCTACCTTTACTCCTTCATCTACATAAATGGCCTTGATACGGTTTGCCATCTGAGCCGATATATTGTTGATCACTTCAGGCTCTACACTTGCCGTATATACACTGAGCTGGTCAACGTCTTGCTCGCTCACCTTCATGGTCTTCACTACGGGAAGGTCTTCTTTTTCACTCTCTGATTCGGCTTTGTCTTTGCCGCAAGCGGCCAGTGCGAGAGCCAGCACAAGGGCCGAAGATACGTATTTATATGTTTTCATTTTGATTAATTGGCTTTAGTAATCGAGGAGTCTTTACCGAGAAGGAGGTCGAGTTCGCTTGTGGATACAAGATAGTTATATATCGACTGCAAGTAAGAAAGTTGCGCACTGGAGTTAGCCAGCTCGCTGTCCTGAAGCTGGAGATAAGAGGCTGCACCAATCTGGAAACTCTTCAGCATAATGTCGTGGGCTTTCTTAGCCTGGCGCACACCTTCCTTTGAAGAGTCAATTTGCTTAGCCTGACGGTTGATATTGTCGAGCGCCAGATCCACTTGCATATTGAGGCTATTTACCAGGTTTTCCCTTTGCAGAGCAAGTTCTTTTTCTTGCACTTGTGCCTGCTTCATCTGATACCACTTTGTGCCTCCGGAAAAGATCGGCAACGAAAGACTCACACCGAGTGATGAGTAGGGAGAAAAATCCACGTCCTTAAACATCGGGCCATTACTTAGAGAAAGCCAATTGACATTGAAACTTGCTCCCAATGTAGGAAGCCATGCAAGTTTCTTGACATCCACGTTCTGCTTTGCCATCTTCTGCTGGAGTTCGAGAGAGCGTAGGGAAGAGTTACCGGCAATGCTTTTGGAATCGAGAAGATAGGCATACATATCCTGTTGCATATCCTCCATAGTGACATTGGGATAAAGATTCAATGCGTCGTCGATTCCCATAAGCACATTGAGCGAAAGCTGGCACTGCTTCACAGAAATATCAGCATCGAGAAGCGAGGGCTCGATATTGCGAACCTGCACTTCTGAGCGAAGCACATCATATTCCGAAGCCGTGCCTTGCTCAAACTGCTTACGATAGATTTCTGCTGTATACTTGGCTATATCGTATTGCTGCTTGATGACATCTTTCGAAGATATGGCGAGCATCAAGGCGTAATAAGCCTTGTTAACCTGATTTACAAGCTCCAGTCGACTCGAACGGGCACTCTCAAGATTCTGAGCAATCTGAGTATCAGATATTGAAATTGCCTTCCAGAGTGTAGGAGCAATGATCGGAAGCGAGAGGGAAAAGCCGGTGTTCCAAGTATTGTCAGAACCCATCTTTAATTTCTGACTTTGTCCTCCCATGTTCATTCTGATGGTCTGCAACTCGATGCTTCGCTGATAGGATAGAGAGAATCCGATTTGAGGCAAGAGGTTGCCGATTGTCTCACGTTTTGAATAATTGACCCTTTTCACTTCCAGATCGGCAATCCGGATTGTCGGACTCTGACTGAGCGCGATTTCGATGCATTCCTCCCTACTGATAGGAATAGAATCCTGATTAGTGCCCATAGCTGCCATTAGAACAGGGCTCACTTCTTCGTCTTGAGCGAATGCTGGCATACCAAAGGCAAGGATTCCGGCAAGAAGCAATGTCAGTCGTAGTTTTCGAATAGTCATTGCAAATGTCTAAGTTAGATATGATTAATTAATTGTCTTACAAAATAATAATTCTCACTTTACCTGTGTTTGAAAAAGAAAGCACAAAGATAATAAAAAAACGCTGAAATCAAACATTGATTCAGCGTTTTTGACCAATTTATAGGAATTTTTTACGCGTTTTGCGTTGTGTGTAGCGCGTACCGCTTATTTTTTAGAGTATTCCTAATACTCACTACGCATAACGCACCACGCACTACGCCTGCGGCTTGAGCTTTAGTCGGAGATTCTTAAGCATATCGCGGGTCATGGCATCCAGGTCGTATTCCGGTTTCCAGTCCCATTCTTCACGGGCGCAAGTATCGTCAAGGCTGTCAGGCCATGAGTCTGCTATTCCCTGACGCAGCGGGTCAAGATCGTATTCCATTTTGAAATTAGGCACATATTCCTTGATTTTTGCATAGATTTCCTCCGGGTCAAAGCTCATAGCTGTGATATTGAAAGAATTCCTATGTTTTAAGCGGGAAGGATCGGCTTCCATAATTTCCACAGCAGCCCTGAGGGCATCGGGCATATACATCATATCCATCAGTGTGCCCGGCTTAAGAGGACATTTAAATGTCTCGCCGTTAACGGCATAGTAGTAGATATCAACAGCGTAGTCAGTGGTGCCACCACCCGGAGGAGCCACATAGCTGATCAGGCCCGGGAAACGAACCGATCGGGTGTCGACACCAAATCTTTTTGCATAATAATCACTGAGCAGCTCACCGGAAACTTTAGTGACCCCATACATAGTCTCGGGGCGCTGGATGGTGTCTTGCGGTGTCTTGGTGTGTGGAGTTGAATTGCCGAAGCTACCGATAGAGCTGGGAGTAAACACAGCACATCCTTTTTCTCGTGCCACCTCAAGGGTATTGAATAGTCCGCCAAGTCCAATCTTCCATGCCAATTGAGGCTTTACTTCTGCCACTGCACTGAGAAGAGCTGCAAGATTATATATCGTGTCAATTTTATATTTATTGACCGCATCTGCTATCTGACCAGGATTAGTGATATCCACAATAGCTGAGGGGCCTGACTCAAGGAGTGCACCTTTGGGTTCGGCGCCCGGTATGTAACCGGCTACAACATTTCCTTCGGGATAAAGACCACGAAGCTTCATTGTCAGCTCACTGCCAATCTGACCGGTGCTGCCTATTACAAGTATATTTTTCATTTCTAATTAGATTAGACCTATGAAGATTAGACATTTAAGGACTGTCATCCCATACTCTTGACTAAAAGCTGGGAATCCATCTGCAAAATTACATTATTTTTTTGAATCTTCCGCAATATCCCCTTAAAAAAATGTATCTCTTTGCATTTTGCCACATCTATTTCTCGTCTTTTCGGCCTTAGTAAACAACAATCAAAATCATGCATAAGCGGGCAAACAGCCGCCATCAAATTTTTATTTTGGGTATGTGGAGTTTTTTTTGTATCTTTGCGGATTGAAACAACTACATACATCATAAGACATGTTATCTAAAATAGAAGGACTTAAAGCTGAGATTTCCGCGCTTCAAGCCAATACGGCTGAAGCAGTGGAGCAGCTTCGTATCAAATACTTGAGCAAGAAGGGGGAAATATCTTCTCTCATGAATGAATTCCGCACAGTGCCAGCTGAGCAGAAGCGCGAGCTTGGTCAGAAGCTCAATGAGCTGAAGAACATCGCAACAGAAAAGCTTGCTACCTTGAAGGAAGCGCTTGCAGACAATGCTGATAAGGAAAAAGGGAACATTGACCTGACAAGGACCGCCACTCCCCTCCCCCTCGGCACACGCCACCCGCTCTCACTCGTGAAAAACGAGATCATAAACATTTTCGGCAACATGGGCTTTACAATCGCTGAAGGACCGGAAATTGAAGATGACTGGCACGTATTCAGCTCGCTAAACTTCCCAGCCGACCATCCTGCACGCGATATGCAGGATACATTCTTCATCCAGCGTGATGGGAAGGACGACATCTTGCTCCGCACTCACACATCAAGCGTGCAGACACGCACCATGGAGCATACTCAGCCACCTATCCGCATCGTTTGCCCGGGACGTGTGTACCGCAACGAGGCTATATCTGCCCGTGCGCACTGCTTCTTCCATCAGGTGGAAGGTCTCTATATCGACAAAAACGTAAGTTTTGCCGACTTGAAGCAGGTGCTTCTCGAATTTGCACAGCAGATGTTCGGTCCGGAGACAAGAATCCGCCTTCGTCCGAGCTACTTCCCATTCACAGAACCAAGCGCAGAAATGGACATCAGTTGTGGCATCTGCGGCGGCAAGGGTTGCGCAATGTGCAAGGGCACAGGTTGGGTTGAGATCCTCGGATGTGGTATGGTAGACCCCAACGTGCTCAAGGCTTGCGGAATTGATCCTGAAGTTTACTCAGGTTATGCATTCGGTATGGGAGTAGAGCGTATCGCCAATCTTAAGTATCTCGTCAAAGACCTGCGTCTTTTCAGCGAGAATGACGTGCGCTTCCTCGATGAATTTGTGGCAGCACATTAAGTTAAGGGTTAAGAGTTAAGGGTTAAGGGTTAAGGGTTAAGAAGATGAGGAAGAAGGAGAGGTATGATAGAATTATCTCCATTTTTGAGGAGATAATGCCGGAGCCAAAGACTGAGCTTCATTATGACACACCGTTTCATCTGCTCCTGGCAGTGATTCTGTCGGCCCAATGCACCGACAAGCGAGTCAATATGGTGACCCCTGCCCTCTTTGAGGCATATCCTGACCCTGCTTCCTTAGCAGCTGCCACTGAAGAGGAAGTGTTTCCTTATATAAAGAGCGTCACATTCCCAAACAACAAGACGCGCCACCTACTGAAGGCGGCGCGTATGCTTGTGGAGGAATTCAACTCAGAGATGCCATCAGATATCGACAATCTGATGAAGCTGCCGGGTGTAGGAAGAAAGACTGCCAATGTGATGCTCGCCGTAGTGTGGGGAAAGGCGGCTATGGCTGTTGACACTCACGTGTTTCGCGTCTGCAACCGCATAGGTTTCACGAAAGACTCCCCGAATCCTCTTACCACCGAAAAGGAACTCGTAAAGAACATTCCGGAGGAAAAGCTTGCAAAAGCCCATCATTGGCTTATACTGCATGGTCGCTACGTCTGCACAGCCCGAAATCCCAAATGTGGAGAATGCGTGATTGCCGACTGGTGCGCGAGCCATGCTGGAAGTCTTAAGTCTTAAGTCTTAAGAGAAGCTTTTGATTGATCATTAAACAGGGCGTGGAGGGCATCGAAACGGGCAAGAGAGTCAGGGCCAAACTTAGCCATTGATTTTCTCACGCGATCCAAAGATTTTTCCTCCCTCGGATCACCTGACTTACTGAAGAACTTATCTGCGTAGCAAATCAACTTCTCCTCCAATGTCTCAGGAAGAAAATCCATATGCGGAAGCGGCATTCCCGTTTCCGCTATTTCTTTTGCTGTAAGTCCTGAGCCAGTATGCCGCTCACATACCCTGGCATATGCCTCATCAGCGCCTTCCTGCCTTAGCAATTCGCCACCTATTATTCCATGGCGTATGTAGGGTTCGGTGCCATAACAATAGATACCGGAGGCATCACATTTGAAAATACCGATATCATGGAGCATGGCTGCTTGATATACGAAATCCTTATCTATATTAAGTTTAGCTGCTTCTGCCACATCAAGAGCCTTTCTCGCTACCATCTCAGAATGGGTCAGAAGCAAATCGAGGAGGGCTGTGCCCTCCTCGTAGTATTTATTCAGAATGTTCTTGTAATGCATAATTAGTTTTCTTCGATTATCTCAACCCAGCCGTGAGTATCGGGTTCATCACCCAACTGGATGCCACGAAGCTTGTTGTAGAGCATAGTCGACTTCTCTCCGGGAGTGCCGTCACCATATGTATAACTCTTACCGGTGTCAATGTCATCGATCACGCCAACAGGAGAAATCACAGCAGCAGTGCCGCAAGCTCCCACTTCCTCAAACGTCTCGAGTTCCTCCACTGGTATGTGGCGGCGCTCCACTGTCATGCCAAGGTCTTCTGCAAGCTGACAGATACTCTTGTTGGTGATGGATGGAAGAATAGAGTCAGACGCAGGAGTAATGTAGCTGTTGCCACGGATACCAAAGAAATTGGCAGCACCGCACTCATCGAGATATTTCTTTTCTTTCGGGTCAAGATAAAACATCACGGAGTATCCCATGTCGTGAGCCAACTCCCCAGCCTTAAGCGAAGCAGCATAGTTACCACCTATCTTGAATGAGCCTGTACCGAGAGGTGCGACACGATCATACTTACGACTCATACACACCTTAGTGGGACTGAATCCTGTCTTGAAATATGGACCTACGGGAGTGACGAACATCACCACCATATAGTCTTTTGAAGGCTTGACACCTACCTGCGGGGATATGCCTATCTCGAGAGGACGGATATAGAGGCTCGCGCCTGTGCCATAAGGGGGAACGAATTCAGCATTGAGAGCAACAACCTTACGCACCATCTCGCAGAATATCTCCTCGGGAAGGGGCTCCATCATAATGCCTTCAGCAGAACGTATGAAACGCTTTGCATTCTCATCCATGCGGAACACCCTGATCTTACCGTCAGCACCACGGAAAGCCTTAAGCCCCTCAAATGACTCCTGTCCATAATGAAGGCATGCAGCAGCCATATGCATCGGTATGTATTCAGAATCATAAACCTCAATGGGTCCCCACTTGCCGTCACTGAACGTGCAACGCACATTATAGTTTGTCGGAATGTATCCGAACGGAAGGTTTTTCCAATCTATATCTACCATTTTTCAATTCTGATTTTCGGCCAAACTCAATCAGACAGCAATCTTACAGGTAAGATCACCCACCTTAACGATATACACCCCATGGGAGAGTGGCAACCGGCTTATTCCGACAGGTAGCGACTCACTGCTCACGACCTGACCAAGAATCGTGAAAACCTTTATCTGGACAGGTTGAGAAGCTACGACCACCACATGTCCCGGCGACACCCTTATCTCCACATCATTGTCGCGAGCCACTGAGTTAAGACCGGAGACGTCAGTGCGCACTGGTTCCCATCCTTTGGCAAAGGATGAGAAAGGCAGCGAGACGGCAAGCGTCAACGCCACGACTGCCATAAATCCACACAGACGTCTATACATACTAAAATATTATTTCTTCACCTTATTATATCTTGCATTGAGACCTTCCACAATCTCGTCAGTGATATCGAGTGCCGGATTGAAATGAAGAGCCGCAGCTTTATTAAAGATAGCATCGTAGCCGTGCTTCTTATTATATGCCTCAATGAAAGCTGTCACAGAGTCAGACACAGCCTGCTGAGCCTTCATAGTTGCCTCGGCATATTTTTGTTGCATCATGCCCACAGAGCGTTCTGCATTGCTCTGCATGGAAGCAAGTTTCTGCTGGTCGGTGTCGAAGCTTTCCTGAGAAAGATAAGAGTTATTCTGAACCTTGTTCTGAATCTGTGAAGCTAACGCCTGAAGTGAAGTCTGATGCTTCTTAGTCTCGCTTTCAAGATTCTCCTGCATACGGATCATCTCCTCATTATAATCTTTCGCAAGAATATACTTCGTCAGAAGAGTATCCATATCTACATAGCGATAATTGGGAAGAGCGACGCTGTCGGCTACAGCAGTCTTTTTAGCGGGGGCTGCCTTCTCATCCTTGGACTCGCCGCAAGAAGCCACTCCGCTTCCGATAGCAAGCGCAAGAGCCATGCCAAGGACAGTGTAAAGATTTTTTTTCATTATATTGTTTTAATGTTTGATGTTTCTATCTGATGATATGCAATCCCTCACATAGATGGTGCTATCAGAATGCAAAATTAATAAAAAATCGCGATTAGAGCGATAAGAAATGCAAAAGATTTGTTAAAATCAAATAAAATTCATATCTTTGAGGTCTGAAAGCGATTGACAACACTAAGAAACTAATAGAAACATCATAAAACCCAATCAAAAAATGGAAGTAAAAGACCTTAAACCGGAGCTAATCTGGAAATGCTTTGATGAAGTGACCAAAGTTCCGCGACCCTCCTGCCATGAAGAGCAGATCAGAGAATTTCTCATTGAATTTGCCAAGAAGCACAATGTAGCAGTAAAGACCGATGACTGCGGCAACGTATTGATGCATAAAGATGCCACCCCAGGACTTGAAAATGCACCGACTGTAATCTTGCAGGCACATATGGATATGGTAGCTGAAAAGAACGGTGATGTAGAACACGATTTCCTGAAAGATCCTATAAACACTTATATAGATGGAGATTGGGTGAAGGCACATGGCACTACCCTCGGAGCCGATAACGGTATCGGAATTGCGGCTGCCATGGCTGTTATGATCGACCCAACACTGAAGCATGGTCCGGTGGAGGCTCTTTTCACTGTCAATGAAGAAATCGGACTTGAAGGTGCCCAAAATCTTGGAGAAGATATGCTCGGAGGCAACATCCTCCTCAACCTTGATTCCGAAGACGATGGAGAAATATTCGTAGGTTGTGCAGGAGGCATAGACACCACAGCATGGTTTGAATATAAGCGTTCGCTCGCACCTGATCATTTCACTTACTTGAAAATCAACGTGAGCGGTCTGCTCGGTGGCCATTCCGGAGGAGACATTCATCTTGGTAGGGCTAATGCCAACAAACTCGTGGCTCGTTTCCTTTGGAACTGCTCGCAGAAATGGGACTTCGAATTGGTAGAATTCGATGGTGGGAATCTCCGCAATGCTATTCCACGCGAAGCTCATGCCGTATTCGGCATCGACACAAAACTTGCAGCCGATGTCAAGGCAGCCCTTGGTGACTATGCAGTAGAAATTGAAAAAGAATTTGCAGGAATTGAGCCGTCAGTCAAGATCGTGATTGAAGATACAGACAAGCCTGAATATAGCATCGACCAAAAAACTTCCCTCGCACTTGTCAGAGCCCTTTACAGTGCTCCACACGGAGTGATCTCAATGAGCCGCGACATCGAAGGACTTGTAGAAACTTCCACTAATCTTGCAGCGGTGAAAATGGAAGCTGACAATAAGATCAAGGTGACCACATCACAGCGTTCCAGTGTAGAAAGCCGTAAATACGACATCGCTGGCCAAGTCGAGGCTCACTTCCAACTCGCGGGGGCAAAAGTAGACCATTCTGACGGATATCCGGGATGGGCTCCAAATATGAATTCACCCATTATGAAGATTGCAGCAGATGCATATGAGGAACTATTCGGTGTGAAGCCAGCCATAAAGGCTATCCACGCCGGATTGGAATGTGGACTTTTCCTCGACAAATATCCACATCTCGACATGGTAAGCTTTGGTCCGACCATGACCGGAGTGCACTCTCCTGATGAACAACTTCTCATCCCAACCGTTGAAAAATTCTGGCGCCATCTATGCCTTACTCTTGAAAAAGTAGCAAAGTCATGAAGCGGGCTCTTCTATTAGCCGCGGCTTCCATTATCTCAGTCTCCGCATTAAATGCGGAGACTGTCAGAAAAGGAAAGGCAAATTCTCCAGCCACGCCAACAGATTCCATCAAGGTTGAAACAAGAGCTGACAAAAATGCCGACAAGGAAATCAACGAGTTGGTCTCTCTTGTTCTCACTACAATGCCTGAAGGGGATGCCAAGGTCAAATACAAGACTTTGACCGAGGAAGACTTCCGTTTAGTTGCCAAGGAACTGGGTGTGGAAGTTGCTGCAATAAAAGCTGTGGTGAAGATAGAGGCAGGGCCCAAGCTTGAAGGGTTCTGGGCCCCCGGGGTGCCGGTGGCAAACTATGTCCAGTCACTTTTCAACAAATATAATGGCAAGACCAAGGGACGCAAGCTTAAAGATGCTAAGATTCCATCAGGACTGACAGGATATGCACTGAAGGAATGGACTTCGCTCACAAATGCACGTAAAATAAATGCCGATGCAGCGGATATGGGTACCTATTGGGGTATGTTCCAGATCGGAGGATTTAATTATAAGCTTTGTGGATGCGAGAGCGTGGAAGAAATGGTGTCAAAGGTATGCGATTCTGAATTCAGCCAGCTTGAAATGTTCGCTGTTTTCATCCGGAACTCAGGAATGCTTGATGCTCTCAAGAAAAAAGACTGGGCTGCTTTTGCAAGGAAATACAACGGACCATCCTATGCAAAACGCGGCTATCACACACGAATGGCTAAAGAATATGCCAATTTCAAGAGTCAAGAATCTTCCGAGACAAAAAAGAGCAATGAGCAGAAGGCTCCTACGATGAAATCGGGAGTGGATCAAAAGCCTGTTGAATTATCAAAAGAGTCCACCGATACCATAAAAAAGAGTGTAGCCCCGGAAAAGAAAAACTATAAGAAAAAAAGAAGAAGACGCAGATGAAAATTACAGACCTTAAGCCGAAGCTCGTATGGGAATGCTTCGATGAGATAACTAAAGTGCCTCGCCCCACCCATCATCTTGACCGTATGAAAGATTTTCTCATCGGTTGGGCAGAGCGACATGGACTCAAATATGCTACCGATGAAGTTGGCAACGTTGTGATGTATTGCCCGGCGACTCCGGGCTATGAGAATGCCCCGACAATTGTACTTCAGGGACATCAGGATATGGTGGCTGAGAAGCGTGGCGATATAGAGCATGATTTTCTCAATGATCCGATCAAGACTGTAGTGGAAGGAGATTGGGTACGTGCCGAGGGCACGACTCTGGGTGCTGACAATGGTCTTGGTTGTGCATCGGCTATGGCGGTAATGATCGACCCGGATCTCGTGCACGGACCAATAGAAGCCCTCTTCACAGTCGACGAAGAACAGGGGCTTACGGGAGCCAATGGTCTCGACCCGGCCATGATCAGCGGCAGAATCCTTCTCAATCTTGATTCAGAAGAGCACGGTATGATCGTGATCGGATGTGCCGGATCAATGTGCACCATCGCCACTTATCCGATGGAAGAAGTTGAGGCTCCGGAAGGTTTCGACTGGTATGAGGTGCATATCGACCATCTGAAAGGTGGCCACTCCGGAATGGAAATCCATCTCGGACGCGGCAATGCCAATCAACTTCTAGCACGCTTCTTATGGCTTGCCGAAGATGAGTTCGGAACCATAATGCTGAGCGACTTCCAAGGAGGAGGACTTCCAAACGCAATACCTCGCGAAGCAAAAGCCCTTGTTGGTATTCCGGCAGGCAATGAGGAAGCATTTGAGAAGATGGCTGAGATCTACAGCGCTACTATACACGACGAACTGCGTCTTGCAGAAGGAGATACTTTCATATTCAATGTGGCAATGCGGGAAAAACCAGCACGCATGATCGCAGAAGAATACGTAAATCCTCTTGTCTCTACAATCTTCGGCACCCCAAATGGAGTGCAGGGTATGAGTCTTGCTGTGCCCGGACTTGTGGAAACCTCATCCAATCTTGCGAGCGTACACAAAGAGGGCGATGACAAAGTGGTGATCACTACACATCAGCGTTCTTCCGTCGATAGCAAACGCGAAGAAATCACCGACCGTATCACAGCCCTGTATGAAAATATCGGGTGCGTAGTAGTGACCAATGACCCGAGCGTAGGCTGGGCACCAAATCCGGATAGCAAGCTTCTTAAGACAGCAGAGGAAAGTTTCAAGGATCTTTTTGGCTACGACCCTAAGGTAGAGGCCCTTCATGCCGGACTCGAATGCGGCATATTCCTTGAAAAGATGCCCGGAATGGATATGATATCTTTTGGACCAACGCTTAAAGATATACATAGCCCCAATGAAAAAGCTTACATTCCTTCAGTAGAGGAATACTGGAAATTCCTGACTGACCTTCTCGCACGGCTTGCAAAGCAATAATACCCGTCGTTGCCGGCGTCTCATCGTTGTCAACCGATAAAATGATACGCCCTCCGTGCAACCAGCGGAGGGCGTGAAATGTTTATCTTATATACATAGTAATAAGAAGACAGAAAGAATACGATTCTAATGATAGAAGATAACATAATAAATAAAGAAGAAAACGAGAGGACGGTTCTTGTAGGCCTCGTGACCCAAAAGCAAAGCGAAGCCAAGGTAAACGAATATCTTGACGAGCTCGAATTCCTTGCCAAGACTGCAGGGGCGGAACCGGAGAAGAGGTTCGTACAGAAACTTGACTATCCGAATCCACGTACTTATGTGGGCACAGGCAAGCTTGAAGAAATACGTAAATACGTTGAGGACCATGAAATAGGGCTTGTGATCTTCGACGATGACCTCTCATCGAAGCAGGTGCTCAATATCGAGAAAGAACTCAAGGTAAAGATACTTGACCGCACAAGCCTCATCCTCGACATCTTCGCAAAGCGGGCACAGACCGCCACTGCGAGGACTCAAGTGGAATTGGCTCAGTATCAGTATCTGCTGCCCCGGCTGACCCGAATGTGGACCCACCTTGAGCGACAGCGTGGTGGTATCGGTATGCGTGGCCCAGGTGAGACTCAGATCGAGACAGACCGCCGAATCATCCTCGACAAGATATCACGACTGAAAGAAGAGCTTAAAGACATCGATAAGCAGAAAAGCATACAGCGTAAGAACCGTGGGAATATGACTCGTGTTGCTCTCGTCGGTTATACCAACGTTGGGAAATCGACAATCATGAATCTCCTGAGCAAGAGTGATGTGTTTGCGGAAAATAAGCTTTTCGCAACTCTGGATACGACTGTCAGGAAAGTGACGATCGATAATCTCCCGTTTCTTCTTTCCGACACTGTAGGATTCATACGCAAACTGCCCACACATCTCGTAAATTCCTTCAAATCCACACTCGATGAAGTAAGGGAGGCCGACTTGCTTATGCATGTAGTCGACGTGAGCCACCCCAACTTTGAGGAGCAGATAGAGGTTGTAGACAAGACCTTGAGTGAAGTTTGCGGAGCTGCTCAAAAACCACAGATTCTTGTGTTCAACAAGATAGACGCATTCAAATATACTCCAAAGGATCCTGACGATCTGACTCCTGCCACACGTGAAAACATGAGTCTCGAAGACTTCAAGAAGACTTGGATGGCAAAGATGAACAATAATTGTGTCTTCATCTCAGCCAAAGACAAAATCAACATTGACCAACTCAAGGAGCTTCTCTACGAAAAAGCAAAAGAAATTCACGTGGAAAGGTTTCCCTACAACGACTTCCTGTTTCAAAAGTATGATGAAGAAATCTGACATAGAGCTTCTGGAGAAGCAAGGATGCGTGAGCGACGACTGGAGTCTGGTATCTATTCAAGATGGCACTGACCTCAGCCGTATTCGCAATGTATATTTCAGTGGGCCTGTCTCGATAGGCTTAAATCCGGAAATCATCAATGTGCCCGGAGGCATTTCAAATATCCGCATTGGCGACAACGTCAAGATTGTAAACGTAGCAAAAATAGAAAACACCCGTAACGCCTCATGCGGAGTTGGGACTGAAATTGCTGTGCTTGATGAAACAGGTACCCGCCCAGTCAAAATATATCCGGGCATCTCCGCTCAGGTAGCTACAATGGCCGCCAGATTGCCCCAGTATGCTGAAGGCAAACTCTTTCCTCTTATCACTCGCCATATTCTTGATCTCCCTGATAGGATTGAAATTGGGAATGACACCGAGATTCTCAACAGTGGTCCCATTACCGATATAAGGATCTGGCCGGGAGTAAAGATTGACGGAGCGGCACGTTTGCACAATGGCAGCATAGTAAACAATACTGACAAAGACCGAAGCCTTACATTTGTGGGACCAGGGGTTGATGCCGAAAACTTTATCATCGAGGATGCAGTTGTGACCGGGGGATGCATCCTGCGCAATACATATGTAGGCCAGGGGTGTGTGCTCGACAAAGGGTTCACTTCCCACGATTCACTTTTCTTCGCCAACTGCTCTATGGAGAACGGAGAAGCGTGCTCGGTGCTTGCGGGGCCATACACCGTGAGCATGCACAAGAGCTCTCTTCTCATCGGATGCCATACGGGCTTCATGAATGCAGGCTCGGGAACCAATATGAGCAATCATATGTATAAGTTCGGACCCGTCCACTGGGGGGTACTGGAACGTGGAGTCAAGACCTCGTCAAACTCCTACATAATGCACGGATCGCGTATCGGAGCATATTCACTGGTGATGGGTGAACACAAGAATCATCCCGATTCATCTGATCTTCCATTCTCCTACCTATTCGGCGACCCAAGCGGCAACACTATCGTAATACCGGGGGCGATGCTAAAGAGCTACGGTTTGAAAAGAGATGAAGAGAAATGGCCAAAACGTGACCGCCGACTAAACACCGGAGTTGAACTACATGACCGGATCACTTACAAGACACTCAATCCCTACACCGTGAATATGATCCTGGACGCAATGGACGTATCGGAAAGACTTCTTTCTGTGCCGGCAGATTCTGATGGATATATCGGATACAAAGGAATGAAGATAAAGAAGTCTTCATTGGGAAAAGGGCTTAAACTATACGAATTGGCACTTTGCAAATATCTTCAGTCTCTTCAAGAGAAAGGAATCTCTGAGGATGCAAAGAGCACCGGAAAACTATCCCGCAGATGGGTTGACCTGTCAGGTCAGATTATAGCCGAATCAAATTTCAATGAAGTGATCAATGCCGGAAGCATCAAGGAAATGGAGAAGGCCCTGGATAAGGCGGCCAAAGACTTCGACATCAACGAACAGCTTTGGATGGCAGACCGAATGAAAGATACCATCGACTCTCCATCAATCTCTGCACTCAGGGCTTCTGAATTTGACGCACTTGTGGAAAAAGACCGAAAAAACAGCCTCACCCAAATAGCCAAGGAAAACGATATGCTATCCTTTTTGTAGGAAATACGATATCTATACGAATAAGCGAGAACTCTGCCAACTGACAGGGTTCTCGCCTTATTACCACATTATAATAGATAATCAAATGCCAAGCTGGCCCTTGACTTGCTCTATCAGGTTTCTGAGTTCGTCTGCATATGCCTTAAGTTGCTCCACATCGTTTTTTGTATCCTCTTCAGTAGCCTCAAGAATATCGATACGGCACATCAACTCGTGCAGCTTTCCGTCGATGTAAGCGATAAGGTCATTAGTAGTAGCCTCCTGATACGTTATTTTCGCGTTTATATTCTCTATTTCAGCATACATCCTGTCTTCAAGCATATACGTGCGATCAAGTGCAACATATGCCCTCTCATTGATTTCTTCAATCGTGTTGGCAACATTGCCTGAAATAGAGATTTCCTCACCATTGAAAGTTATGTCTTTTATGTCGTTGTGTCCAAGAGTGATTGTGGTGCCATTCTGCAGGGTTATGACCATGTTATATTCCTTTGCAGGCTCATCAGCACAAAGTGAGGTAGGGAAAAGAATGGCGAAAGCTGCCATCGTTGAGATGAATATTTTTTTCATTGTGATTGACTGAAATGATAGTTGTTATTTTTTAATTTTAAATGACGTGTCAGGGGTGCTGACAATGTAATAGCCCGGGGCAAGTGAGCTTAGATCTACTGATGCTGACGCAGAATTGTCAGCTGTGAATGTAGCCACAAGTCTCCCTTCAAGTGTAAACACATTTACTTTACTTCCCGGACGCAGACCGGAGAATAAGGATCCGTTGACCGAAATAAGGTCTACGCCTGCTTCTTCTGATGGAACAAAGTCGAAAGAGCCAACAGCTTCAGCTTCCACCGAAATCTCAGAACCACCTCCTGTCACTTTGAGAAGGTTGTCTTGATAAGTGCTTACCGGAGAATCTGCAATGAGGAACTCAGCAACCGTACCACTC
>JAIDTO010000088.1 GCA_029060625.1 Muribaculaceae bacterium | reverse complement strand
GAATACAAGCGCATAAAGCTCGACGAGGGAAAAGACGGTTTCATTCACAAGGATTCATATCCCGACCAGATGTGGCTCGACGGGCTCTATATGGGAGCTGCGTTCTATGCTGAATACCTTGCCACATTTGCTCCTGATGATTACGAAGCGTGGTCAGATATCGCCTTGCAGTTCACCACCATACATACCCATACCTACGATGCAGATAAATCCCTCAACTATCACGGATGGAGCGCAAAACCATCGGATGCCAATTCATTCTGGGCAAATGCCGATGGCTCCTTCAAAGGATGCAGCAAGGAGTTCTGGGGGCGCGGCATGGGATGGTATGCAGCCGCTTTGGTTGATGTGTTGGATTTTATGCCGCGTGAGCATCCTGATTACGAAGCAATAGCTGAGATATTTGGACAGGTAGTGGAGGGTATCTGTCGCTGGCAAGACTCTCAAAGTGGGGTATGGTATCAGCTCCTGCAATATGATGACTCATTTGTGAGCGCGAAGGGACACCGTAACTATCTTGAGGCATCTGCATCCTGCATGTTCACCTACGCCCTATTAAAGGGCATGAGGCTTGGGCTGCTTGACTCTGCAAAATTCAGTCCCGTGGCAAAGAAGGCTTACGACGGTTTGCTCGCCACATTCATCACTGAAACTGCCTCCGGGGTTGACATCCACAACATCTGTAGATCTGCCGGACTCGGGCCATCCAACAAGCGCGAACGTAACGGCACCGCAGATTACTATCTTGATGGCAGCGACGTCAACATAGTCTCCAACGAAGGCAAAGGCATCGGTTCCTTCATAATGGCAAGTCTGGAGTATGAAAAATATGCTGCGTCGGCAGTGCATCCCACTATTACCGACCCAGCATCAGAAGTTATGATATTTGACATCTCCGGCCGTCGCCTTTACTCGGAGCCCAAAGGTCTCTACATAGAGGTGCGCGATGGCTCATCAAAAAAGAAATTTAATAAGTGATTATTCTGTCCCGGTATGTCCGAAAGCCCCTTTACCACGTTCCGTAGTATCGATACGCTTCACCGGTTCCCACTCTACATGCACATATTCCTTGATCACCATCTGGGCGATGCGTTCGCCGGGTGTGATGGTATAAGGCTCGTTTGAGAGATTGATGAGGATGATTCCTATATCTCCTCTGAAGTCTGCGTCTACGGTTCCCGGCGTATTGACGATTGAGAGTCCATGCTTTAGAGCGAGGCCCGAGCGTGGTCGGATCTGGCATTCATAGCCCTGTGGCAGCTGCATGCGCAGGCCGGTCGGAATCAGGCAACGTTCGAGCGGACCGAGGGTTATTGGTTCGGTAATGTTGGCGTGGATATCCATGCCGGCTGCCGAATGTGTCTCGTATGCTGGCAACTCATAAGGAGAGTCATTGATAATCTTTACTTTTATATGTTCCATTTTCAATAAATTTAAGGTTATAATTCTTATGCAGTTTTAACAACTCATGGCGTCAGTCGGTTTTGTAGCTCTCAGAATTTCCCTTTTCCCTCCGGGAGGTCCCGGCAAGCGTTCCGTAATGAATCCTATTTGTTGAAGCATCCGCCTGATACTCCCTTTTGCGCAATATGTGGTAAGCACACCTCCAGGTTTCATTGCCATGTAGATCTTCAGGAAAATAGCTTCGTCCCACATCTCAGGTTGTTTTTCCGGGGCGAAAGCATCAAAATATACTGCGTCAATCTCCTTTGGAATGTCAATCATAAGCAGGTCAGCTTTCATCTTCTGCAGAGAGAAATACGTATTTATTCTGATAGGTTCTTCCCATGACGATTCATTCACTCTTTCAAAAGCATCCCTATATTCCTTCCCTAATGTCTCAGCTACCAGATCCGTCGTCTCTTTAGGCAGCGGATATAATTCCACTGAAAAATAATCCGTCGGAATCCCCGACACTAAGGAAGCCGTAGCTGTAATGGCGGCGTTCATCCCTGTTCCGAACCCCACCTCAAAGACCCTTACCGGTCTTGAGGTTTCAGCCGCTTTCCTCCATCCCGTCTCCAGATATACGTGTCTGCTTTCGGCAAGAGCTCCCTTCACCGAATGATAATGCTCATCAATATCCTCTCGGTAAAGTGTAGGGCTACCGTCAGCCGTTTCTTCAATCAATATCTTCATCTCTTTTTTCATTTTCAATCGCAAAATTAATAAAAATCCTCGTGCCTCGCATTGTTTTCGAAAAAAGTATTATCTTTGCAAAAACATAAAAAAGATATGGAAAAGGAATTCTTGCCAGAGTGGGCATATGGGATGGATTGCGCAGTTACTGTAGTGGACTGTGATTGTCGTATAATATACATGAACGAGCGTTCGCGCCAGACATTCGCTTCGCGCGGAGGTGCCGATCTGATAGGCCATAACATCATGGATTATCACAACGAGCGCTCACGCGGCATCATCCGCCGTCTTCTGACTGAAGGAGGCTCCAACGCCTACACCATCTCAAAGGAAGGGAAACGCAAGATGATCTACCAGACCTGCTGGCACAAGACCGACGGCACCCTCGGCGGCCTCGTAGAGCTCTCCATGGTCATCCCCGAAGAAATGCCCCACTACATTAGACAATGAACAACCCCTTCGCCTACATCCCCGATGCCGCTTGCGACGAGGCTTTCCGGGAATTGACATTCAGGATTGAGACGCTGAAGAAAAGCGAGCGTCTTGAGGATGTCTGCCTAAGCCGCGAACTTGAGGCTGGAAAAATGCTCGGCATCCTCATTGCAAATGATGCCGAAGGAGTGCATCATACCCTCTATGCTTTCTCAGGACAGCTTGGCGATACCGGTTTCCACCACCCCGACTTTGTCGGGCCTGTATTTGATTATCTCGATCCCGACGGTCGTTTCAAGACAAAGGAAGCTGACATATCCCGTCAAAACACCAACATATCCCGATTCGAGGTAGGAGCTTTGGCAGAGATAAGAAATGAATATAAGCAGGTAAAAGAAAGACTCAATGCCGAGGTATCCGCATATAAAGAGAAATGCCTACAATCGAAGCAAGAGAGGGATTCGAAAAGGGCAAATGGCATTGCCGATGATGAGGAACTAACCGCCATGATTCGTCAGAGTCAGTTTGAGAAAGCAGAGCTCCATCGCCTTAAGAAGAAAGTGGCAGCCGAACTCGAACCATACGAGTCCAAACTTAAAGAAGCCGAGACTATTCTCGATGCCATGAAAGAAAAACGTCGCGCTGATTCCGAAGACCT
>JAIDTO010000087.1 GCA_029060625.1 Muribaculaceae bacterium | reverse complement strand
TGTCTGTTCCGATGCATTGGACTCTCGGGTCTGTGGGGATGAAGCGGACGCGGTTCTTTAAGTTGTCATCGTTGTCAGCGTTTTCGTCGTTGTCAGCGATTCAGACAAACTTCGGGGCGGCTACTTAGGAGGGTTCCCTTGGCCCCGGAGGGGCGGTTGTCATCGTTGTCGTCGTTGTCAACGTTGTCAGCGATCCGACTGATGAGAAGGGCTCTTATTCGCCTGGAAGCGCGTATACTTACTTGCCATAGACCTGATTGCCACGAGCATCGGCAACCGGTTGGGTTTCGTTTCCAAGTGCAAAGTTACAACATAAAAATAGTGGCTGTCCCTTATCCCCATCAAAAGGGTTCTTCTTCAATTTTGTTGAAAGTTTATGCATAAGGTAACTCCTGCAATATAAATTTTATGAATGTTTGATCAGATAATAGGAACACCAGTATTATGCAAATTATATTTTTAACACTTTTTTTCTTTGAAAAGTGGTATAATTTTATGAAAAAATCTCTTCATTTTATTGCCAAATGAAAAATAATTACTAATTTTGTGACGAGACTGCTTTGCAGACTCGAGTTAACATATTACATTAAGCGTTTTTGCTTTATCCTTGGTCTGAAAATCGCCAAATTTGAAAGCTTACAGGATATTGCAGTCGAAACGCTCATGCTTGTCGTGTATCCGCTCCCCGACAAGGGGGATTTGATATCCGATCAGGCGTGGGAGCGGACTGTATATCGTAAGTACGGCGTTTGGCGATGCCTCAGATCAGGTATATGGTGGAATATCGTCCCACGCTTTTTGTGTATCTGAATTAATTTAATTCTTTAGAATGCCGGAAGGGTCGATAGGCATACTCCAATTGTTATATGAATATTTTTTGGAACATTCTTTGGATTTTTCCATTCTTCGGATGGATATGGGCTATTCTATACGGAATTTTAGGCTTGTGTGTTTGTGCTACAATTGTAGGTCTTCCGATAGGCTTAGGATTATTGCAGTATTCGAAATTCCTTTTCTGGCCTCATGGTAATGCTATGATCAGTAAATCTGATTTAGAGGTCATAACAGAAAAAGAACGCCCCTTGTGGTGGAAGATATTCGCAATGATAGTTCGGATCTTGTATTTCCCATTTGGACTTATAAATGCAATACTTGGAACATTATATGGATTTGTGTGCTTCATTACCATCATTGGAATCCCTGAAGGTTTGGTTATGATGAAATCAATTGGCACGTTATTCAATCCTATTAATAAGGTGATGGTGCCGGCAGCTTTGCGCGATGAAATTGAAAGGGTGAAAGCCATGAGACGCTATTCGCCTTCTTCAAAGAGTCAAGCAAGCTCGGTTAATTCAACTCCGTTTCAGCAACCTCCAGCTATTCCGCAGCCAAGTTTTCCAAAAATTGCTTCCGACAATACAGATGGCGGATTTTGCAATAAATGTGGATCTTCTCTTCCGTACGGATCTGCTTTCTGCCCCAAATGTGGGACTGCAGTAGTAGTTGGTGTAGAGGAAGAAGTAAAGTATGACAGTAATCAGCCGACCCAACATTTAGAGGATAATGCAAATACGATACAAAGTGAGATTCTTGAATCGAAAACTATTACTTCTCCCAAATCTATAAATCCTGTGACTAGTTCTATGTCATTGGTGTCAAGTGATTCTGAAAATTTGGATAATAGTCAAGATCAAAAGAAGAAAATACTGATTTTTTGTGGCTTAGGATTATCTGTAATAGCAATTGCAATTGCTGTTTGCGTTATTTGGGCCAGGAAAGGTGAGGATAAGGTTAGTTATGTCTTGGCTGAATCTGCTACACTATATAAATCAGTGGAAGATGGAAATGGAGTGGAATATCTTAAGGATCTTGCATACGGTACACCTGTTGAATACTCTGACTATAAGGATGATAACAGTGGATGGGTAAAGGTATCAGTGAAGGAAGCTGATAAGACTATACATGGTTTTATTCATTCTGGAGTCCTCGTAGATAAGGCTGATTTTGAAAAAGTAGATCGGGCCGGGTTTAATGATATTGAGATACGTTCTTCAGCTGTTTCTGCAGCTTTTCGGAATGCTATAGTGCAAGCACTGAACAACAAGGATCAATGGTGGCATCTTGAGAAAATGGATTATGAGGGAGGCTCAGGAGAATTGAACGGAAAGTCTGTTATAGTCAGAGGTGCCTCTCCAAGTGAAAGATGTTTTGCATTTGTTTTGGCCAATGACAGTGCCAAATGGAACCGGGAATTGTATGTCTATAGTTTTACGGAAAGTGATGACCCCGTTTTCCTATATAATGAGAATATAGATGATAAATATGGAAGATTTAGAGATGTGTCTATTAAGAACGGACAATTTAAAACCTTGTATGAAAAGACTGATCCTAAGGTGTGGCTTGAAATTCCGGTATATGAACCCATATATGGAGATTCTAATATAGAGGGAGAGCAGGAAAAGGAGAAACAATTTGGAGGTGCTGCGGAAATGAGTGGTTTCGTCGACGGAAAATATCCTGTGAAGATGGAATTGACCATGCACCCAGACCATACTGTAACAGGCACAGTAACTTATACGAAGTATAATGTGCCGATGGGACTCACAGGTACATATACTGACAGGGATGGTAGCTATGATTTATCACTTGATGAAACTTCTAATGGAGAAGTAACCGGCAACTTTATTGGCAGCTACGACGGACTTATCTTCTCCGGTTCATGGGTGAAACCAGATGGCTCGAAAGAGATGCCGTTCAGGGTGGAGCGTTGACTGGATATGTAAAGAATAAATCTTTAATATTTGCTAAAATGACCACGTGTAAATTGATGTTACTCATGAGTCCAAGATTGCTGTTTATGGGTTGTCTCCTGTTCGTATGAGGAATTTGAATCCAGTTTTCAGTTTTGATGAGATGGGTTAATGGTTCACAAATATAGATTATGAGTATGTCGACATAGACCAGCACGGTAACTGGACAAAAAGGATAAGGACCACTCATTCTGAGTCCAACGAATATGTAGATGTACAGAATGAGGATAGCGAAGGGGAATATAATGGAGGAACCAAAACGTACGGATCATCCGACACTATCGAAGAGCCCCGAAAGATTACGTATTATTAAACCAAACCTTGTAATGATTATGAAAAAATTATTGTTTATTCTTACTGTTATGGTAGCAGCAATCACGGTCTATGGTCAAAATTTACGTCCGGCTTTGAAAGCTATTGGGTCTAAAGCTCCCAAAATTGAAGAGTCTGATATCGCTCTGAAGATGCCATATCAGTACTATTACTTCACTAATGATATCGTGGATGGAGATGAGGTACGCCGGCTTCACTGCTACTATCCTAAGACTGAAGTTGATGTGACTCTGGATTTGCCAATATACGATTGGTCTTTTATGGTAGAGGCTTCCTGGTATGACGAAGCCAATGATTGTGCCTACATAGCAATAAATTCAGGAGGCCTTGAAATAAGGGAACTGACAATCTACAAAATCACAAAAAATAATTCAGTCTCAGAAGAAATGCAGCTGGATGGTTATACTCCTCGGGAATATAATGGATACGATACATCCATGCAATGCAGTGCTACGGTAATAGATAATTTTGTTGAGATTGAAGGATTCAAAGACGGTTTGGGAATCCACGAATTATATAATTTTGATCTCACCCCGGTGACACTTTCAGACGTGCCCAATGTCAATCTATCTCGTCGTAATATAGGATTCGTGAGAATCAATGCTGACGGTGTCAATATTCGTAAGGCTCCCAATGCCAAAGCTCCCAGATTAGGATACTTCTACTGCTCACAATGCGAAGGTACGGATTATGAAAATCCTCAGTTATGGGAAGATGATCCCGAAGGTGAAAAGCCCTTCACTCCTTTTCATCCTGAAAAGGGATCCGTATATTGGTATCCGAAGTCCAAATCAATTATCGACGGATGGCATCCTTTGTATGAAGACCAATATGTTTCAGCTAAGTTCGTGGAAGATGTGACTCCCGAGCCTATTACTATGAGTAGGGATTTTGATCGAGATGACATATATATCATTAAACAAGGTAAACACGCTGGCCTGTGCATATATATGATTGAAGATGGAATGGACGAGGGAATACTGTATTTCGGAAGGATTGATGATGCCGGAATAATCCAGTTTTATGGTACATGCGGCGTTCCTCATCATCATAGTGGCATAAAAGGTTTGCAATGGATTGATGATGGTTTCTATTACGGCTCAGATTATGAGAAACCTTACGAGTGGGGGTATGGTCCGTTGGATCTTAAAAAGCTAACGACAAAAGACATAGATCTTCTGTTGTCTAAATCAAAACCCGTATTACGTATCAATATGATATTAGTTGGGTTCCCCGGAGAAGAGGAATTCTTTTACCTTTAAAGAGTCTCTCTTAGTTTTTGTAATTTTTCAAGATTACTCCCCCAAGAAATACCAATGAGAGGCAAATTATAATTAATATGACCCCAACGCCACTGCGTTTTCAGTCAGTGTCGATGTCCAGAGGGATAAGCCAATAGGTTTGACTCTTGCCAGCAACCGTATGGATTTTGTGAATATTCCGGTAGAATAGTAATTGATTGCTGAAAACATAAAACGGGAGTCTGATCCTATTCGGGTCAGACTGCATTGGTTTTATTGAGCAATGGTTAGTTATTAGTGTAAGGCGCGTGAGGCACTCTATGGTCAGTTATGGAAGAATGCTATAATGAGGCCAGTTCTTCTTTAGAGAGTCCTGTGATCTGCATTATGGTCTCTGCTGGAATTGGGATGGCCTTCATCCTACGTGCCATTTCGTATTTTTCTTCAGCTCTTCCTTCAGCTCTTCCTTCTTCCATGGCCTTTTCTTTGGCTGTCACAAGCACTGCGTTATAGTCCCTTACGCGCATCAGCGCAGCCTCATAGTCGTCCCTCTCTTCCGGAGTAAGTGCGGCATAGTTGCTTACACTTTCCAGATATCGGAATATGTCGTTCTGTTCAGTAAACGCTACATTTTGTGTCCTACCCATATTCTTAATGTTATAAATCCATTGTTCTAACAGTGTGTTACACTCATCCTTTAACGATTTATTATGCAAATGTAATAATAAATATTTGAATTCGCAATAATTAAGCCTTTATTGCGCCGATTCTTCAATATTTTATCATAGATAAACTAAAGTTTTAGGCGGAAAATTTGGAAGTTGTGATTTTTGTTATTATCTTTGCGGTGTTAACTAAAACTTAAGTTGCAATTGTGAAGAACAGCCTAAGAAACTTACGGAGAAGGAGGCGGAGGTGATGGAGCGTCTCTGGAGCGAGGGACCGTAGACTATTTGAGAACTGCTTGCTACGTATTCGGATCCGAAACCCCATTTCAATACGTTATCCACTATCGTTAGAATTCTATGCGACAAAGGATTCGTGGTGCACGTCGGCGAGCGTAACTGCCGGAAAAGGAGCAAGAGATAAGATTCTGAAATATGAGGAAAAAAGGGCAGATAAGTTTAGGGAAGAATTAGAAAAATCTGGCAAACATAAAAGACCATAAATTATGAAATTAAGATACTTGGATTTAAGAATAGACCGTTTTAATAGACGGTATTATTCTGCTGAAGAACGATTTGATTATAATTTTACATCAAATTGCCGATTCATTGCAAACTACCTGTCAAAGGCAATACGTAAGTACAAAATTGAAAACAATGTAGGTATCAATATGTTGTCAGTAAGACTGACTCCGGACGAGAACCACATAAAGATATGGGAGTGCGACTGTACATTGGAAGTATTCCTGCATTTTACGAAAGAAGACATGGAAAAGCTGCTGCTGGTGAAGAATCGTCAGGAACGGTTTGACGCATATCTTGAGCTTTATGAACGCGCGTACAGATATGCCAGGGAGCAAGGATTTGATGTCGGTCAGGATACTTTGCTGGCATTACACCGGGAATTTCGTGAAAACGGTTACAGGAATGAATGGCTTTGGAAAAAGAAACTGTTCAGGGATCTTGATCTATATGTTTTTTTCAAATGCGCATTCACAACGACTGACTTCACTTTGTCAATTGAGGTGATGAATGCCAAAAAGAATGTTGTAAAACTAAAAGAGGTACTTTTTAGAACATATCCGGATGAATTCTGTTACGACAAAGACTTTCGACATATGATAATCAAAGAGAATCAGATTATCATAACCGATTTTCTTGACCATCCTTTTTTTAGCATCAGCATAGATAAATTAAAAGAAGGGGTGCTTTCCATAGATGATTACGGGCATGATCTGTTGCATAAATATGATGATAAGATAAAACAGATCGAGTGGTAGCATCATAATGTGTACTTCTACGAATGCATACAAAAAAGCGGCATCAAACTAATCTTATTCTCTTGGACGCTATCCAAAGTATGAATGGGAATTTCATCTGCAAGCAATCGGGCCGCATCAAGCATATGGCTGAATCAGCCAGGATCTTTAATTTTCTCTCTCATAAATAAGAATTTTATCTCTTTCCACGGATGCTCGTGCAAATTCCATCAGACCTTGTGACTCCACAAGATCGACCTTTCTTCCCAGCAAATGTGAAAGGTCCATCTGCATTCCACCTATTTTTAGGAGGGATACCACACCTTTAGATTCATCATAATCAACTAATATGTCAATGTCGCTCGAAGGTGTCTCCTCTCCTCGAGAGCATGATCCAAACAGCCATGCTCTTAATACCGGCTTATCACTAAAATAGTGTTTTATGATGGGAATTAAATCAAAAATATTCTTATTTACCATATCTTTAATATCTATGATATTGACAAATTACTATTGATCACAACCTCCGCTTAATACTCATATAGCACTATGCTATGGGCGAAGATTAATGTTTGCAAAGATAACTATTATTTTCAAATCTTCCAAAAAAGTAAGGGTTATTCATAGTAAGTTAGGTCATTCTTAATAAGCCGTTAGAATTAACTAAAGTTTTAGGTGAAAAATTTGGAAATTATGATTTTTGTTATTAATTTTGCGGTGTTAACTAAAACTTAAGTTATAATTATGAAGAAACAGCCTAAGAAACTTACGGAGAAAGAGGCAGAGGTGATGGAACGTCTTTGGAGCGAAGGTCCGCAGACAATCAGGGAATTGCTTGCTACTTATCCAGATCCGAAACCGCATTTCAATACGGTG
This sequence comes from Muribaculaceae bacterium, assembly GCA_029060625.1. Taxonomy (GTDB): domain Bacteria; phylum Bacteroidota; class Bacteroidia; order Bacteroidales; family Muribaculaceae; genus Lepagella. The sequence goes on along the minus strand of JAIDTO010000087.1, from coordinate 22,984 downwards.
TCGACTACAGTTAGGATTCTTTGCGACAAGGGATTCGTCGCGCATGTAGGAGAACGGAATGGAGCTTATACTTATGGAGCGCTCGTGGAAAGCAGTGAGCTTAGCGGAAGCAGCTTAGCGCGGCTTGTGAAGAACTATTTCAATAATAGCTACCGTTCAGTGGTGTCGGCTCTCGTGGAGGATGAGAAGATTTCTGTAGATGAACTCCGCGAGATCATCGATATGGTAGAGAAACGCGATAAGAAGTGATGTCCATGGGATCTTTCCTCGCATATACTTTATATTCAGGAGTATTTCTGTTGTTGCTTTATCTTGTCTACCGTCTGTTTATTTCAGGAGAAAAACAGATAGCTCTCAACAGAATCATTCTGCTCGGATGCTACGTGGTGTCATTTTCCGCATGGCCCTTGAGTCAGTTCTACTGGAGTAATACCGAACCCCAACAGACTGTTAATTCAACGATCGTTACTATAGGGGAATTGCCGCTGAAAGCAGTTGGATTCGTCAAAGAAGATGCGTCTATAATCCCGCAGATTCTAATGTGGATATATTTGATTGGAGCTTCCATAGTCCTGTTTAAGAGTTTGTTTTCAACTGTGAGACTTTTCTTCTATATCCGCAAGGGCACTTTCATACGCAAGGAGGGATATACACTTGTCATAATGCCGGTCAATGATACCGCTCCTTTCAGTTTCGGAAGATATATCGTGATGAGTGCGGTTGATTACGATGCAGTCGGCAGTTCAGTGATGGCTCATGAGCTCGCTCATATCCGATGTTGGCATTATCTTGATCTTATGGTGGCACAAGCGGTATGCGTGGTGCTTTGGTATAATCCCGCCGCTTGGCTTATGCGCGATGAATTAAAGTTGATGCATGAATATCAAGCTGATGCCGCCGTGATAGATAGCGGAGCGGATCCTAAGGACTACCAGATGCTTTTGATCAGGAAAACAGTCGGCAATCGTTTCCATACCCTTGCCAACAGTCTAAACCATAGTAAACTTAAAAACAGAATCGCCATGATGCAGAAAGAAAAATGCAGTGGACGTCGCCGTCTGCGCCTCCTTTCACTTGCCTTAGCCGTAGATGTGGCTTTGGCTGTAGTCAATATACCGGCTGTAGCTTCCGGACTAAAAACGCTTGAATCAGCTACGTTTAAACTAACAGAGACTCAAAAAGACATGTCAGACAGTCCTGTCGATGTCTCTCAGTCTATAACGGTACGGGTTGTCGATGAAGATAAAAGCGCTGCTGATACACCTGCCGAACTTACAGTTAATGCCTATAAGTCCACACAGGAAGTCAAATCTCCTGATGAAGTCAAGGTAGAAGAAAAAACTCTTTTGGATCCGGAGATAGCGGCGGAATTTCCTGGCGGAATAGAGAAGCTGATGCAGTATCTTTCCCATAATGTACGTTATCCATTTTCCGCATTTTCTGATAATAGAACAGGAAAGTCCGTAGTAGGTTTTGTCATTCAGTTTGATGGTTCCATATCCGATGTCAAGATATTGGAGAGTTCTTGGCCCGATTTGGATGAGGAGGCTATAAGAGTAGTAAAAGCCATGCCAAAATGGACTCCTGCCACGACAGATGGCAAACCAGTTGCTTCTCAGTTTTCGATACCGATCAACTTCAGATTGCAGGATTCGGGTGAGGCAAAAGCTGCAGCTCCAAAAGAAGAAGCGCCATTCATTCAATTAAGTAAGAATGGTGGAGCTAAACTCATGGTAGGTCCGCGTGATAAGGATTGCGATGTTGCTGAGATACAGGCAGTGCGAGTCGATGGAAAACTACTGACAGAAGGTATGACAATAGATTTGAGTGATATAGAGACGTCTGAGACTTATCCTCCAAGTGATGAGTTCCCGGGCGGATTGTGGGACATTAAACTGAAGAAAAAATGAAAAAGACTTTATGTTTTATTCTGTTATCGATGGGAATTTCATTGAGTGCATATTCCTTTGAGTATAGGATAGTGTCTAAAACACCAGATAGTAAACTCAACGGGCTGGAACTGATTTTATCCAACGAGGCAGATTGGAGTGGTGAAGATTTCGGTGTTATTGAGAATGGAGTCTTCGATATAAAGGGCGAGAGTCAACGTTCGTTTCCGGCTCATCTTATCGTCAAAAACAGCGACCAGACCTCGGGGAATAAGCAATATTATATGATAAGTCTTATTGTAGAGCCAGGTACGATTGTTGTGGATGTCAATGAGGATTTCCCTTTACAGGGTGGTGCTCTCAATGAAGGATGGAAAGATTGCCACAGGCGTTTGAGTGAAGTTGAGTACAGGACTACTCCTTCTAAAGAAATAATAGAGGAAGTGTTTAAAAAGAATGTCGGGAATGGTCTTGGGGAGAGGGCGCTTCTTAATTATGGATTGATGTGTTCACCTGATGAATGGATGGAGATGGTGGCGCTTCTTGATGCATCTTCAAGGAGTCTTGAGGCGATCGAAAATATGACTGATCGTAAAGAACGCCTTAAACCTGTTTGGGAAGGACAGCCATTTGCCGAACTTATCGGAAAGACTCTTGATGGTATGCCTACAAGTCTTTCGGAGTATGTAGGGAAAGGCCAGTATGTTGTGGCTGATCTGTGGGCAAGCTGGTGTGGAGGATGTATTTCGCAGGCCAATCATTACCTGAAGCCTCTATATGATGAGTATAAGGATAATCCGGAGGTCATGTTTTTAGGTATTGCCATGGACGATGTCAATAACGCTGTTGATAAATATGGCTACCAATGGCCTCAGATGCAGGAATGTAAAAGACTTATGGCGACTTATGGTGTGTATTCTGTTCCCGAGATAATACTCTTTGCTCCCGATGGGACTATCCTTAGGCGATTTCTGCACGGTACTGACCTCAAGGATGTGCTTAAGGACCTTCTTCCAGAAACTCCAAAGTCAGGAGACTTCATAGGAGGCCAAAGCCTTAAATAGTACCTCATTAAATACTTAATAATACCAACAACCACGGATAGCCACTTCCTATCCGTGGTATTTTTCATCTTGGTTTTGAAATTTCGAATTTTATTCGTAAATTTGCGTATCAATTATGCTTTTAACGAATATGACTCAGAGATATCTCAAAAAACTACAGGATTTCTTCTCTATGCAACCCATAGAGAAAGCCTGGATATTTGGTTCTTTTGCCAGAGGAGAGGAATCTCCGGAAAGTGACGTGGACATTTTGGTAAGATATACTCCTGGAACTGTTTTGGGTCTTTTCGGAATATGCGAGTTGACGGAGAAGCTTGAGGCTCTTTTAGGTCGTCGTGTTGACCTTGTAGAGGAAGGAACACTTTTCCCGAGAGTGGCTAAACATGTAGATGCAGAAAAACTACAGATTTATGAGAGAGTCTCTTAAGGATCCATTAAGGTTAGAACATATCCGAGACGCTATTGATAGACTTGACATTGCCCCGGCTATCGTACTTGGAGTATAAAGAGTTATATTATGAAACTGAGTAAGCGAATATTTTCATTCCTGTTTTTTGTGGGGTTGGTCGTTTCTGCTTTGGCGGAAGTGCCGTTCAACGGACTGGTGCTTGACCGGGAGATGAAGCCGAAGAAAGGCGTGAAGGTCTATGTCAAGGATCCGAAGCGTTATGCCACTACCGATAAGAAAGGACGCTTTGGTCTCACCGACGTGCAGCCGGACGATACGCTGCATCTTGTGGTGTCGAAAAAGGAAACACTTCTCGTCCCTGTAGAGGGTCGCCGTGGTATCAGGATTGTCCTTGCCGGGGGTGGGAGTGCCCGGGCGGAGAATGATGATGAGATAGCCAATACGGGCTATGGATATGTGAAGCGCCGTGAATTTACCGGCGTGAGTTCCGGCATCAGTGGCGACAGACTACGTGCTACAGGAGCCCGCAATGTGATGAGCGCATTGAAGGGATTGGTGCCGGGTCTTGTCGTGACGAATGGATCAGGTGGTCAAGAGGTGACCATTCGTGGTACGCATTCCCTGACCCTCTCAAACGAACCTCTTTACGTAGTAGACGGAGTCGCGGTTCCATCGCTTGAATTCCTCAGCATTTACGATGTTGATCATGTTGAGGTGATCAAGGATGCCAGTATATATGGCTCGCGTGGTGCTAACGGCGCTATAGTGGTGACCACCAAAATTGCTGCATCCAAGAAGTGAGCAGACTTTTCACAAGAGAACTCTAATTGAAGCTTTTTAAGTAAGTTTAGGCAAGATTAAAGGCTGATATTTGCGGATTAGGATTTTTATTGCTAAATTTGCAAATCATTGGGGCAGGGGATGGAACAACTAACGAAATGACACAGATATGACCATCAACGAAGTTCAAGACGAGATAATTGATGAAATGGCCGGTATGGACGACTGGCTTGATCGATATGCATATATAATCGATTTAGGAAATACCCTACCTCCGATTCCGGAGGAAATGAAGACTCCAACCAACCTTATAGAGGGTTGCCAGAGCCGGGTATGGATAGATGCCAAGCAGAATGAAGACCGCAAGATCCACTTTGAGGCAGATTCGGATGCACTTATAGTAAAAGGAATAGTAGCTCTTCTAATGCGGGTGCTCAACGACCGCACTCCTGATGAAATACTTGATGCAGACCTATACTTTATTGACAGAATCGGGCTTTCCGAGCATCTTTCTCCTACGCGCAGCAATGGCCTTGTGGCAATGGTGAAGCAGATTCGCAACTATGCCACCGCATTCAAACTGATTCATAATTCTTGAGTCAATGCATAATTCACAATGCATAATTCATAATTAGACAGACTGCGCCTACCTCCATTATGATTTTCGAAATTCAATAATTCAAATAAACTACCTATGTTCAAGAACCAACCGGCAGGACTTTATGTGCTCGCGCTTGCGAACACCGGCGAACGCTTCGGTTACTACACGATGCTCGCCATATTCCTTTTCTTCCTCCAGGCAAAATTTGGCTTCGATGCCACCTGGACAGGCCAGATTTTTTCTATCTTCCTGGCCCTTGTGTATTTTATGCCAGTATTCGGCGGATGGCTTGCCGACCGCTGGAGCTTCAACAAATGTGTGCTCGCAGGTATTGCCGTGATGTTTGTAGGATATGCCCTTATGTCGGCTCCTACACCGGTTCGTTCCAATTCATCTTTTATGATTCTTTTAGCGGCTTTGCTGCTGATTGCCACCGGTACTGGTCTCTTCAAGGGTAATCTTCAGGTGATGGTAGGCGACCTCTACAACAGTCCGCAATATGCTGACCGCCGCGACTCTGCCTTCTCACTCTTCTATATGGCCATCAACCTCGGCTCGATGTTTGCCCCCGGAGCAGCTATTGCCCTCAAGAACCTTGCCCTCAAGAATGCAGGTTTTCTTACCAACAACCCGATGGCTGCAACGGTCAGCAACTGGTGTCTTGATACCAATGGCTTCACCAATATGCCGACCGATGCAGAGACTCTTAAGAGTATGACAGACTTTGCAGTTAAGAACGGTATGGCAGAGGGTGGTGATCTTGCTGCCTGGTTGACCGGATACCTCCAGAACTTCGCCGGAGAGTGTTCCGCATCGTTCAGCTCCATTACAGAGTTTGCCAACGGCTACATTGAGGCCTTCTCCACCGGATGCACGTATGCATTCTCACTCGCTTGCGCATCACTTATTGTCAGCTTCCTGATCTATACGCTCGGACGCAAAACCTATAAACATATCATTACTGATGCCCCGAAACAGACGGCTGGAGGAAAGCAGCAGGCAGTTGCCAATAATGGACCTGAGCTTACTCCCGAGCAGACCAAGCAACGAGTTGTGGCTCTCTTCCTGGTTTTCGCTGTTGTAATCTTCTTCTGGATGGTGTTCCACCAGAATGGCCAGACCCTTACAGAATTTGCAAAAAGCTGTACTGCTCCCGAATCATCTTCATGGACTCGAATTGGTTTTAATCTCGGTGCTCTCGCAGCGATTGCGGCAGGTGTCTATGCTCTCTTTGGTGTGATTCAGTCAAAGACTGCCAAAGGAAAAACTGTCAGTGGCGTCTTTTTGGCAATTTGTGCGGGTATAGTAATATGGCTATATGCAGGTATGCCGTCTACCCTCACAAATATAGATCCGGCTGCCTATCAGCAGTTTAATCCTTTCTTCGTAGTGGCGCTTACTCCCTTCTCACTTGCCCTTTTCGGTTGGCTCAACGCTAAGAAGAAGGAACCCTCCGCTCCTCGCAAGATTGGATATGGTATGATTGTGGCAGGTGTAGCTTATCTTGTGATGGTGTTTGGTTCGCTTTCACTTGTTGGCACCAACGGCGATGTATCCACAAACTGGCTTATCTCAACATATTTGCTTCTTACATTTGCAGAGCTTCTGCTCTCTCCGATGGGTATATCCTTCGTCAGCAAGGTAGCTCCTCCGAAGCTTAAGGGTGCTATGATGGGTGGCTGGTTTGCTGCTACTGCCGTCGGAAACTACCTAGTGTCAATCCCGATGCTTCTTTGGGGCAAGATTCCTGTATGGACAATCTGGACTATCCTCATTGTGCTCTGTCTCCTATCCGCAGCCTTCATCTTCTCTCAGATGAAGAAGCTCGAGGCTGCTACTGGAGATATGCCGGAACCTGTGCCTGATGCGACTCTCGCTGATCCAGTAGAATAAAAAACACATAACTCCGGGACCGCTCCCGCAAGAGCGGTCCCGAAATATTATTTATATGGCCAATAATTCTGAATTCAGCAGCAAGATAGGACTAATAGCAGCTACTGTGGGAAGTGCGGTCGGCCTGGGAAACGTCTGGCGTTTCCCGGCAGAAACGCAAGCCAATGGTGGTGCGGCATTCCTTCTTGTCTATGTGATTTGCGTGCTTCTCTTTGGCATTCCCGTGATGCTCGGTGAGTTCGCGATTGGACGCGCAGGAAAGAGCGATGCCATCGACAGTTATCGCAAGCTAAGTCCGGGTAAACCTTGGTGGATCTCCGGATTTCTTGGAATCCTGTGTTCCTACCTGATCCTGACTTTCTATATGGTGGTGTCGGGATGGACACTTGAGTATTTATACCAGTCATTGAGTGGTGAGCTTTTCACTCCAATCCCGGGAGTGGAAGAAGGGAGCAACCTTCAGTTTGCCGACCGTATGCAGGAATATGTAGCAGGTATATGGCCACCTATGGTCTGGACATGGATCACAATTACAATTTGTGGAGCTGTGCTGTGCATGGGGGTGCAGAAAGGCATTGAGAGAGTCAGCAATATCCTTATGCCTCTTCTTTTCCTTATTTTGATAATATTATGTGTGACAGCGATGACCCTTCCAAAGGCATCGGAGGGTCTTGCCTATTTCTTCCATCCAGACTTCTCTAAGATAACTCCGGATGTGTGTATCAGTGCACTTGGACAGGCATTTTTCTCCCTGAGCCTTGGTATGGGAACACTAATCACATATGGAAGCTATTTCAAGAAAGATACGAATCTGACCAAGACTGCATTTACAGTGTCGATACTTGATATGCTGGTGGCTATACTTGTAGGAATGATCATTTTCCCCGGTGTAATGTCGTTCGGTCTGGAGGGAGAATCTTTTGGAGGGTCCGCTCTTGTGTTTGTGACTTTCCCGGAGATCTTCAACAGGATGTGGTGTCCACAGCTTTGGTCATCCCTTTTCTTTATCCTTCTTTCAGTGGCAGCTTTGACAAGCAGCATTTCAATTGCAGAGGTGTCGATAGCTTACTTCAGTAATCATTTCAAGATGAAGCGCATCCCTGCTACTTGTATGGTGCTTATTCCTCTTGTTTTGCTGAGCGCACTCTCTTCGCTGAGCAATGGCGTGCTTTCTGACTGGACTATATTTGGCTACACCATCTTTGGGGCATGCGATGCTTTCACAGCGAATATCCTTATGCCTCTTGGAGCATTCATCATGGCGGTTTATCTGGGATGGTTCGCCCCTAAGGGTATGATGAAAGATCAGCTTACCAATGGGGGCACGATTCGCAACCGACTCGCAGGCACAGTGATGTTCTTGCTTAAATGGATCACTCCAATTCTCATTGTAATTATCTTCGGAGCTTCCGTATTAATGAAATGAAAACCAATCTTAATGAAATAGCCTCGTTTCTCGAAGCCCCGATGAGAGGAGAGAATCGGGACATAGAACTTCTTCTGACCGACTCGCGGAGTCTTTCCGACCCCGCGAAGTCGCTTTTTTTTGCCCTCCGTGGTCCGAGCAATGATGGTCATCGCTATATATCCGATCTTTATTCAAGGGGAGTGAGGAGCTTTGTGGTAGATTGCATCCCTGCCTCTGCATCGGATATGTCCGATGCTTCATGGATAGTGGTCCCGGATACTCTAAAGGCCCTTCAGAAAGCCGGAAGCATGGGACGACGTAATGCGTCTGCTGTCATAGCCATCACCGGTTCAAGAGGTAAGACTACCTTGAAGGAATGGCTGTTTCAGATACTTTCCCCATCACTTAACGTCAGCCGAAGTCCACGCAGTTATAACTCTCAGATAGGAGTGCCGCTAAGCATGTGGGGGATAAGAAGCGGCAGTGATGTGGCTTTGATAGAGGCCGGAATCTCCAAAGTAGGAGAGATGAAGTCGATTGCCGAATGCATTGCTCCCGATACGGTGGTCATTACCAATGTGGGTGATGCCCACGCCCAAGGCTTCTCATCACGTGAAGAAAAGATAAGTGAAAAGGTGTCACTTGCGTCAGGCACTACAGTGAAGAAGGTGATCTATTGTGCTGATGATCCGGCTGTGGAAGCTGAAGTGGAGAGACAATGCCGCGACAAGGAGCTTATAGGATGGCATAGCATAGACTTGCCTTCGGGGCTATTTGGTGATGACTTCGGCGGCAAAGAAATAAGGGATTGGGAGATAGAGAACGCGGGACATGCCATTGCCGTAGCCCGGAGTCTTGGCATAACTGAAGAAGAAATACAAAGGCGTCTTAAAAAACTTCATCGTATTGGCACTCGCCTCAATGTGAGTGAGGGTGTCAACGATTGCCTTGTAATCCATGATTCCTACACATCTGATCAATCTTCGCTTGCCCCGGCACTCGACTTTATGAAGCGGCGTCTCGCCCCCGGAAGTAAGGAGACACTTATTGTAAGCGATCTATTGCATGAGGCAGACACATCTGAAGATGCCATATCATCAATGGCCGAGATGCTCAGGACTTCAGGGGTGAAAAGGCTTATAGGTGTTGGAAATGGGATAAAGAAGGGGGCTGAAAAACTTTCTTCCGTTGTGAATGAAGCCGCATTCTTTGAAACGACAGATGAACTCCTTGCCTCACTAAGCACTTCAGATTTTTGCAATGAGACAATCCTTCTTAAAGGGGCTCCGCAATTTGAATTTGGCAGAATTGCTCAACTTCTTGAGGCACGTACGCATGAGACAGTACTGGAGGTGAATCTCGATGCAGTAGTCAGAAACTATAACTATTTTCGGTCAAAATTGCCGGCAGGAACGGGTCTCGTGGCTATGGTGAAGGCCTCAGGATATGGAGCCGGAAGCTATGAAATAGCAAAGACGTTGCAAGACTGCGGAGCCGCATATCTTGCGGTCGCTGTGCTTGACGAGGGGCTTGACCTCAGACGACGTGGAATCACTATGCCTGTGATGGTAATGAATCCAAAGGTGGTCAACTATCGCCAGATGTTTGCCAATCGCCTTGAGCCAGAGGTGTTTTCAATGCCGATGCTCCTTGATGTGGTGAAGGAAGCAGAAAAATATGGAGTAAAAGATTATCCGGTACATATCAAACTCGACACGGGGATGCATCGTATGGGATTTGTGGAGGAGGAATTGCCGGAAGTGATGCGTATCCTAAACTCAACCGATGCAGTGAGAATAGCCTCCGCATTCAGTCATCTCGCCACAGCTGACTGCCTTGATATGGACGATTATACTCTGCTTCAGCTTCAGCGTTTCGACCGCTTTACCAGCTATATGCTCAAAGAGTCTCCTCATTCGTTTCTTCGCCATGTGCTAAATTCAGCAGGTATCTTGCGATTCCCTGAATTCCATTATGATATGGCGCGTCTTGGCATAGGACTTTACGGAGTGAATACTCTTCCGCCTGAGGTTGAGGCTCCTCTGTCGGTAGTCAGCACGCTTCGCACCGTGATCATAGCTATACGCGATTGGAAAAAAGGGGAGAGCATCGGCTATGCGCGGCGATCCATACTTGAGAGAGATTCACGCATTGCCACTATCCCAATTGGATATGCTGATGGAATGAACCGGCATTTCGGGCGTGGCAACATAACAGTGAAAGTGAACGGCAAGGATGCTCCTACAGTGGGAAATATATGTATGGATGCATGCATGATAGATGTCACCGACATTGAATGCCGGGAAGGGGATGTAGTTGAAATCTTCGGACCGTCTGCTTCAGTCGACCGACTCTCCGACCTCCTTGATACCATCCCCTATGAGATCCTCACTTCCGTGTCTCCCCGAGTCAAGCGTGTCTATTACAGGGAGTGAATCATCATCTGCGATATCTGCGGTTTCGATTTCGACTTCTATGGCCGGAGGCACTACCTTGCCGTCGGCCATCTCTATTATTCTGTCGGCAATAGCTGCGAGTGAGGCATCGTGTGTTACCATTACAACAGTTTGGCCCAGACGGTCGCGGAGGTCGACGAAAATATCCTGGATTTCCTGCCTGTTTGCCGAGTCAAGGCTGCCGGTGGGTTCGTCAGCAAAGATGATTTCCGGATCATTGATGAGGGCTCTTGCTATGGCAGTGCGCTGACGTTCTCCGCCACTCATAGCCGCCGGCTTATGGTGCATACGCTCGGCCAGACCTAACTGAGTCAGAAGATCAGCCGCCTTATCCATAGCCTTTTTCTTAGAAGTACCGGCTATGAGGGCAGGCAGCGCTACATTTTCCTGAGCAGTAAATTCAGGCAACAACTGGTGGAATTGAAACACAAAGCCCATGTTGCTGTTGCGGAATGCCGAAAGTTTCTTATCTTTCATCCCTATCAGCTCGGTGCCGTTGAAGAGCACGCTTCCGCTGTCGGGCTTTTCAAGAGTGCCGGCAATTTGCAGCAGAGTGGTCTTTCCGGCACCGGAAGGACCTACTATAGCCGCGATTTCCCCTTTCCCTATTGTTAGGGATATGTCTTTCAGCACCTGCAGGTTGCCGAAGCTCTTGTATATATTCTTTATTTGAAGCATAATTTTCAGTCTTAAGTCTTAAGTCTTGAGTCTTAAGTTTTTTATTAGTTGTCAGTTTTCAGTTTTCAGTTATAAGTTGTCAGGGCTTTAAAGACCTTTACTTATTGATCTGATCCTGTAGTCTGAAGGATATAGATTATTGGCTCGGTTTCCGAGGTTTTTGAGAAATCCAAGTGGGAAACCTCTGTAGGTGACTGTCACGAAGCCTTTCGGTGTGCCTTCCGGAAGCATGATGGTTTCTTTGGCGAGATATCGGAGTGCCTCTTCTTGGGTAAGTTCTGCTTTAGGAAAAGGATCAGCCATAGCAGTCGACATTGCAAGAGCATGCGCCGGTATGAGGTCATTGCCTTTGATCTCTCCTATCTCTACGCCCGCCGACATTATCCTGACTCCTTTTGGTAATGCCCCGAGAAGTGTGGCGGTGGCAGGAGTGAGGGCGAGCAGCCGATCTTCATGACTGATTATATCGAAATCGCCGTCGATCCATGACCGGGCGATAGCCTTCAAACGAGGATTTATTTTATCTTTTCCACCCTTTTTGCCTTTCTTGATCATCTTAAGCAGGTTGCGGCTGCCTGATGTGTGGTTCGGCTTCCTGAACACTGCAACGAAAAGTCCTTCTCCTCGCGTGAACCCCGGCATAAAGCGAAGACAAGATGTCTCACCTTTCACTTCGCCCGCAATGCCATATTTCCCTTCGAGTCCAGTGTCGACCGGTTCAAGTCCGAAAGTATCAGCAATCCATATGGCGTTGTCTTCATCTTCTAAAGTGTTGAACGTGCATGTTGAGTAGATCAGATACCCTCCGGGTGCGACCATAGCGACTGCATTTTCTAAAATCTCTCGTTGCAATCGGGAGCATTGCCTTATAAGACCTTCACTCCATTGGCTTCTTGCCGCCTCATCCTTACGCATCATCCCTTCTCCCGAGCATGGCGCGTCTACTGCCACAATGTCAAAACATTCGTCTAAAGCTGATAGGCGAGACGTGTCGGCATTGGTGACAATGACATCCGGATACCCATATTTACAAAGATTCTCTTTCAGAATGGATGCACGTGAAGAGGTGAACTCATTGGCAAGCATCACACTTCCTTCTGGGAGTGCATTGAGGATTGCCGTGGTTTTTCCTCCCGGGGCTGCACATAGGTCGCAGACCGCTATTGGAGATCCATCGGATATGGATTTGACAATTGTCTCGTAGATCATTGAGGAAGCATCCTGCACGTAGAAGACCCCTGCATGCAACAAAGGATTTGATGTGAATGATGGCCGCTCCGGAAGATAATAGCCGGAGTCACACCATGGCACGGGTGTCATATCAGGATAGAGCGGTTCGGCGGGACGCTTCCTGGTGTTGATGCGCAATGAGGTTTCCGGTTCTCCACATAAGGCAGAAAACAGGTTTTCAGCTCTTTTTTCGCCGAGTTCAGCCTGAATTAGGGCTTTAAAACCCTCTGGTAAAAATTTATCTTCAATCATTTCACCGCAAAATTAGCAAAAAACGGGGAATTTTGTTAATTTTGTAGTATGAAAATTCAATCGGCCCTTTATCTTGTGCCCGTTCCTATAAGCGGAGCCCCCGTTTCAGACGTCATTCCGGATGGAAATTTGGAGATTCTACGACAATTGCGCCATTTTATTGTCGAGAACCTTCGTACGTCTCGTCGTTATCTCAAGCATATCGATGCAGCTTTTCCAATCGCAGAGTGCACCTTTGAAGTGCTTGACCGTCATACGGGGCCTGAAGAAGTGGGCTCAATGCTTGAGCCTCTTCGTAGAGGAGAGGCTATCGGCATCATGAGTGAGGCCGGTTGTCCGGGTGTGGCAGATCCAGGCAGCCATCCCGTAGAGATTGCCCAGCGGGAAGGACTGAGAGTGATTCCTCTTGTCGGGCCAAGCTCTATATTGATGTCTCTTATGGCATCAGGATTCAATGGGCAGGGATTTGCATTCCACGGCTATTTGCCTATCGACGGCGCAGAACGGAGAAAGGCTTTGAAGCGTCTTGAGTCGGAATCAGCGTCAAGACACATGACACAGATTTTCATTGAGACTCCTTACCGCAACAACCGTATGGTGGCCTTGCTTGCAGATGCGCTTTCACCCTCCACCATGTTGTGTGTGGCCTGTGACATCACTGATCCGGGGAGAGAAGAGGTGATCACAGCCAAAGCGCAGGAATGGAAGAAAAGAAAATATGACTTTGATAAGCGTCCGGCAATCTTTCTTCTCTATGCCGGAGCAAAAGGCGGAGATATCCGCAGATACGAGAAAAAATGAGCAGAAAGATATATTTCGAAGATCATCCGGAGCTTCCATTTGAAGAGTGGAGCAACCCTTACGCAGGAGACTCCGGCCAGAAGACACCCTCGGCTTCCCCGAGGCCGTTGTATTTCTGCTCTTTTGGAAGCGGGTCGAGTGGCAATAGTTGCTATATCGGTTCAAGAGAAGGAGGCTTGATTGTGGATGCAGGAATACGTGCAGAGGAAATAGAACGAGGACTGGCTGCCAACGGAGTCTCGATGAGCCATGTCAAGGGTGTGTTGCTGACCCACGACCATGCCGATCACGTAAAGTATGCATATGCATTGCTGCGTAATAATCGTCATCTTAAGCTGTTCTGTACAAACAGGGTCCTGAATGGGATGCTGCGCAGACATTCCATTTCAAAGCGCATAAAAGAGTATCATATTCCAATTTTTAAGGAAATTCCATTCAAAGTGCTTGATTTTGAAATCACGGCTTTCGATGTGCCTCATGACGGGACTGACAATATGGGATTTTCCATAGAGTTTGATTCCCGCAGGTTTGTAATTGCCACAGACCTTGGGGAGGTGACTGAGCGAGCTCGCTACTACATGAGCCGAGCCACATATCTCATGATAGAAGCAAATTATGATGCCCATATGCTCCGAATGGGACGCTATCCCGAATACCTTAAGGCCCGAATTGCAGGTGAGTCTGGACATCTTGACAACAGACAGACCGCAGCCTTTCTTTGCGAAATAATTAATCCGGATCTTAACCATATATTTCTTTGTCATCTATCGCAAGACAATAACACCCCGCAGATAGCTCTCCGCACAGTCAGGGATGCCCTTGAGAGGAAGGGGATTAAAATCGGGAGTGCCATGGAGAGCTTGGAAGACAGAAGGGCTGACGTGCAACTTGCTGCTCTCCCACGCTTTGACATGACGAGATGGTTTGTTTTTAGAAAATGAAGTTATGACAGACGGATCCAACATACTTAGAGCATCCTATCATACGCTCGGGTGCAAACTGAATTTCTCAGAGACATCTGCCATTGGCGTGCAACTTGCCGGAAGGGGTATAATAAGGGCTCTTCCTGATGAGGTTCCAGACATTGTGGTGGTTAACACCTGCTCCGTCACTGAAATGGCAGATAAGAAGGGACGCTCTCTTATTAGGCGTCTTCGTACGCGTTGGCCTGATGCCACTCTTGTGGTGACCGGATGCTATGCCCAGTTGAAGCCGCAGGAAGTGGCATCAATAGAGGGTGTGGACATTGTGCTTGGAAATGATGAAAAACTTCGCATTTCGGAGTTTCTTGAAGAGTGGGAGGCCGACCGCCGGAGTAAGGTTGAAGTGCACGACTATCTTGATATCCGTGAGTTCCGTGGTGCATGCGAACGAGGTGACCGTACCCGTTATTGGCTCAAAGTGCAAGACGGATGTGACTATTTCTGTACGTACTGTACGATCCCGTTTGCCCGAGGAAGAAGTCGCTCCGGCCGTATCTCCGATCTTGTCGCAGAGGCTGAGAAGGCAGCAGCCGCAGGTGGGAAGGAGATTGTGCTTACAGGAGTCAATGTAGGATGTTTTGGCAAGGATACCGGTGAGGATTTCCTGGATCTGCTCAGACGTCTGGACAGTGTGGAAGGAATCGAGCGTTATCGCATATCAAGTATAGAGCCGAATCTTTTGACAGAAACTATCGTGAGGTGGATAGCAGAGGAAAGCCGGGCATTTATGCCCAGTTTCCATATCCCTTTGCAATCAGGATCTGACGAAGTGCTCAAACTAATGAACCGCAGATATCGTACTGATGTCTTCACTGATCGCATTTCACTCATAAGGAGCCTTATCCCGGATGCTTTCATCGGCGTTGACATAATAGCCGGCGCACGTGGAGAGACAGAAAAGGAATGGGAGAAAAGTTATAATTATGCAGCTTCTCTCCCTGTAAGCCGATATCATGTGTTCCCTTATTCCGAACGTCCCGGTACCAAGGCTCTTGGAATTGACCATCAAGTGAGCCAGGAAGAAAAGCATAGGAGAGTGGCAATGCTCACAAAGCTTAGCGATGAGAAACTCAGAGGTTTTTCCCGGTGCTTTTTCGGCACAGAGCGCCCAGTGCTTTGGGAACATCCGGATGCGGAAGATGATGGGGTGATGTATGGCCACACGGATAATTATCTACGGGTGCGTGCAAAAGCTTCTTCTTCCAATTTCAATAGTATTACTCCGGCGCTCATCACAGGTTTCCATGATGTGGAAACACTCGATGGGACAGTCATAGCCTGCAACGGGAAAAATGATGTGGCACTTCGAAAAAATGAATGACTATGGCTTTAGGTGCGATTCTCTCGGTGATAATACTTAATTGGAATGGAGAGAAACTACTGCGTGAGTTTCTGCCGTCGGTCATTGCCAATACCCAAGGTCAGGAAGTGGAGGTGATCGTAGCCGACAATGGCTCGACTGACGATTCTTTGAGGGTGATGTGTGAAGAGTTTCCGAATGTCAAGATGTTGGTGTTTGATGAAAATCTTGGATTCTCCGGTGGCTACAATCGTGCTATCTCTGAAGTGGATTCGGAGTTTGTCGTGCTTCTTAATTCCGACGTAGAGACCCCTCCAGGTTGGTGGCAGCCATTGCTTCAGTTCATGAATACACATCCCGGCGTAGGCGCTTGCCAGCCCAAGATACTTTCATATCGAAGGAAAGATATGTTTGAATATGCAGGAGCTGCCGGTGGACTTCTCGACAAATATGGGTATCCTTTCTGCCGGGGGCGTTTGTTTGACAAGGTCGAATATGACTTATGCCAGTATGATACGGGACCCGAAGACATCGCCTGGGCATCAGGGGCAGCTTTGATGGTGAGGCGGGAGGTGTATCTTGACGCAGGTGGACTTGATGAATTGTTTTTCGCACATATGGAGGAAATTGATCTTTGCTGTCGGATTCATAATATGGGCTATCGTGTGTGTGTAGTTCCTGAATCGCACGTCTATCATCTTGGTGGGGCGTCGCTTGCACAAGGAGATCCCAAGAAGACTTACCTCAATTTCCGCAACAATTTATTGCTTTTGCATAAGAACCTTCCTGAAAAGAAAGGGAAACGGGTGCTCTTCAAGCGTAGACTTATGGATACTCTTGCTTTCTTCATGTATGTAGCGAAGCTGGACTTCCCTAACGCAAAGGCAATATTAAGGGCCCATTCCGACTTCAGGAAGATGAAGAAGAAATATGTCGTTTTCCCTGAGCAAGACATTCTCTCTACCCTCCCGGGGGCTGACAGGTGCATAGTGGCAGACCGCTATCTTCCATTCAAATTCTAAATTCAAAGACTCAATATTATATGAAGAAACTGATTCTCGTGAGTAATGACGATGGCTATATGGCCAAGGGTGTCAGAGAGTTGATGGCAATGCTTGCTCCTTATGGCGAAGTGGTTGCGGTGTGTCCTGATCAAGGTCGCAGTGGCCAATCAATGGCACTCACATTTGATGCTCCCCTCAGAGTAAAAGAAGAAAAAAGTCCGGTCGAGGGCACAAAGCTTTTTAGTTGCAACGGTACTCCTGTAGACTGTGTAAAGATCTCGCGTTATGCTGTGCTTGGCGGCAGAATGCCTGATTTAGTTGTAGCGGGAATCAACCATGGAAGTAACGCCTCTGTCAATGTGCTTTACAGCGGGACAATGGGTGCCGTACAAGAAGGGTGCTCATGGGGCGTGCCGTCAGTAGGCTTTTCTCTTACGACCCATGATGCTGACGCTGACTTTTCTTCAGTCCATCCGACTGTGGATGCCCTTATACCGGGTATCCTTGAAAATGGATTGCCTAAAGGGACTTTTATAAATGTCAATGTCCCTGCCGGATTTGCTGATGCCCCTGCGATATTATGTCGCGAAAGCAAAGCTCATTGGAGTGAGGAGTATAAAGAATATCTCGACCCTATGGGGCGCGCATTCTTCATGCTTGCCGGGCATTTGGTGAATGATGAGCCTGAAAGTGAGGATACTGATCTATATGCGTT
This sequence comes from Muribaculaceae bacterium, assembly GCA_029060625.1. Taxonomy (GTDB): domain Bacteria; phylum Bacteroidota; class Bacteroidia; order Bacteroidales; family Muribaculaceae; genus Lepagella. Next base: position 5,521 of record JAIDTO010000087.1, on the reverse strand, counting down.
GGATCATGGACGCACATCCGTGGTTTTGGAGGCTCTTGACCGCACTGCTTCATCTTCTCAAATTCCTGTGTGGCTTAAATCATGCTTGGAGAATTAATTAGAATAAAATGGTCAAAATGTGTTAAAATTATAACAAATTTGCCCAAATATATATAATAGGTGTTTTGTATGGAAAAAAAATATTAATTTTGCAAAAGAATAGAAAGACATTCATACAGTAAAGACCAATTAATCGTTTCATTGACAATTATTGTTGCATTAGTAAAGTTATGGATTAATAGTTAAATTAGGATTAGGACACACGGTATCTCGCGAAGGATTTCGAGGGATGCCGGAAAAAAGGGATTCGTAGCGATACGAGTCCCTTTTTCGTGATTGCATTTGCATCTTTTTATTTATTTTACTTGACTTTAGGGAAAAAATGTATTATCTTTGCACCCGATATTTGCCCGCGGGTCGGGCTATATGGAAAAACCTGAATGATGAAGCCACAGAAAGAGGTAAAGATATCCAGCTGGGCAGCTCACACCACTACAGGAGTGAGCGTGACTCTCGCCTTGCTTACATTGGGCCTCATAGCTATGATATGGATTGCCGCAACCGCGGAATCACGCCGTATGATGGAAAAGATAGAGATCAGCGTCGTGATGGCCGATAATGTAAGCGATCAGCGAGCGCTAGCTATATGCAATGCCATTGCAAACACTCGTTTTGCCCAAAACGTAAGGTATATTTCCAAGAAGGAAGCACTTGAAAACTGGAAGGAAACCACAGGGGAGGACCTTGAGTATGTGTTTGGAGTCAATCCACTCTCGCCTGAAGTCGCATTTACTGTAGCCGCGGAATACTCTACAGTTGGTGGTGTAGAAGGTATAAAGAGAAGTGTGTCTGCAGTCGATGGGGTAGCTGAAGTTGGAGCTCCCGACAGCAGGCTCATAGAAACGATGAATTCCAACATCAGGAAGCTGACGATTGCCTTTATTGTCATAGCTGCCATCATGCTTATTATTTCTTTTGTATTAATAAGCAATACTGTCAGACTCTCAATTTACTCCAAAAGATTTACTATTCATACGATGCAACTCGTGGGTGCGACCGACGGGTTCATTCGTCGTCCGTTTATAGTTGCCAATGCAGTTGTAGGTGCCTTGTCAGGGCTGGTGGCAGGTGGATTGCTGTCAGCAGTGCTTGCAGCGAGCAGCAGCCTGGGATTTGACCAACTGGGGTCGCTTGTAGATTGGGTATGGATGGTATGTGTTGACATTGGTCTCATCGTAGGAGGAGCGTTTATATGTGCGCTCGCAGCCCTCGTGGCGACGACACATCATTTACATCAAGATTATAGCGAGCTTTTCAAATAAATTTCTAAAGCGCGGAAAGAATAAGTTTTTTTTGACGATTTGTCATTGATCATTTGATTAAATAAGATGAAAATAAAGTTTCCGTCTCCACAATCAGGAGACATAAAGAAAGTTGAAGAAAGTGAGCGACCTTTTGGCCGTAGAAACTATATAGCCATGGCGGTCTGCTTGGCTTTGATAGTGGTGGGATTCATATTGATGGCAGGTCCCGGAAGTTCTGTGGAAGGTGGTTTTAATCCGGATATCTTTTCCACACGTCGCATCGTAATAGGACCGGCAGTGACATTCCTTGGGTTTCTTTTGATGGCTTTTGCCATCCTTATAAAACCATCAAAGTAATCAACGTGCGCAACCGGAATGGGTAGCATCTAAATAATTTTAATATTCAACTCTTAAAATTTTAGCATTCGAATGGATTGGTTAGACGCCCTTATACTTGGCATCGTTCAGGGACTTGCCGAATATCTTCCAATTTCTTCAAGTGGACACCTTGTGATCTTCCGTGAAATACTTGGACTAAAGCTTCAAGGCGATGATGCATTGCAGTTTGATGTGATCCTGCATGCTGCCACTGTGCTGAGCACGGTAGTGGTGTTATGGCCATTGTTCAGGGATTTATGCAAGAGCTTCTTTACATTCAGCAAAGATGACAATTTTTGGTATGTCGTCAAGATTTTAGTCAGCTGTATCCCAATTGCCATAGTCGGATTCTGCTTCAAGGATCTCGTGGAAAGTGTCTTTACGGGCAATCTTACAATAGTAGGCATATGCCTGCTTGCGACAGCTTGCTTGCTGACTTTTGCACACTTTAGTGACCGCCTGATGAATGGCAAGATGATCAGTGCAAATCGAGGCAGGGATATCACTTTTGCTGATGCCCTGACAATAGGCGTGGCGCAGGCTGTAGCAGTCCTTCCTGGACTTAGCCGCAGTGGTACCACTATTGCTACCGGTATCCTTATCGGAGATAAGAGAGACAAGGTGGCTTCCTTTTCATTCCTTATGGTTATCATACCTATTGTAGGCGAGGCACTTCTTAGTCTGAAGGATATTCTTGCAGGAGAGGCAGAGGGGCAGACTCCTGTCTCAGGCACATGCCTTTTGATTGGTTTTGTCGCCGCATTTGTCGTTGGATGTGCTGCGTGCAAATGGATGCTCAATCTTGTCAAGAAGGGAAAATTGGTATGGTTTGCCGTATATTGTGCGATAGTGGCGATTCTATGTCTTATATGGTAAGCCGGAGGTGAGATGGATTTCATATCAGGTGAAATTATAGGAATTGATAAGCCTCTTGGCTGGACTTCGTTTGATGCCGTAAAAAGAGTTAGGGGAGCTATACAGCGCCGTTTGAATGTGAAAAAATTCAAAGTGGGACATGCCGGGACTCTTGATCCCCTTGCTACAGGAGTGCTTATCATATGCACAGGACGCTCGACTCGCGATATTGAGCGCCTGCAGAACGGTACGAAAGAATATATTGCTACAATACGTCTCGGTGCCACAACACCAAGTTTCGATCTTGAAACGGAAATTGATGCGGAATATCCTTATGAGCATATTACAGAAGATATGGTAAAGGGCGTTCTTCCTCGCTTTACCGGTCATATCATGCAGGTGCCACCCGTCTATAGTGCTGTAAAAGTAGAGGGGAAGCGAGCTTATAAATATGCCCGAAAAGGGAAGGAAGTGGAGCTGAAGGCCAAGCCATTGGTGATAGAGGAGCTCGAATTACTTCCTTCTGAGTTGCCGGAGTTGAGGCTGCGGATAGTCTGCTCAAAAGGCACGTATATAAGGGCATTGACAAGGGATATTGGTGCAGCTCTGCAATCAGGGGCGCATCTCACAGCTCTTTGTCGCACAAGAGTTGGCGATATGAGGCTCGAAAATTGCCTGACAGTGGATCAGGCTGTTGAGCAAATCGCAACCTGCGATGTGACATATCCTGAAGACTTCAAGATTAAAGATTAAAACGCAAACCGAACAACGCAAAACGAAATAAATGAAACTATCACAATTCAAATTCAAACTCCCCGATGCGCAGATTGCAATGTATCCATCTGATAATAGAGATGAGTGCCGCCTAATGGTGGTGGATGTACGCGATGGCAGCATCAAGCATTGCATTTTCAAAGAGATAATTAATTTCTTTGAAGACCAGGATGTCATGGTCTTCAATGATACACGTGTTTTTCCTGCCCGCCTTTTCGGTAACAAGGAAAAGACAAACGCAAAGATTGAAGTATTTCTATTGCGTGAACTAAATGAAGCCAACAAATACTGGGATGTGCTTGTAGAGCCTGCACGCAAGATAAGGATAGGCAATAAGCTATACTTTGGTGAAGACGACTCCATGGTGGCTGAAGTGATCGATAATACTACTTCTCGAGGACGTACGTTGCGTTTCCTGTATGATGGTCCGCACGATGAATTCAAGGATGCTCTTTATGCACTTGGCGATACTCCGCTTCCGGATTACATCACGCGCGATGCTGAGCCTGACGATGTAGACCGCTATCAGAATATTTTCGCTACAAAGGAGGGGGCTGTCATGGCACCGGCTGCAGGCCTTCATTTCAGCCGGGAGCTTATGAAGCGACTCGAGATCAAGGGTGTGGAGCGTGGATTTATAACTCTTCACTGTGGACGTGGAAATTTCCGTGATATAGACGTTGAGGATCTTACCAAGCATCGTATGGATTCTGAAGAGATGTTCGTGGAAGAAGATGTGGTGGAGATGGTGAATGCCGCTAAGGACCGAGGATCGCGCATATGTGCTGTCGGCACATCCACTATGCGGGCCCTTGTGACAGCAGAGTGCATGAATGGCCACCTGATGCCTTTTGAGGGGTGGACAAATAAGTTTGTCTTCCCTCCTTATGATTTTACTGTCTGCGATTCAATGGTCTCAAACTTTCATTTGCCCTATAGCACATTGCTGATGATGGTAGCGGCTTTTGGAGGCTATGATTTGATCATGAAGGCATATGACACGGCAGTCAAGGAGGGCTACATGTTTGGAGCCTATGGCGACGCTATGCTGATACTGCGATGATTGCAGGCATGGGCGATTGTCGAGTTTTGTTGTTGTGAAGATAACTTAAAAACTCTTCATTTTGAATGCTCAATGACTTAATAACTATATGACTAAGTTAATTAAGTTTAATCAGATAAAAAATTTTTGTCTAAATACTTGACAAACGCTTTTTGATGTATTATCTTTGCATCGTGTTTTTCATGGTATTAGATTTAAGGTTAGAGGATTAGTTGTCGTGAGACAATTACTCCTTTTTTTATGTGAATATTTCTTTTATGATTTCCAGGGATTTAAGATTGTCACAGCCGGGGAAATGCAGTCCATAGTATTTGAGTATCAAAGCGATGAGTTCTGATCTGTCTTTGCCAGAGAACCGAAAATACTTCGAGTTGGCATAGTTGATCCGTATGAGTGATGGGAGAAATGCAGAGTGAAGTGCATCGATGTGAAGACCATTGTGGGATATGACATTATAAGGATACACCATACTTCCCGATTTCATGTCAAATTCCATTCCTTCTTGATATTCGCTGACATCAGGTTGGATGCCCATCATGTAGCTTAGGCTTATCAGAAATGTAATATGGAAATTTGCGGCTGCAGTGCGGTTGTCAGTTGCATCGAATATGCTTAGGGAGTTTGCGATGAAATCCCACAGCCGAGGTTCCGCCGGAGCTTCGCGTAGGAGCTTATTTAGAAACTCAGATAGGAAGAGCACTACAGTAGATTTGAAAGGTTCATAATAGAGAGATCTCCACACTTTGATTGGGAATATAGCCGAAAGAGGGTGCAGGTCTTTAGTCGTGGATATATTTGCCTCGGCTTCGATGATGCTTAGAGGTTGAAGGCGAGCGGATGTCTGCCTGCTGCTCTTAGAAGTGCCGGCAGGAGATAGGAATGCCATGCGCCCACGCTCCCGGGTATAAATGCTCGTGACATTGTGGCGGTCGCTGTGTTTGACAGTTCCTAATACTATACCTGAAATATGTTCTTTCATTTTGTATTCGGTTGGGAGGGTTACAGATTCTCGCATGAGGAGATATAAGGTCATAAAAAAAGATCTAACTCTTTTCACAAAGAATTAGACCGAAACCTTAATCTTAATTTAATACTATGAAAAACACAC
>JAIDTO010000086.1 GCA_029060625.1 Muribaculaceae bacterium | reverse complement strand
GGAGCAGACCTTGCCCCGGAATTCCTATATGAAATTGGTCAGCCTGTCTCATGCTGACAATATAAAATGCATATGACAGAACTCGAGATGATGAGGTGGATCTTAGGGATACTCATTGCGGCAGGTGCTCTTGCCGTAACGGTGATGTATTTCTTCCGCAATGAAGAAACTCCTGTTGTATCGGCTGTCGAGACAAGAGACAATCGCCTCTTGCTGCAGCAGGCACTGATGTCGTCTGCTTCTGACACTAAGAATCCAATACCATCAGCAATACTTGAGTCCGAAGCCTACGAAGCCATACAGCGGAATATCCGCGATGGCGCCATCATAAACGAATCAAGCCCGATATGGGACGATCTTGAGAAAGCCATATTGTTGTGCAGTCCGAAGTTCAAGAGCAATCTGTATGTGCTCTCCAGGGGAGATTTGAAGCCGTCAGACCTACATATGGCATTGCTTATCAAGTGTGGAGTGAGTCCCGCTAATATAGCCATGCTCGTCGGAAGGTCGAAATCTACCATCACTTTCAGGAGAAAGGATATGGGGAAGAAGTTTTTTGACCAGGATTTGGACGCTAATGCGGTAGATGAGCTAATTAGGTTATTATGAATGTATTGTATTTGGTGTGCTGCCTTTAGAGATGGTTTTACGATTCTTCTAAACTAATACTAAACTCGAAAATTTGCAGTTGCCGCGCCGATTCCGTACCTTTGTAACGCAAAGTTTTTCTAAATCATCGATTATGACGGAATCATCAAAACGAAATAGCTTGTCATATAGAGACTGGTATTCTACCTGTTTGCTGATACTTTCCTTGCTGGGATTAGGATTGAAAATTCCGTTTATCTTCAGTGTGATGGTTCAAGTATGCCTTGTCATTTGCACTTTGGATCTGGCATATCGATATCTCAAAATGAAGAATTATGCGATGTGCGTCATAAGGATAGCTCCGCTAATATTGGTCGCTCTTTTTGATTCGGTAAGTTTAACCTTTAAATGATATATAATATGTCAATCAGAGATATAGTATCGAAATCCCATATCCCTTGCCGTCCGGTTGTGTATGTTTCAGGGTTTGTAGGTATAGCCCTGATGATGGTAGCTTCATTTTTACCCCCTTCGTTGTTCTTCCTGAAGTATGTAGGAATTATATTGGCGCTGTCTGGGTTTCTGTATATGTTCTTCTGGATATACAGGGCTGGCTACAAAAAAGAAGCCTTGCTTCTGGCCATAATCAGCATAGCCCTTGCTCTCATCATTATCGTAGCCCTTGCCTACTATTCTAATATCCTTTACGGATACAGGAGCCCCTGATGTCATGGTTATGAAGGAATGGTTAAAGAATATTGAAGAGTGGTCGAAGCGTAATGATGCCGTTGTCGACAGGGACCGGTATTCGATGGGTCTCTTCGCTTTGGTATTGGCAGGAATATGCCTTCAGCTACCCTTGATACTGAACGTAATCATACAGGTCTGTTTTTTGACATGCACTGTCCATCTGATATACCGCTATTTCAAGGGTGGGCATTATCTTCTGGCGTTTCTGAAGCTCGGGATTATAGTGGCCGTGGGATTGGTCGATGACATCTATTTTCATATAAGTAGCTAAGGGAAATTAATGATATGATAGATGCGAGATAATTTTGAGGCAGCTTGGTCGCGGAGTAAAGGAGCTTAGCGAGCTAAGCGACTGAGCGACAAGGCCGGGATGGCCAAAATTATCCGCATGTATCATATCAAGACTCTTTGCAGCTGCTTAGTAACATATGTCGTTTAATTTTTCTTAGCTACTTAATATCTTCACAGTAATAATAAAAGGCGTATGAAATTTCGTGAAATAGTGGCTGCAAGTTATATTCCCTACCGTAAGGTTGTGTTTGGTGTGTTGACTGCATGTTCTATAGGAATATATGTGCCATTCTGGTTGCCATCATCTTGGTACTTTTTATATTATATTATTATTCCCATTGCCCTTGTGGGACTGCTGTATATAACCTTTTGGGTGTTTAGAGCAGGCTACAAAAAGCAGGCATTGATAATGAGTATACTATATCTTTCTCTTTTTGCTATATCCATTGTGGTCCTCAAGTGGGTCTATGACGGGCTTTACGGATTAGGCTACCAATAGTCAGCATATAAGGCACTTTCCTTTCCATGAATCAGGATTCAATCTTCCAGCCTTCGATTCGGCGTGTCTCGGAGGAGCACTTGACTCCGATTTAGAATAGTCGGTGGCTATCTGTCGCAAACTAATCTGATTTTCCAGTCTTCGATACAACGTGTTTCCGAAGAGAAATTCACTCCAATCTCGATCAATTGCCGAGAGTCCATTTGGAACTTACGGCTATATTTTTTCTCCTCTATCTGCTTTAATGCCTGTTCTGCACTTCCATTGTATTTGAGTTCAATTATATAGATGTAGTCTTCTGTCTTAATTAC
>JAIDTO010000085.1 GCA_029060625.1 Muribaculaceae bacterium | reverse complement strand
CGCTCCTTCTTCATGAAGCGAAATCTGCTCGCAAAGATGACGAAATCTTAATAAAAAAATAAGTCGAAACAACTTCATTATGAAAAAAATAGCCGTAACAATAATAGGATTGATATCGATCCTCCTTAATTCAGCTGCGTATGCTGAGAAAGGAAGCGTCGTATCAGAAATGAAGGCACACAATGTCTTCAACACTATAGAACTCGCCGCTAATATCGGCACCACTGGCATTGGATTGGAACTGGCATCGCCGATCACCGAATGGGCTAAGGTAAGGGTGGGCTTTGATTGCATGCCCCATTTCAAGCGACACCTGCAATTTAAGGTAGAAAACTATCTAAATAACAAAATAGAAGACAATTTCGACCGCATCAATCAAATGATGTCAAACCAGACAGGATATGATATCAACAGATTCGTAAATATGGAATCTAAGCCTACAATGGAAACATTTCGATTCCTTATAGACGTTTATCCTATCAAGACAAACAGGCACTGGCATTTCACTGCGGGTTTTTTCATAGGAGGAAGTTCAATAGGCACCTCCACCAATACTTCTGACGATATGGCAACCCTTATGGGGATCAAGATATATGAATCTTTATATCAAAACGTTACATCAGAAGATTTTATCAAGAATCCTCAAGACTATCCTTTGTTTGGATTCATTTCTCTCGAAGGGGAAGTAGCAGAAATATTCCAGGAGAAAATGCGTAGTGCAGGGCAATTGGGTGTTTATGCAGGCGATCGTAAAGATGGTTCCCCTTGTATGCTCCTCCCGGATGAGGAAGGAATACTAAAACTTAAGACAAAGGTTAATCGTTTTCGACCTTATATTGGATTCGGCTATGGAGGAAGTCTCTCACGAGATGGGAAATGGGAGGCATCTTTTGATGCCGGAGTGCAGTTTTGGGGAGGACAACCAAAACTGACAGCTGAAGATGGTACGGTGATCAACAATCTCACAAATCTGAGCAAGGAGACACAATCTTACATAAATCTAATGAAGGCACTACCCGTCTATCCCACAATTGACATACGAGTGTCATACAGATTCTAATTCTGAAATCTATAGAATGTCAAGAGCCGCTTGAAGAGCGGCACCTCCGAACTAAAGAGACCGTATGCCCCCGGCATCGGTCTCTTACTTTATAAATTATGTGTCACATTTATATGAAACTATGTCAAAAACAGAAGATACTTAAACCTTTTCATTTTATAAATGTTGTTAAAATATAATAAAATTCCCGCTTGACCTTAGTCTTGTATAGACAGACATGCCCGGAACTAATACTATATCAACTAAAACACACAATTATGATCAGACTCAGCCATTCCAAAAGAGCCCTTTTGTCGGGAACAATTGCCGTTACAGTCATTCTATCAGGATGTAAAAACCATGACAAAGCGACTGATGCAGGCCCAGTACGAGTTAATGTAGAAGTTGTAGGGAAAAAAGCTACAGCTGACGGTAACCAGATTTTTTCCGGTACAGTTGAAGCCTCGGAGGAATCTACAGTAAGTTTCTCAGTTCCAGGCACAATCACTAAAGTATACGTAGAAGAGGGACAAAAAGTCGCAAAAGGACAGGTAATTGCCCATATTAAGAGCGAAAGCCTTGTAAATTCACGCAATATCGCCCAGGCAGAACTCGAGGAGGCTCGAGATGCCTACCAGCGTCTTAAGAAACTTCATGATGCAGATGCACTCCCCGATGTAAAATGGGTTGAGATTCAGTCTAAACTGAAGCAGGCTGAGAATGCTGCGGCTCTTGCCGACAGGGCAGTCGCAGACGCTTCTATACACGCACCTATTTCCGGATACGTATCACAGAAATTTGCAAACGACGGGCAGACAGTCATACCGGCAGAGCCTGTAGTAAAGATCGTGAACCTGAACACCCTGCAGGTATCAATTCCGGTTCCTGAGAATGAAATCTCATCATTCGGCCCCCAAACGACAGCTGTCATAAAATTCGATATTGGGGATAATCCTGAGGTTATCGGAAAAATTGGAAATAAGAGTGTTGTCGCAGATCCTCTCACCAGATCTTACACCGTAAAATTCGACATCGACAATGTCAACGGGAAGATACTTCCGGGTATGATTGGAGATGTAATCGTCAAAGGATTGCAAAACGACTCTTCATCAGTCAAAACATCAGAAATCACACTTCCATCGCAGGCTGTATTGCTAAGTTCTGACAATCATCAGTTTGTATGGACAGTTAAAAATGGGAAAGCGCAGCGAAAGGAAGTTGTTGCAGATGAACTCTCGGATAATGGGGTCATTGTGAGAAGTGGGCTTGTGCCCGGCGACAGCATAATCGTGGCCGGAATGCAGAAAGTCAGCACCGGCACTGAAGTTACTGTTGTAAGATAAGTGTTACCTTCAAAAAGCTACAGACATGGCAACAAACGTATCCGATAAGCCTCAAAGTCCACAGACGGACAGCCAGGCATCAAATAAACCTTCGACAACCCCGGAGAAGCGTACCAATCCCATCGTTGCGGCCGGCATGAAATACCGTAAGGAAGTCATTCTTCTCGTGTGTGTATTGATAGCTTTCGG
>JAIDTO010000084.1 GCA_029060625.1 Muribaculaceae bacterium | reverse complement strand
AATATAATCCTGCAGATTGATCCTGCATACGCTGCCCTCTACGGCGCAGGATCATCACAGATGACAATGAAAGTGACTACTACAGGCGGATGGGAAGTAGTGGCAGACGATGTGGTCATATCATGCTACCTTAATAGCTATCCCGATCTTTCAGCTACCATGTACGTATTGGAAGGAACCGACAGGTTCAAGATTCCAGACTTCATGGGCTCAGGAACAGACCTTGTGTTCTCTGTCTCAAACACATCACTTTCCTCTCCCGTGATTTTCCCCTACACAAACTTCAAGTATTATTATGATCTGTGGTCGAGCTATGAAGATGACGAGGACTATCCATGGTATTTCTATAACACTGAGAAAGCTGCTTACCCGGCAATATGGACACCTGACGGATGGTCAAAATCAATCGAATACCTCACTTTCTATGTCTATGATGATGGTGATAAAGGATGTTATTTCGGCATCAACAGGGGTTATGGCATGATGACGGCATATATTGATTTCGCCGATGGCTCAGGAACGTGGGAATATTTCGAATTCAACTTCACTCCCAAGTTCGATCCCTTCGAACAGGAATGATTTTCCCCACCAACTATATAAATATAAATAAGAAATTATGAAACTAAACAAGATAATCCGGATGCTGGCAATTGTGGCCCTTATCATGGCACTGCCATCGTGTAACGACGATGACGTCCTCGCTACAGCTCTGGACACTACCCAAGGGGAAACCGAGAATGCTACCTATAATACCCTCTCTTTCGAATGGGACAAGGTAGAGGGTGCCACCCAATATGGATATGAACTGTATGACAACAACGACATACTTGTGGTGCGGAGTGTCACAAGTAAAAACAGTGTCACAATTAGCGACTTGAAACCCGCTACAGAGTATACACTGAAAGTATGGTCATATGCAGCATTGGGAAGCGACCACACGACTTCAGCACCCATTGAACTGAAGGCCACAACAACAGCGCTCAAGGCTCTCGGAAAGCCTGTGCTCACTTGCAATGTAGAGGGTGGCAGATATGTAATCACCTGGAAAAGCGTATCAAACGCTACCGATTATGCCTATATTCTTACCAATTCAGCAGGTGTGACCGTAAAGTCGGGCAACGACAGCTCTCGATCGCTTGCTTTCTCCAATCTCGAAATCGGTGACTATACTATTGCAGTCAAGGCACTATCCACCAAAGGGGGCTATGAGTCTGAAGGAGAATACTCAACACTTGATTTCACTGTAGAGGAATTGATACTCTGGAAAGCCGAGGGCACCTACTGGAGCGAGATACTCGGAGAATCATGGACAGCCACTATCGTATGCTATGGCGACAACAACTATTCTATACAAGGATGGTATGGAGTCGAAGGCTACAACCTTGACTTCCAAGTAGACAATGTGACTGATCCTGAAGACACATTTGTCATCACCGGCGACTATGATTATGATAATTCTACATACACCTACATTGTGCCAACGGGAAGAACAGACATCAAGAATGTATATGTATATCCATGGTGGAACTATTCACTTTTCTCAGGCAGCAAAGTATCAGGCAGCGTTAAGGTATATGTCTGGAGTGCGAATGCAAATGATTATGTCACCGACCTCTTCTCCTGGAAAGTTGAGACATACGGGTCGCCTGCCGATGACTTCGTAGGCACTTGGAACGCATCGTTCTCAGGTCTGACATCTCTGACAGATAACTGGGAATTCGAGGAGTTCAATTATACTGAGACGGTAGAAATCAAAAAGGTGGATGAAATCACAATCTCCATGCCTGCCCTGTATTTCAGCGACGAGACCATGAACGTCACTATAGACATGGCTACCAATACCCTTAAAGTCGATCCTATGACAGTCTGGACATGGTATACTTTTGCCGGTAGCGAAAGCGATACAAGTCCTGTAATCGGCAGGATCAATGAAGACGGTTCATTTGAATTTATCGGTTGGAACGCGTGGTATGACGGATTCCCCTATTTGGAAAATACCGTAGCAAAGTTCTCGAGATAACATACACAAGGGCACTCTATGACGAGCACAGAGTGCAATCTCTCAGTAAAGAAAGACCGGAAATCTTTTGGATTCCCGGTCTTTTTTATTGAAAAGAATGGTCAATAAAAGATTACAGTTGCCGTATTTTCATTGCTTCTTTATAAGCCTATGGTGCTCCACACCACTGACAGTGTTGACTATTACTATATAATGCCCTGCCTGGAGAGCACTAATATCAATATCAAGACTTTCAGAGCCATTCCCCAAGACTTCCAGCATACGCAAGCCAGTAAGGGAATACACCTCTATATTTTTAATGGAAGATACAGCAGTTACCGTTGTGAAATCTACTGCAGGATTTGGAGAAAGTGTCGACTTTCCATCCTCGATGCTTGACACACCGGTCGATGTACGCTTCACGTAGACTGAGCGACCAATCCAACCGAGCGATCCAGCACTCCAATCGCTATTCCAGCCATAAGCCCTTATATATGCTGTCCTGTCCATCTCAAAATAGGAGGTGCCGAGATGGAAAGTGGCTGTCTGGCTTTCTCCGGGAGCAACAAAGAAATTCTTGTAGCTCACACTATTGCCAGAAAACTCCAGATCGCTATTGTCACTATAATATGCATATAAGGCTACGACATCCTCAAAGAGACCGGAGCTGACATCTACCTTGACTTCAAGATCAATTTCGTCGCCTATCAAATATGGACTGATGTTCGAGCCATCACCGTTGCTGCAATCCAGTATATCCAGAGATATATCAAATACAGGCTTTCCCGAGGGTGCTTCAATTACCTCAACATCGAGAGGGTGAGGACATATTGATTCTCCTGCCTCATCAAAGATGTTCAGTTTGTAACGACCCGGTGGCAAGGTGGTGTTGTATGAATTCAAAACTCCTGAAAATGTAACGGATACCGTTTCGCCATCAGTAAGATTTACAGGCACACCATCGAGCCATGTACGCACCTGGCCTTCCGCATTTTCAAAACCTGCCTTCACCATACCAAGGTATTCCTCGCCTGAGTTATGAATGTCAGCCTTTACGGTGCAGGGTTTTCCTGAATACAGTTTGCCTACGGGCACTATATTGTCGGCTGTCAAGGTCCTGTCAGCATCAGGAAAATCAAACTTGACACCCCTCGCAGAACAAGTCATCACAAAAGATTTTGTCTCGCCTACCTTTATTGCCACATCCTTTATAGACCCATTGTGCTCATATGCAGGGGTCACAATAAAATCACCCTCCTTAGGAAAATCAGATACAGGAATTGTGAATTTATTGTAGGTCTTGGACTCATATATACCGTAATGACTTGGGAAATCAAACTCCGCAGCAGGATAGAACACCGTATCTCCACCTTCTTTCGGAATCAACTTGACTCCCATGACGGCATTGGTATCTACCAAAGTGAAACCTTCGAAGTAACCATCGTTGCCAACTATGAAATCCACATTGCCGACAGAGGTATAAGCTTTGTTGACGGTAGCGAAGGGACCATACCACGTCACCTCGAGCTGATAATCCGAACCCTCCTTTTGTGGCATAATATTGATGATCGCATCCTGACGATAATTGTAGCCTGAACCGGATCCACCAATACCCTGTTCGGCAGGATCAAGAGCTGTAAGGAGAAAATAACCGTTGCTCATTCCGCCCCAGCCCCAATTTAGATGATAGAACCCGTCGCCACCATAGCCATCGACTATAAACGTATGGCCATTCTGATAGCTTGAATCGTAACCACCGTATATCACCGGACGACCCTCGTCAAGCTCAGAATAAACCAGGTCGTTCCATGAATCTGACGTATAGTAATCCCTTTCTATCATTAAAGCTGACCTATCATACCCCATGAACTTGACCATACCGTAGACGGCATCGTAAGGATATGCACCCGAAGCAGAGGCTCCGTAAGACATAAGGGCGGCGTTGCCACATGCCTCCATTAAGGTAGCTACGGCAGCTCCCTCCCCCTCCGAGTAACCGGAAGAATAAGAGGGTAGCATATTATCCCAGTCAAATGTAGTGGATTCAAAATCAAAATACATTTTCTCACGGGTGGTACCGGAGATATACGTATTGTTTCCCGTACCGGTAATTGGCCACTTATGGGCATACATCACCTGTGCCATTGCTGTCGCCGTGCAACCGGTGGGAGCTTTTGAGCCGTTTATAGAAGGACAGTTGTTGTTGAAGGGACGAGACTGGCTCCATGTAGCCTCACAAAGCGGAGGTATCGAGGGACGATTTGCAACCTTGCTTACAGCAGGTGCATTCAATCCACAAGACGCAGCATATTCTAATTGCCGACCATACTCGCTAAGCCAGTATTTCATTGCAGGCGGCATTGATGCACTGTCGAATTTTCCTTTATCTGCATATCCCAAAACCGCCGGGAGAAGATCATCGGCTGCCAACACTACATATCCTTCATTTCCAGGAGATGAAAGGATATAAGCGACATTGAGGTTGCCGATCTTTTCAGTGTATAAAGCATCATGACTTGATCTTGTATTGCTTACTGAAAATCCCGCAGGCGCATTCCAGACCGCCTCTTCCACCGACAGCTGACGTGCGAATGCCGGAGACAGAAACATACTCACTAACGCCGTACATATCGCTTTAATTTCCAGATTTCTCATTTTTATAAAAAATTTTTATAGTTATTACAAAATTAATCTTTTTTTTTTGCAAAACAAAAATTATTTTGTAAATTTGTAAGGTCTGAAATAAAATTGAGCTATCCAATCATAATAAGCTTAACCAGATTCAATGTTCCAGACGTGTAAAATTCTAACTAAACATATAACAATTAAACTTTTACCGCATGAAGAAAATTTTTACCTTACTTGGAGGGCTACTTCTCGCTACCAGCTTGAATTCCAAGGCAGAGGAAGTGACCGTCATGATCATGGACAACAGCTACAATCAGATAGCTGATTCATACACAACGGAACTCACCAAAGATGCAGCCGGCAACTGGACATTGGCAGACTTCCTTGAATCCGAGATGCCTATATCGTTCAAATTCGAAAAACCTGCTGCCGGCGGCTCATCCATGATGACCCTGACAAGTCCATCGTTAGCATATGAAGGATCTGAAAATATGCCTTATATCTGTGATGCAAACGACAACTATCCTACAGGCTGGATATATAACTACAATAATAACGAATCATGGGTAGAGATACAATATCCATATCTTTACCTTGACAATTGGTGTTTCAACGTCTACGGGTATGATCTATCCAACCCCGATAATGAATACGAATATTTCGCTTACATAGCGGTATCCGGATCATTCTACACCTATAATGCTGAAACCGAAGATTACACTGCTTTCGAAAAAAATCCGTGGATTTACATTGGCTTCTATTTCAATGAACCGAAAGAAGAAGAAAATCCTGAGACTCCCGCTGACAGCATCAATGTGACTGTTAACCTCGATGAGAATTATTACTATCCTGATTACAGCGATTACGAGAATTATTCGGAAAAACCGCTTAAGTCATTTGATGCAAATCTTGAAATTGGAGAAGACGGAACATATACATTGAAAAATATTTTCAATACTGACTACTCTATTTCCTATACTATAGGAAACTTCAACCCCAATAATATTGCATTGGTTACCTTCACAGGTAATATTGACGAAGAAGATTACTTCCTCACCCCTGCAGGAAAGTATATGAACGTCACGGTTGAAGATGAAAGCGGAGAGACACAGGAAGTAAAATTCTTATACGGAACAGTAGGTAAAGACTACTCATATGTTGAGAAGACTACCGATGAAGAAGGGAATGTCTGGTATGATGTATGCCTGAATGTATCAGGATTTGTAAATAATAGCACCGGACTTTTTGACATGTACCTTGCATTCAGCTATAGTCAGAAGACAACGACAACTGCCGTCTCATTTGTAGAAATCAACGAGAACGCACCTGTAGAATACTATAATCTCCAGGGTGTGAAGGTGGCTGAACCTTCCAACGGTATATTCATCCGCCGTCAGGGATCAAAGACAACCAAGGTGGCTATTAAATAAGCAAGCTACAATATAAAACCTAATAGTGTGATAAACGGCATCGGGCTTCCCGATGCCGTTTACTTATATAAAAAAGTATCCTATGATACTAAAGTTCATTATTTTAATAAAAAAATTCGCAATCTATAAAGAATTGTGAATTTTTTTTTGTAAATTTGCCTATATTCTATCTGACATATAGACTATATACTACTATCTACTAAACTATAATTACATGAAAATCAATCTAATCTTGGCATTGCTGCTAATTATGGCAGTCAATGTCTTTGCGCAAGGACGGAGTGTGACAGGCACAGTCTTTTCCGCTGAAGACAACGAGCCACTGATTGGAGCTACCGTCAAGGTGAAAGGCGAAAACATAGCCGCTGCCACCGATCTCGACGGGCGCTTCACACTCAACGGGGTGAGTCAATCAGCCAAACACTTGGAAGTGTCTTACGTAGGCTACCAAGCCCAGACAGTGGAAATCAAACCTGAACTGAAAATTTATCTTCAGCCATCAACGGAAATGCTCGATGAGATGATCGTCGTGGCATTCGGAAAGCAGAAACGAGAGTCTTTTACGGGCTCCGCAAGCGTGGTAGGAGCGGAACAAATAGCACGCTCGCAGGTGACCAATCCGATAGAAGCCCTCAACGGCACTGTGACCGGCCTCACTATGACCGAGACCAACTCATTCGGAGCAGATCCATCAATCACCATTAGAGGCATCGGCTCTCTGAATGCGGGCACCGACCCACTAATAGTGCTTGACGGCATGCCATACAATGGCTATTGGAACGACCTCAATCCCGCCGATATAGCCTCTATAACAGTCCTTAAAGATGCTTCCGCCAATGCCCTCTACGGAGCACGCGGTGCAAACGGTGTGATTCTTATCACCTCCAAGACAGCTCAAAAAGGGCACACAAAGGTCAACTTCACTGCCAAGTGGGGTGCAAACCATGACGGACGTGTGAAATATGACGTAATCAATGATGCCGGACAGTATTACGAGGCTTTTTATCTCGCACAGAAAAACTACTATCAGTATGGCCTCGGACAAAGTGAAGCCATAGCTCATTTAAAAGCAAACTCAATGCTTGGAGAGAGCGTCTCCAACGGAGGTCTGGGTTATATGGTCTATACAGTACCTGAAGGGCAGGTGCTTATCGGGACCAACGGAAAGGTAAATCCAAATGCCACTCTTGGCAACCGCGTTGCTCACGACGGGGAAATCTACACACTTTATCCCGACAATTGGCTCAAGGAAGGACTTCGCGACGGATTCCGGCAGGAATACAACATAAATCTTGCGAGCGGCAATGACACCTACACATTCTACGGCAGCCTCGGCTACCTAAATGACAACGGAATCGCCTACAACAACGACATCGAACGCTATACTGCGCGCCTGAAAGCTGACGCCCAGGCTTTCCCTTGGCTGAAGGTCGGAGCCTCGGCATCATTCAACCATACAGCTACCAACACCAATGGCGATGTATTCAGCTGCATGACCGACATTGCTCCAATCTATCCTCTCTATATGCGAGACTATGCAGGAAATATAATGACCGACCAACACGGGAAAATGTATGATTATGGCGATGGAGTGCTCAACGGATGCATACGCGGAGCAGACTCCGCTGACAACTACATACAGGATGACCTCCTCAATCTAAATAAGAATGTCAGCAACGCATTCAATATCCAGGGCTACGCCACCGTGGATTTCCTCAATAACTTCCATTTTACTGTCAACGGAAGCGCCTATATCACAGAAAACAGAATAAATTACGCTTACAACCCCTATTACGGATTCAACACAGGCTTAGGATCCGTATCCACCTATCATTACCGTACGAACAGCTTCAATACCCAGCAGCTGCTCAATTATTCAA
Organism: Muribaculaceae bacterium; assembly: GCA_029060625.1. Lineage (GTDB taxonomy): Bacteria > Bacteroidota > Bacteroidia > Bacteroidales > Muribaculaceae > Lepagella. Next base: position 23,032 of record JAIDTO010000084.1, on the reverse strand, counting down.
AGCAGTTCGGACAAAATAACCTCGACATATTGCTTGGCCATGAATACACAAAAGATGGCCAGACCACACTATATGGAAATAAGAACAAACCTGCGCTGTATGAATCCAACAAGGAGCTTTACGGATCAATAATCGATGCCGGTCTCGATGGATACACTTCTGCATACAACGTAGAGGGTTGGTTCCTGCGCGCCCAGTATGACTTCGACAGCAAGTATTTCGCATCCGGTTCGTTCCGACGCGACGGAAGCTCGCGCTTTCACAAAAAGCACCGCTGGGGCAACTTCTGGAGCCTCGGAGCTGCATGGATAGCTACAAAAGAAGAATGGTTTCCACAGTCTGAAGCCCTTAATATGCTGAAGGTAAAAGTCTCTTACGGCGAACAGGGCAACGACCAGATAGGCAACTACCGATATACAGACACATACAGCATCACTGATGTCGACGGTGAGCCCGCATTCGTATTCACATCAAAAGGAAATGAAAACATCACCTGGGAGACAGTAGGCAGCCTGAACGCCGGCATCGAATTCGAGCTTTTCAACAACCGTCTTTCAGGCGGACTTGAGTTCTATTCACGCTCCACCCGCGACATGCTCATGTATTTCCAGACTCCACTTTCCATCGGATACACCGGATATTACGACAATGTGGGAGATATGCGCAATACAGGCCTCGAACTCCAGCTTAACGCTGACCTCATCGCTGTCAAGAACTTCACATGGAACGTCGGCCTCAACCTTTCATGGGAAAAGAACCGCGTGACCTACCTGCCCGAAGACAAGAAACTCGCTGAATGCGATGGCTATAACGGCTATCTAAGCGGCTATCTATTCTATGGCGAAGGACTTCCTGTCAATACATGGCGCCTCCGCAAATACGCAGGAGTCAACGATGAGGGAACTGCCCTCTACTATTATACCAAAGAGAACGGAGAGTTAGGGACAACAACCCTTATGGACCAAGCCGACTATTATCTCTGCGGATCGGCTCTTCCAAAAGTGTTCGGTGGATTCAACACCTCCTTCAAGTTTTTCGGAGTAGACATCAATGCCCAGTTCAACTATTCGATCGGCGGCAAGAAATATGACTCCGTATACGCCTTCTACATGACTCCCCCCAGAGGCTCCCTCACCGGAAGACCATTCCATAAGGATGTCTTCAATGCATGGACTCCTGAGAACACAGCCTCCGACATACCTATGTGGACATACGGCAATGAGACTGACGGATATTATTCCGACCGTTTCCTTACTGACGCGTCATATATAGGACTGCGTAATGTCTCCGTTGGATACACTTTCCCGAAGAGTATCACGCGAGTACTCCGTCTGGCACAACTCAGGGTGTTCTGCCAGGCTGAGAATGTCTATTATTGGGCAAAACGGAAAGGTTTTGACCCGAGGATGAGCTCGCTCTACGGAAACTACAATTCGAATTCCTACTACTCCTTCCCGATGCGCACAATATCCGGAGGACTTACGGTTGAATTCTGACCGCATTCACTAATCATCCAATAAGAAAACAGCAATGAACAGATATATAAGACCTGTATTAGCCACCCTTCTGCTTCTTCCGACGCTGACCTCATGTCTGGAAGATACTTTTCCGACATCGGAGGCAATCCAGGAGCAGGTGGACAAAGCCGACAAGACCAATCTGGTCAATTCCCTTCCGGCATATCTCAACACATACAGCACCGATAATTATTACGACATCGGTTTCATGGGATTCAATATCCAGAGGGATGCCTCGACGGCCGACCTTCCCATCTACGACAATGGCTACGATTATTTCACCTATGTATCGTCAGGCGTGACTCTCGGACCGCAATGGAACCTTTCCTACCTCGTCTGGCAACGCTACTACGGACTCGTACAGAAAGCCAACCTCGTCATCCAGGCCATCGATGATGACAATCCCGATGATGCCGAGGCAGCCGGGACGGCATGTGCATACCGTGCGCATACATATATGGAAATGGCGCAGTGGTATGAATACAAGCTTACCGGAATGGCAGAATTAGACGACAGGGCAATTGCCGACGGCATAATGGGACTAACCGTGCCTATCGTCACAGAGAAGACCACCGAGGCTGAATCACGCCACAATCCCCGCGCTCCATTCTATACAATGTATCGCTTCATACTCACTGATCTAAACAAGGGTGAGAAATACACCTACGGCAAGTCAGAACCCACATCCAAATCTTATGCAGGGCTTGGAGTCATATATGGTCTTAAGGCTCGCTTATGGCTTCTCTTGGGCTCACGATTCGATAACCATCCGGAAGACTTGACAACAGCTCTTGCCCATGAGGACGATCAGGATATACATTACGACAAATTCGGCATCACATCAGCTAAGGATTGCTTTGCAAAAGCTGCTGAATACGCACGCAAGGCCATCAGCACAGGCTATACACCGGTGACGGAAACACAATGGTTTGACCCAAAGACAGGTTTCAATACCGTCAACAACGCATGGATGTGGGCTGATATCATCACTCAGAACAATGGTCTCGCATCAAGCATGGTATGGCAGTCATGGGTTTCATTTATGAGTCCAGAAGCCTCCTATGGCATCGCTACACAGCCCTACAATGGCTATCGCATGATCGAGACACGTCTCTTCGAGAAAATTCCGAATTCCGACTGGAGAAAAACCACATGGATAGATCCGGACGACGTAGCAGATGAAAATGCCTACAATACCAAATATGCACGTGGCACAGTGCTCAACTATCAGGAATGGAGCAACTTCGGCGCCTACTGCGGATTCAAGTTCCATGCGGCCAACGGCGACAATACCATATCTACTGTCGGAAACGCGGTCAGCACTCCGATGATGCGTGTCGAGGAAATGTATCTAATCGAGGCAGAGGCAATCGGTCGATCACAGGGTGAGGGAGCCGGACGCGCCGCCCTCGAAAGCTTCGTCAACACCTACCGCTATAAAGACGGCAGCTACAAGAGCTCCGGTGTCGGTCTTGAAGGCTTCATCGACGATGTGTTCACTCAGAAAAGAATAGAGTTCTGGGGTGAAGGCCTGATAATGTGGGACTACCGGCGACTGGAAAAAGCCATCATTAAGGGCTATCCGGGCACTAACTTCCCGGCGCTGTACCGACTCAATTCGCTGCCCAACTATGTAGCTCCATGGACCACATTCAGCATTCCGGAAAGCGAAAGAGACTTCAACGACGCGGTCATCCTCAATCCTGACCCATCTGTAGGCCTATGCTATTTCCCATGGACTGAAGACGAATAATTCAACTATAAAGAGATGTTTATGAAACCATATATAATAAAGACAATACTGGGAGCATTGGTGCTTCCACTTGCCGCATCCTGCACTGACTCCGAGGAATGGACACCTGGTCCGGAGGATTCCTCCATGGGAGTATGTGCATACTTCCCGATGCCCACAAAGTCTTCCTATATCTTCGACAGCGAAGGGAAGCAGGACCAGATGAACGTGGATATCACTGTATCACGCACCATCACTGACGCGGCCGCATCCGTACCGGTCACCCTCACTTCAGATGCCCAGGGATTCTCAATGGTAACACCAACTGCCGAGTTCGCAGCGGGACAGGCTTCTACAACTGTCACAGTCAACTGCGGAGGAATCTCCACCGGAGTGAAGGAAAGCTTCACTCTTAAGCTTCCCGATGACCAGACCGACATCTACGGTGAGGGGCTCGCCGCAGTGTCATGCTCAGTGATCAAATCGGAATGGAAGATGATATGCGACCAGGCCCGATACATATATTCATATTCCGACTATTCGCAGATGTATCCCAACACGTATGCCGAACTATATCATCTGGATGGAACCAAGATGTTCAAACTGACTGATTTCTTCGGGTCTGGTCTCGACGTGACATTTGAGTGCCCTTCTACCGAACAAACCGCTTTCCTCCCGCTCAACAATGCATATTTCTTCAATCCTACAGGCTATGAAGGACTTGACTGCTGGTATCTCTATGATGAGGAGAATGATACTTATCCCACATGGGTTCCCGGCAATATAGAAGGTTATCCGGCTCTATCTTACCTTCTCTTTTATGGCCTAAAGAATTACACATCCATCTACATGAACTACTATCCTGAGAATCTCTACGGCTACATTGCCTTTACCTGCGATGTGGAGTTTGATAACGGAGATTTCGCATGGGGAGCGTTCCAAGCTGATTTTTCACTCAAATACAATCCGTTTGAATAATTAGACTGACAGATATGAAACATACAAAAATATTAGCCATATTGCTCAGCCTGGCTATGGCAACCGGATTCTCAGCATGCGAAGAGAACGATGATATCAGGCAGCCACTGTCGTCGCCTGCCGTATCTCAGGAAAACGCCAATTATCAGTCGCTTTCCTTCTCATGGAATAAAATAGATAATGCCGTGCAATACGGCTATCGCCTGACTGATCCCAACGGACGTGTAGTGAAAGCAGACGTAACCCAAAAAACCTCCGTCATATTCACCGGTCTCCAGCCATCTACAACCTATACACTCCAAGTATGGGCACTTGCCGGAATGGACAGCGACTATTCCACTCCTCCGGCCGTGACATTGACAGCCACTACCGATGGACTCGTGCAACTCTCCACTCCTGTAGTGACATCTTCTTCGGACAATGGATTGACATTCCTCTGGGAAACTGTGCCTAATGCAATAGAGTATTCCTACACTGTCAAGGATGCGGAAGAAGCTATAGTGGAAACAGGAATCACGGAAAATACTTATGTCCAGCTCACAGGACTCCCAAATGGAGAATACTCCATTTCTGTGACCGCACTTGGCCATGATGGGTATTCTGACAGTGAAACCGCCAGCGCAACCGGATCGGTGCTCATTTCAGAACTCTATAGAATAGAGGGCATTTACCATAGTGCAGAGCTTGACTCTTCATGGAATGCCACCATGGTGGCTTATTCCGACAACACCTACTCCATCCTGAGTTTCTATGGTGTGGAAGGCTACAACCTTGACTTCGCAGTCAATGCAGCCAATGCCGACGATATGTTTACGATACTCAACGGTGAATATATCAACGACACCGCGGCAGGATATGTGACATGGCAGGTGCCTACAGGTCTTTCCGATCCCGCTATGCTTATAGCATATCCATGGTATAACTACTGCTATCTGGAAGGTGACCGACAGAGCGGCTCAGTGAATATCGGGTGCTACCATGGTGCCGGCTATGCAGAATGGGACTACGACACCTTCACATGGCCAGCAGTAGCCGACAATGATCCCATGACGGCCATCACCGGAACATTCACCAATCATTTCGTGGGAGGCTCAAGCATCAACGATACGTGGACATGGGAAGATATTGATGCATCTGACTGGCAGGCTACAATAAAGAAGATAGATGAGGAGACAGTGGAAATCGACGGACTTTACTGGACCGATTGCCCGGTGTATGGCATAGTTGATTTCACCGCCGGCACCATCACTATAGAAGCTCAGGAATATGGCGAGACGTATTATATTTTTGCTTCTTCCAACGGAGCAACAGATCCGGTAGTGGCCACAATCAATGCAGATGGCTCCATCACTGTGCCCAATATCTGCCTTTGGTATTATTTTGACGAGGGTGGCTGGTATTACTATATGTACGGCACCGCCACTCTAACCAAGTGACAGATTGATAACTTGACATAAAAAAGAAGAGCGGCTTTTTCGAGCCGCTCTTCTTTTTTATGTGATAAGTTTCTTATAACGCAAAGTCATCGCCAAAGAGATCCTCGGCATTGTCTGATGCGTCGGGTTCTGCTGCAATATCCATGTCGTCATCATCCGACACTATCTTGCTGTCGCGTCCCGGAAGGAAAGGATTGCCGGCAGGCTTGCGGGAATCACGGTCGGCATTCATCTTTTCGGTGATCTTGTCGGCTATCTCGTCGGCAAGTTCCTGATTTTCCTTCAGCACACGCTTCACTGCGTCGCGGCCCTGCCCGAGCTTGCTGCCGTTGTAGCTGAACCAAGCACCCGATTTCTGGATAATGCCGTTCTCCACACCAAGGTCTACGATCTCGCCCACACGTGAGATACCCTCTCCAAAGAGAAGCTCGAACTCTGCCTTCATGAATGGAGGAGCCACTTTGTTCTTTACCACCTTCACCTTAGCTGTACGTCCTACTGCCTGCTCTCCATCCTTTATGAATCCACTGGCACGGATTTCAAGACGCACAGAGCTATAGAACTTGAGTGCATTTCCACCGGTAGTGGTCTCAGGATTGCCAAACATCAGCCCAATCTTCTCACGAATCTGGTTGATGAAAATGCAGCAGGTGCGGGTCTTGGCGATAGTACCCGTAAGCTTACGCATAGCCTGGCTCATAAGTCGGGCATGAAGACCTACGTTCTTGTCGCCCATCTCACCTTCAATCTCAGCCTTAGGGGTAAGGGCTGCCACAGAGTCTACCACGAGCACATCGATAGCACCTGAGTTTATGAGTTGCTCAGCAATGTCAAGGGCCTGCTCTCCATTGTCAGGCTGTGCAATCCAAAGATTGTTGACATCCACACCAAGTTTCTCTGCATAGAAACGGTCGAACGCATGCTCAGCATCAACAATGGCGCATATGCCTCCCATCTTCTGGGCCTCTGCTATCACATGGATGGCGAGTGTAGTCTTACCTGATGACTCAGGACCATATATCTCTGTGATTCTGCCACGTGGGAGACCTCCTACACCGAGTGCGTAGTCAAGACCGATGGAGCCGGTAGGAATCACTTCCACGTCTTGCACCGCATCATCGCCTAAGCGCATGATTGTGCCGCTGCCGAAATCCTTCTCGAGATGAGCCATTGCCATATCGAGAGCCTTGCGCTTTTCGTCCATATCGGCGATACGCCCGCCGTTAGGCTTCTTCACTGCTTTCTTTGCCATATTATATTGTTTAATTGTTTAATCGTTTAATCTTTTGATTGTTTAAGAAATTAAAGATTCTTTTGATGGAGAATACATATCTAATCTCTTATCTTTAATCTCTGATTCCGATGCAAAGGTAGCGGATAAAATTCGGCTCTCCAAAATAAAATTCTTAATAAATCTTAATAAAATTGGAGTGACTGCCTAAATCGTGCAGTCACCCCAATTCCTTTATGAATAAAATACTATACAATAATATTTTAATTCTAATAAATTATTTATCCGACTGATACCCCAGGCACAACCTCGGCAGATGGAGAGATGACAGTCAGCTTGCCATCCGGATTAACTGCTGAAAGTATCATACCTTGGCTTTCAATCCCCATCATCTTGCGGGGTTCGAAATTAGCAATGAAGCAGATTTCCTTGCCTACGAGCACTGACGGATCTTCATAGCTCTCAGCAATACCACTGAGAATGGTGCGCTTTTCCATTCCGTCGTCGATAAGGAACTTAAGAAGCTTCTTTGATTTCTTCACTTTAGAACATTCCAATACTTTACCCACACGTATATCAATCTTTTCGAAAGTCTCGAAATCTACGTTTGGCTTCACTTCTGCAGGTTTCCATGCAGCCAGACGGTTCTTTTCCTTGGCATCCTTGAGTTTCTGCACCTGAGCCTCCACTACTGAATCCTCAATCTTCTCAAAGAGCAACTCAGGCTGCCCTATATGGGCACCAGCAGGCACGAGGTCGAAGCAGCCGAGCATATCCCAGCTGATCTTGTCGCCACCGAGCATCTTGAGAAGCTTAGCTGCCATGAAAGGAAGGAACGGCTCGAATGCTATGGCAAGGTTGGCGCAGGTCTGAAGGGCTATATTAAGGATCGTACCGGTACGCTCCATATCGGTCTTGGCTATCTTCCAAGGTTCGGTCTCTTGGAGGTACTTGTTGCCGGCACGTGCCATATCCATAGCCACACGGAGAGCCTCACGGAAGTGGAATGTGTCGAGAGCCTCAGTCATCTCAACTTTCAGTTTTCCTATTTCTTCTATGAGCTGTGTGTCTACGGTCTCGAGAGTCTTCACAGGAGGCACCACACCATCGAAATACTTGTGGGTGAGCACTACGGCACGGTTGATGAAATTGCCGAGGATTGCCACAAGCTCATTATTGTTGCGTGCCTGGAAGTCTTTCCATGTGAAGTTGTTGTCTTTAGTCTCAGGCGCATTCGCCGTCAATACATATCTGAGAGTATCCTGCTTGCCCGGAAGTTCCTCGAGATATTCATGAAGCCATACCGCCCAGTTCTGTGAGGTGGAAATCTTATCGTTTTCCAAGTTCAGGAATTCGTTGGCAGGCACATTGTCGGGAAGATTGTAGCTGCCGTCGGCCATAAGCATTGATGGGAACACTATGCAGTGGAATACAATGTTGTCTTTTCCGATGAAGTGAAGCATACGGGTCTCCGGATCTTTCCACCAACGCTCCCAGTCGTCGCCCAAAGCCTCTATCGTATTTGATATATAACCTATAGGGGCATCAAACCAGACGTAGAGCACCTTTCCATCAGCACCCTCCACCGGGACGGGGATACCCCAGTCAAGGTCGCGGCTCACGGCACGCGGTTGCAGACCAAGGTCGAGCCAAGACTTACATTGGCCATACACATTAGGCTTCCACTCCTTATGCTCTTCAAGAATCCACTCCCTTAGCTTCGGCTCCCATTTGTCGAGAGGCAGGAACCAGTGGAAGGTCTCCTTAAGCACCGGAGTATTTCCTGTGATGGCAGACTTCGGATTGATAAGATCGGTTGCATTGAGCGAAGTGCCACATTTCTCGCACTGGTCGCCATAAGCACGCTCATTGCCACAATGGGGGCAAGTGCCGGTCACATAGCGGTCGGCAAGGAATTGCCCTGCCTGCTCGTCGTAGAGCTGCATTGAGCTTTTCTCCACGAATTCACCTTTGTCGTAAAGACGGCGGAAAAAGTCGGATGCAGTCTTGCGATGTGTCTCCGAAGTGGTGCGTCCATACACATCAAAGGATATACCAAGACCTTCAAATGAGTCCTTGATGATATTGTGGTAGCGGTCTACAATGTCTTGTGGAGTCACACCCTCTTTCTTTGCTTTGATAGTAATGGGCACTCCATGCTCATCACTTCCGCCCACAAAGAATACCTCCTCACCTTTCAGTCGGAGATAGCGGGCATATATGTCGGCCGGCACATATACCCCGGCAAGATGCCCTATATGAACAGGACCATTTGCGTAGGGGAGTGCTGACGTGATAAGCGTTCTTTTGAATTTTTTTTCCATTGCGTTATGCTTTTTTTATGTTGTGCGTTGTCAGTTATGAGTAGTCCGGAAGCTTCCTTTAGATGCCAACATTGTCCGTTCTACATCGCCTTTATATAGACAACGTAAAACGGACAATCTATAGTGTACTGCGTAAAACGTAAAACGTACAACGCAAAAGATATTTTTATTATTTTTCCTGACTCTTGAGAATGTCGCGAATTTCAGTGAGAAGTTTCTCCTCAGCAGTAGGCTCAGCAGGAGCAGCGGGAGCCTCTTCCTCTTTCTTCTTGAACTTCATGATGACGCGTAGAGCGACGAAAATCGAAATGGCGATGATGAAGAAGTCGACGATGTTCATGATAAACGTGCCATAGTTGATAGCCACTTCTTCTACAGCTGCAACTCCATCAGCAGTGGCAGCCGAACCTTCGCGAATCACATATTTGAGGTTTCTATAGCCGTCACCACCTGTGCAGAGAGTCACTACAGGCATAATGATGTCGTTGACAAGTGAAGATACGATTTTGCCGAAAGCTCCGCCGATGATCACACCGACAGCCATATCAATCACATTGCCCTTCATGGCGAATTCCTTGAAATCAGATAAAAATTTTCCCATTTTTCGATAATTTTTAGTGTTACAGTTTATAGTAGTTGAGATAACCCATGGAGGGTATGTGCAAATTTAACAAATATTTTCGTTATTTAGTTTAAAAAAAGCGAAAATATAGATGATTAACAAAAATATTTTGTTAACTTTGCACTGTAAAACCCATAAAGGATTGTCCAAATAAGGCGCGAAAGTCCGAAATAAGGGCTAACTTACAGTTTTACAGGCGATAAATAGAATTTAACCCAATAAAGTTAAACAATTAGGTAATATGACAAAGATTGGTATTAACGGTTTCGGCCGTATCGGTCGTTTCGTTTTCCGCGCTTCCACTAAGCGTGACGACATCGAGGTTGTTGCAATCAACGACCTTCTTCCCGTAGACTACATGGCATACATGCTCAAGTATGACACAATGCACGGCCGCTTTGACGGCACCGTAGACTACGATATGGACAAGAGCCTCCTTATCGTAAACGGCAAGCCTATCCGTGTGACTGCATGCAAGAACCCTGCTGAAATTGGTTGGGGCGAAGCTGGTGCTGAATATGTAGTTGAGTCAACTGGTCTCTTCCTTACTGAAGAAAAAGCTAAGGCTCACATCGAAGCTGGTGCTAAATATGTAGTTATGTCTGCTCCTTCTAAGGATGCTACTCCGATGTTTGTAGTTGGCGTTAACGCTGACACTTACGCTGGCCAGCAGTTCGTTTCTAACGCTTCTTGCACTACCAACTGTCTTGCTCCTATCGCAAAGGTGCTCAACGACAAGTTCGGTATCAAGGAAGGTCTTATGACTACTGTTCACTCTACAACTGCTACTCAGAAGACTGTAGACGGTCCTTCAATGAAGGATTGGCGCGGTGGCCGTGCTGCTTCCGGCAACATCATCCCCTCTTCTACAGGTGCTGCTAAGGCTGTAGGTAAAGTTATCCCTGAGCTCAACGGCAAGCTCACCGGTATCTCAATGCGTGTTCCGACTCTCGACGTTTCTGTAGTAGACCTTACTTGCAACCTCGAGAAGCCCGCTACTAAGGAGCAGATCTGCGCTGCTATGAAGGAAGCTGCTGAAGGCGAACTCAAGGGAGTACTTGGCTACACTGAAGACGCTGTAGTAAGCTCTGACTTCCTCGGCTGCCCGCTCACTTCTATCTTCGACGCTAACGCAGGCGTTTACTTGACTGACAACTTCGTAAAAGTTATCTCTTGGTATGACAACGAGATCGGCTACTCAAACAAGGTGCTCGACCTCATCGCTGTAATGAAGAAATACAACGGCTAATCAAACCGAATACGATAAAGAAAGGGATGCTGTAAAAAACAGCATCCCTTTTTCATTGTATTCTTCAATTCATAATGCATAATTCACAATGCATAATTGATCTTCAACGACGTGAAGCAAGTAATAAAAAAAGGAGAAGCTTTCAAACTTCTCCTTTTTTTATGTTTACAATAAGCAAATCCAATTGTGCATTATGCATTATGAATTATGCATTAAATCTTAGGGTCTATTGCCCAGACGAGATACATTGCTCCCCAGGTGAAACCTGCGCCGAATGCGGTCAGCACTATCTTGTCGCCTTTCTTGAGCTTATGCTTGTATTCATCCAGACAAATAGGAATTGAAGCCGCTGAGGTGTTACCTCTTTTCTGGATATTCACCAGAATCTTTTCTTCCGGAAGCTTTATTCGCCCTCCTATTGCCTCAATGATGCGAAGATTTGCCTGATGCGGTACGAACCAGTCTACGCTTTCAGCATCAAGACCATTGCGCTGCATGACAGTGAGCGATGAACGCAGCATATCGAAGACAGCGTGCTTATATACTGCACGTCCCTCCTGATATACGTAATGTTCGCGTGCATCCACTGTCTCATGACAAGCAGGCTTCACGCTGCCACCGGCCTTCATCAGAAGATGAGGAAGCCCGGATCCGTCTACATGTATTTCGGCATCCATGACGCCCAATGATGGATCTTCGGAAGGCTCAACCAGCACAGCTCCGGCTCCGTCGCCAAAGAGGGGACAGGTCTGACGGTCCTGATAGTCCGTCATAGAGCTCATCTTCTCGGCACACACCACTACAATCCTCTTGTAAAGGCCTGAAGTAATGTATGCACGGGCATCCTGCATGCCCACTATGAAGCCGGCACAGGCAGCCTGAATGTCGTAGGCGTATGCCTTCTTGAGTCCGCATTCATGGGCTATCACCGAAGCGGTGGAAGGAAATCTGTAGTCTGGATTTGAAGTAGGGCAGATAAGCAGGTCGATGCTCATAGGATCTATGTCATACTCGGCAAAAAGACGATTGACCGCCTGAATGCCGAGCCAGCTTGACCCTTTCCCTTCCTCCTTAAGTATGCGGCGTTCCTTGATACCGACACGGGTAGTGATCCACTCGTCGTTGGTATCCACCATCTGCGACAGCATCTCGTTGTCGAGGATGTCGTCGGGCACGTAAGAAGCTATTCCAGTGATTACAGCTTGTGTCATTACATCACTGCTTTCTCGATCACGAGTTTTCCGCGATAGTAGCCACATTCACCACAGATGGTGTGCCATACATGCCATGCGCCACAGTTGGGGCAGATTGCAAGTGTCGGGATGAGCGCCTTGTCGTGTGTACGGCGCTTCGCGGTGCGGGTGTGCGATTGTCTACGTTTAGGATGTGCCATTTTTATTCAAAATTTATTGGACAGCCACTCATCCTTTCCTTTCACAGAAAAGAATCATGACCGCCGTCGGTTATTGTTTTTTTTCTTTTATATGTCTTCTTCCTCAGGCTCTATGCCTTCGGATGAATGCTGCTTCATTATTTCCTTCATCTCGGGGTTGCACTCTCCTTCCGGATGCACGTGCCGCAACGGGATGCTTAGCAAAATTGTGTCGGCTATAAGAGGTGACAAATCAAAATCCACATCCTCTTCCGGTATGATGATGAGGTCGTCTTTCTCATCATACTCCTCACCGTAGCGCACTGTGACATCATAGTCGTCATCCACATCGAGGCGCATAGGATCAAGGCATCTGTCACACGGTATGTCAATCCATCCCTGGCAGGTGATTCCTATCTTATATGCACCGTGGCGTACGTCGATGTCTACATATGCAGTGACATCGGCCTCTTTCACGTCGTCGTTGCCACGCGCCGCGAAGAAGTCGCCGTCTACCTTCATCTCATACTCATGATGGCCTTCGCCAAGAGCCGGAAGGGCTATTATGAATTGCTTTAAATCACACATATCTTACAGTGCGTTTCTTTTGCGTTGCAAAATTAATCAATTTCCACCGATTACACAAATCTTTTTCATTTTTTAAGAGCTTTTTTTATGAGATGGGGCACAGTCCTAAGGACTTTATCGTGTATTTTTCTTGTCGAAAACTTGTAGATAACCGTCAAAAACCTGTAGAAAACCATTGAAAAATTGTTGATAAACAGGTATGCGATATTATGGCAAACAAAGTCCTATTGGTGCATCCAATACTTTTCAGCATGTTTTCTTCACTTTTTACATAGTCATATCTTCAAAATTTACCCCTTTTTCTACACAATATCTCTGAAAATTTATTAACTTTGCAGTTATCTACAGCGTGTAGAAAACGTCAGCATATACCTGAAATATCAGTAAATTGATGTTTCATAACCTGTAGATAACCGTTGATTATTGATCAATAACTGAGATTTCCAAATTTTGGAGAGAAAAGTAATTGTCATTTATCGACACCCTTTATTCTTGTTGTTGATTATTTTTTTTTAATTTATTTTTTTAATCATATAAAAATAAAAAATGAAGTCGAAAACTTCCGCACTCGATACTCCTCTCAAGAAGCAGCTCGCCGAAGAAATAGCCGGGCTAAAGAAAGAAAAGAATGCTGTGATAATGGCTCATTATTACCAGCGCGATGAAATAAAGGAGATAGCTGACTTCATCGGAGACTCCTTGGCGTTGGCCCGCAAGGCAGCCGAAACCAATGCCGACGTGATAGTGATGTGTGGCGTACACTTTATGGGAGAGACCGCAAAAATCCTATGTCCCGACCGAATAGTGCTCATTCCTGCTCCAGAAGCGGGATGTTCGCTCGCCGACAGCTGTGATCCTGTGGAGTTTGGAAAATTTGTCAGTGAACATCCTGACCACACTGTGATCAGCTACGTCAATACATCGGCGGCTGTGAAGGCTCTTACCGATATAGTAGTCACTTCCGGCAATGCTCGCAAGATTGTGGAGTCGCTTCCTGAAGATGAAAAGATAATATTTGGTCCCGATCATAATCTCGGCGAATATATAAATTCTGTCACCGGGCGGCAGATGCTTCTATGGAACGGTGCTTGCCATGTCCACGACCGCTTCTCGCTGCAAGGAATAGCGGATCTCAAGAAGGAGCATCCCGGTGCTAAGGTGCTGGTGCACCCTGAGTGCCGCCGTCCTCTTCAGCTGATAGCCGACAAGGTGGGAAGCACAGCCGCTCTGCTTGACTTCGCCCGTAAAGATGAAGCGAAGGAATACATAGTGGTCACTGAAAGCGGTATTCTTTTCGACATGCAGCGTGAATGTCCGGAAAAGACCTTTATTCCTGCACCTGCAGAGGATGCGGAGTGCCAGTGCAACGAATGCGACTACATGAAGATGATCACTCTCGAGAAACTGCGCGACTGCCTCCGCGACGGAAAGCCGGAAATCAATGTAGACCCCGAAGTGGCGAAGAAAGCTCTTATACCAATTGAAAGAATGCTGCAGCTTTCTTAACGAATGAATGCATTATTATTATTTTAAAAGGTCTTTAAGGACCTTAAAGACTTTAAAGACCTTAAGGACTTTCTATGAAAAATGAAAAAAAAGAGTATCGCAGAGCTGACCAACTGCAGCGTGGAGGAATACAGGGAGGTGGAGAAGCTTCCTTTCTGTATTCTTCTCGATAATGTGCGCTCGATGCAGAATGTAGGTTCTATTCTGCGCACTTCCGATGCGTTTATCGTTGCGGAGGTGGTGATGGCAGGTATCACTGGTATTCCCCCACATAAGGAGATTTCCAAGACTGCCCTTGGGGCTGAGGACTCCGTCAGTTGGCGCTATGTGGAGGATGCAGTGGAGGAATGTGTCAGAATGAAGACTGATGACTGGACGGTATGTGTGCTGGAACAAGCTCATGGTAGCATAGACCTTATAGAGTTCTCTCCAGAAGAAGGAAAGAAGTATCTGTTGGTGGTGGGCAATGAGGTGTCAGGTGTCGACCAGAGGATAGTGGATATGGCCGACATCATCCTTGAGATACCGATGCACGGCGTAAAACACAGCCTCAATGTGGCTGTCAGCACCGGTATGGCTATCTGGAAGATTTCTGACAGCCTGATGAAGTTGCTTTAATAATTTCTCAACTGATACACGTACTCTTACCTGTTAGATTATCAAAAAGTTCCATTAAAGGAATATCATTAGAATTATTATGCTCCGCAAACATAATGTCTGCGGAGCATAATTTTAATTTATATTTTCCTATATAGAATCTTAACCACGGTTGCGAATTTATTTTAAAAGTTCTAAAAGTATATAGGTATCCTTCATATCTGATAAGGATGAAAAATTTTTACCTGAATGCTCCACCATATCAGCAAAAGCTTTGATCTCTGAGAAAAAGCCCTGAGTATAGAGTTGATTGTTTCCTATTAAAGGATTAAAGTTGTTACGTTCTCTCAAAATTTGTTCCGATACGGTAAACAGTCCAAGTTTTTCAATGGGTATACCAACAATTTTCTTGGGGTGCGGACTGTATGATAAACGCTCCATTTGTTGAAGACTGTATTCTCCGGAAATTGTATTTACGTGAAGTTGTTCTTTTGGTTTATCCCATGAATATGCTGTTGAAAGTTCAATAAAGCCTTTTACATCTCCATGAGAAAGTAAGGCTTGAACTGTAATCATTCCGTTTCGTTCAGTCCGTTGGATAGTTATTTTTCGAGCTGGACCAAAAAGATATGAGGCCAGATCCACAGGGTGAATGAATAGGTCGGTAAGTGGATCTCCTTCAGGATATACTCCAGTATGATATGACAATGTGTAGCTTATTATCCCGGATTTTGATAGATGTTCCCTCAATGTTTCAATTAAAGAAGAATATCGTTTCTGCATCCCTACCATAACCTTCTGTTTTATGTCTAACTCTATAAGTTTTTCAAGCTGCTGTAGTGTGCGGCAAGGAGGTTTCTCTATAAACATATATTTACCTGATGATATTATACGTGTGCATATATCATAATGGTTTTGTGGAAATGTACATACAAATACACCCTTAATCTCATTGTCATTCATTATCTCATCCAGGGATGTAGTAGCCTTAACACCGAAACGATGCTCTATAAGGTGCAACTTATCTGGGCTTTTACAACAAATGTATTTTAGCCGAATTCCAAGATACTGTAAGATAGGGTAAAGATTTTGTATGGCATGGCTTCCTACACCTATAAATGCATATTGTGCGGAGTATTCGGTTTGCAACATCTTTCTGTTTCTAAATGTTCGCCAGCGCTGTATACTGTTACTTACAAGTTTTTTCATTTTTTATTCTTTTGATATATTTATTGTATGTAAGTTTTCTGTCAGCATTCCATTGATATTTACCATAGAATATTTCAATAATCTTTTTAGGCAATATCTTTTCCAGATTTCGGAGCAGAATTATATCAAATTTGCGATGGAAATTAATCCAGCAGCCATTACATTCTTTCGACAGGCGACACTGCGTCGAGACACTTGTAGTTGAGTTGAAAATATAATCAAGAGATTTTTCCTTTATGTTGCCGAGTATAACATCAAGATTCTGACAAACAGGAACATTACCATTTGGATGAACTACAAGCGAATTGGTGATTGAATGGCAACGTAAGTTTAGATTGCCATTGCGCCATTGGTCGTAGAGTGCTACAAAATCATAATTTTCTTGCGTGTCATGTATGTTAGTAGGAATTTGTGATATATATTTCTCTCCCTGAGTCTTTAACATTTCCGCTTTTGTGTCGAAATAAGCCATCGTGCCATATATGCCTATTCTAATGTCTATCCCATATTTCTTAGCAATATCTATGGTATATTCCATATCCTTGAAACTATTGAAAGGAGAAAGGCAGAACATAAGCGAGATAGGAACATCTTCAAGAAGTTCCTCTATTACTCTTATTACTTTATCGTAGCCGTCAACACCACGCATATTTCTGTATGTTTCCCGGTTGCCGTCAAGAGACAGATATAGATGTTTGGGGTGGTAACGTCTTGTAAGGTCAATTACCTTATCAGGCATAAGACAGTTTGAAAGAAGAGTATAGTTAGGATGATTAGTCTGAAACCACTCCATTATCTCAGCTGCTTGTGGATGCAGCACAAACTCACCCCCTTCAAGACCGACTGTTGTATTTCGGTCTATGCACCGGCTGGTCATCAACGAAACGATTTCATCTTTTGAAAGCATTTCATTTGGCTTTTGCCAAATCGAGCAGTGGCGACAACGCGACTGGCAGAGATTTGTGGCATAAATCATAAGTTGTGTCAATTTCTTATTTTTAGGGAACATAGTATTATGTAGCATCAATATACCATTCCTAAAGTAGTCTTTTAGTTTATACATATCTCTGGATTTACTGTTTCACAATATAGTTGAAATAAAATCCCAAAGACTGCATTAAATAGATTACTATTTTACCAAGACAACCTTATACCTATTGGTATTGACCACTCTATAGGTTTTTCTTTACGTATAGTCTTAATATCAGATCCTGAATTAAAATAATATATGAAGGAAGGTTCAGCATATATGCTAAACGATGGTGAGAAATGATACTGCAGTCCAATACCACCTTCCACAACCATTGCAACGGAGCATATATGGGACCAAATAACATTTGTTAAAATATACTTATGTCTAAACGGATTGAATAATCCATACGTTTGATTAACGATGGAGGTAGAATCTCCAATGTATCATATATAGATATCAAATCAATGATAAAGAAATATGGATATGAATGTATGTAACAAAATTTTAATTACTGCAATTTCCTTTATTTCATGTTTGGCAGTCTCCAGTTGCAGTAATGACGAACCTATGATGATTAATGTAAAGACTGATCCAATCCCTGAACACAATAAAAATACCTCAGTTGCGTGGGACACAATTGTATGCAATCAATTATCAAAAAATCAAATTTATATAGGATCACGCTATCTTGGAATACAGAACTGGGACTGCAATGGTAATCCACCCAGTATCTATCTGGGAGCGGTTTTCCCTGAGACTTCCTTTGGAAATCACTTTGATAGGGAAGTTACCGGCTTAAAAAATCCAATAGTGGCCTATACTGACTTCAGTGATCCGTTTATCTCAACCATTGAGAATCCTTCAGGTGCAGGTTACAACAAATATATCAAGGATGTCATTCATTCGGAAGAATATGAGACAAGCAAAGCTCCTAAATGGGACTTGTTTAGAGTGGCCAATATCACAAACTTGGATTCATTGGATGATGTTTTGACAGACAATAAGTCTTTTGCAAAAACAGTCTGTGAAGTAGTCAAGCAAGACAATAATACTGATAATAAAAAGAATTGGACTGTTGGAGAAATTGTATTCAAGGGATTCAGCATCACGATGGATATCCCCGAATCTGGTATTTTTATAAATAAAGATATATCGGAGAAAGGATTGGTATATGTACGGAGCATTACATATGGTGCCTCCGCATATTTCGTTATTGGTAGCGATTTATCTTTTGCTGATATTAAGAGTTTACTTACATCTTGGTCTAAGTCGAATAGCAACGAAAGCAAGTTGAAAGATACATCAATCACTGTATTTACTAATTCATCACCTGGACAAAATGCAGTAGTTCGCCATTCTTTGGAATCTCTGAACACTTTCGTCAAGAATCCATATAATAAAGAGGAATATGGATATCCTGTATATTGTACCGGATGCTACCTTGAAGACAATTCGTTCTTTCACTAAATTTTAAAGGTAAGTGCTATCCTTTTGTCATTTAAGACCATTGATTTTTGAACATACTTGCTGAACGTGATCGAGACCGTATAATAAGGAGTGACTGTCAATGCCCATCCACATAAATAGTTTGTGGAGAGTTTGATAGGCGTTCAATATGTAAAATGTACCAATTTCAGGCTGGTGAAGCGCAAAACAAATAGGTTCATGATGAGCTATGCGGTTTCGGAGAATGTTGATTCCATCAAGTTCGTTGAAGATATAGGTATTATTGTACTGAACTTCTGCTGATGAACGAGGCTTATTGGGAAAGATTGAAAGCAATGTTCTGCTGATAGCTCTGTATTGAGGATTAGCGAACATATATTTTCATACACCGAACTCCATTTCCGCAAGCAGCTTAGGATGGGTATAAGAGCAGTCACGCATAAGTCGGTTATATGCTTTCCTTATTATTTTGGCGCTATCCCGACATCCCGGCACATCAAATACTCCACCGGGTAATATGGCATCACGTAGCCAGTCAGTCCCAAGAGACGCTGTGAGTATACGATCAATGGCGTTCCTGACCGCAACCTTAAAGCAGCTCAGAAGAGTAAAGACTTCCTGTGACAGATTCAGGTTCAACCTATATAGGGTCATTGTCTTTCGAGTGTCATTGTCACAAGCCAACAGATAGCGTTGTAGTCTTTCCTCCGAAAGTATCTGTTGAAATTCAGAAAATTTCATCTTGTTTCACAATTTTTTTAGCCTAATATTTTGCTGTCGAAAAAAATTTACTACTTTTGCAGCGTTGATTCCCGGTAGCCCCTGATTTTTCAAGCTATTGGGTTTAGTTTTTGTAGTTGCAAAGATAACGAATTTTTCTTAGTTATGCCTTATGAAAGGTATAAAAGTTGTGGCAAGGAGTTGGAAATGGATTTCTTTTCCCAGCTGTCGGTCGAGACCGTTGGCACGGTTGTATTCGTTAATTCTGAACATGTTCATGAAGTCCTCCTTTGGGATTACTGTTATTCTAGCTGTGATTTTCGTGGCTCTCATGGAGCCGCTGTAGATAAGGTTGTAGACCATACGCTGCGTCATTCTCAAAAGCAGAGTCACCTCTGCGATTGTCAGGAACTCATGACGGAGTATTTCCCTTTCCGATTGTCTTGCCCTCTTGGGGGCGATTGCTGTTTCCATAATTCCGACATACTTTAATTGTAGTTTTTCTTGCTGGCGATACCCTTTCAGGGGGCTTAAAACGGGTGTTTCCTCATTGAACCATCTTGAACGACGCTAAAAAAGGAAATGTACCGTATGCCCTCTGCCCGAGTCTCAAATGCGGTACAAAAGTAACTCTAACGGGTCAGAAATCAAATAGGTGAAAATCCTAATTGTTAAATACAATTAACTGAAAGGGCGGATATTAGCCTTAATTATCTTGAATGCGTTGGATGACTGTTTGAGGTTTCCAAACTCATGCGGAATCCATGATGAAAATATAAATCTCTAACTATTTGGTTAGGTAATTTGATGGTGTTGTTACAATATAAAGACCTTGACAGTGCTGTCGAGGTCTTTATGAATCAAGATGATAAGTTACATTTATATATTCTTATTTTGAAACAATAGGTTTATGGTTCTCCGTTTCAATATGCAATTTAAGTTTCGCCAGCTCACTTAAGGGTTAAAGGATTATGGGATTATTTTAGACTATAATAAGTCCACCCGGAATATAAAAATTTCATTTATCTATCACAACCTTTTAACTTAATAACCTCATAACCCTCAACTTTCAATTTAGAAAGTTGAATATGTAATACAGGCAGCTACCGGATATTGAGATTTCTGATAGAGTAGGAAGTATGCTGCCATCTACCTCTTCCGTGAAGTATAGTACGCTTATGGTTTATTTGATTGGGTAATACTTATATTATAGCAAAACTTATATAGGTCGATACCCATCTCAGAAGAAGGCAAATGAAAATTCCTAATATAAGAATAGGTGTTATGACTATATACTGTCTCATACCCATAATGTTATTCTTATTATTTATGTGTAGCGAAATACCATTTAGTATTATTCTTATCAGCAGCTCTCTGACTTACACTAGGATCAGACGTTGTAATTCCGGAGTAACGGTTGATTTTTATAGGCCCACGTGTAGCCGTATAAAATTGAGCTGTATTGGTTTTATATGGAATAAGCTCATTCAACCTAATCTCAAATTCAGACTTAATGTTTTCAGGAGCTACATTCTGTTCAAACATCAAGTTTACGTAGTCACCGAAATCATAGAAAATTGTAGGCGAGTAACCATCCAAATTCTGAAGCTGTCCACGCTGATAATCATCAAAGGAATAGATGCTATTGACGTGTCTCATGAAACTCGCCATATCATCAATTTTTGACAAATCGGTAACAGAAAGCGTGCCGCATGGAACAGAATAGTTTGAATAGAACTCATGGAAATCATCGCACACCGCCTTATAGTCAGGAGTACCGAGAAGATGTTTCCCCATAATTGCATACGGCATTCCGTATGCCATGACCTCGCATGTAGAGGCTATCAGATAGTCCGCTACATCCTTTAACTCATAAGCGACTTCAATGGAGGACATATAACAGTCGTCAAACAGAATATACTCCATCTTCACGCCTGTGTTTTCAATGGCTGCCGACAATGTTGATATGTCGGTCTGATATTCCGATGTGGTTCCTCCGAAATAACGTGTGAGAGGTCTATCAGTGTAATCCCAATGTAATTTTTCTTGTGAACGCAAGGCTCTGCTTGCCTTGACAGGAAGCCAGCCCATGCCATGACAGCCTATAATCATTGAATATCTCTTTGCAGGAGCATAGGAGATAACATCTTCAAGAATCTGAGTGATACCTGTTTCAGTAGTGAAAGCCGGATATGAGTATGGCTTAATGTCAATTCTTTGACATTCCCCGTTTTCATATTTAATCTCAAATAATGATGCCTCATTCGAGGTCTTGGATATAAAAACAATAACTCTTTCGTTGTGCAGGCCTTCCATTTCTTCTATGCAGGATTCCATATCCTTGACGTTCTGATAGAAGTAGCTTGTGAGGTTGGAAGACCACGGCATATATATTATCAGAGTCTTTTCATTTCTTGTTTCTTCAGGAATAGGTTCGTCTGACTCAATGCATGCAGTGAGAAACATAAATGGAATTATAAGAAATATAAAATATTTTTTCATTATTATGATTTTTACATATTAGTTCTATAATTAAGATTCAAAATTTTCAAAATACTGCATTCTACAATGAGATAAAGTTTACTGAAACCCACGATATAATATTATCACTTTACGGATGCAAAGTTAAGTCATATTTTTCTAAAAGCATGTACACAAAAGTATGCATTTTAAGGTCTGATGTTTAAAAATTTGTCCATAGTGCGAAAAAATTTGTTATGTCTTGCAAATTTACTCACAAATTATAGAAATCGTATGGAAAAAACTGAAAAATATACTATGGGAAGGTGATTTATATACATAGGTGTATTTTTTAGGTGCCCCATGCAGTCTTTTCCCTTTTTTCGTACATTTAATATAGAATTTGTTTCGACATATTGTTGAAATAGTAGATAATGGGAATCGAACGGCTTATAGAACAATGCAGGCAAGGGGACAAGGAAGCCCTCGGAATTCTGTATAAGACATATGCTCGGAGAATGAGAGGCATATGCCAGCGCTATGTCTGCGATCTGCAGGCCGTGGACGATGTATTGCATGATGCATTCATCGTAATCTTTACCTCTTTCGATAGGCTGAGAAATGAAGAAAAAGCTGAGGCTTGGATGGCAGGAATCGTCAGAAATGTGGCTCTGAAATATAATAAACGCATGATGGCATTGAAGACTGTTCCGGAAGATGAAGTAAACGAGGAAGCAATGAGTACAGTTGCTGAACACGAATCAACCGAACTGAAGGCAACATTTGAGGAACTGATGCAGATGGTCGACAGATTGCCTGAAGGCTATGGTAAGGTTTTCCGGCTTTCCGTGTTTGAGGGATTATCACATAAAGAGATTGCCGAGGTGCTTGGCATAGAGCCACATTCATCTTCTTCGCAACTTGCCCGAGCAAAGAAAATGATGCGTAAGATGATAAAGCAACACTGGCTATTGCTTTTGATTCCTTTGTTGATTCCGGTCGCAGGTTTTATTCTCTATTATAGACAGCGAAGCACGGTCAAAAAGACTGCCGAAATACCCAAAACTACCGA
>JAIDTO010000083.1 GCA_029060625.1 Muribaculaceae bacterium | reverse complement strand
ATAATCCAAACAAACCCAATAACAAAAAGACAAGAAAATGAACAAGTCAAGTTTAGCAATGGGCGCACTCATTCTTCCGCTCTGCCTTGCCACTTCATGCAAGGAAGGAGGCACGGAAGAGAATGTGATCGAAAAGCCCGAGATCAACATTGTTGACGGCCAGATGACTCCGGAAGTGCTTGAGGCTCTCGGACAGGTGAACGGAGCCGTTGCATCGCCCGATGGCAAGACCATCGCATTCACCATCAAGTATGAGGATGTCAAAGAAAACAAAGGCAACTCGGAAATTTATACGGTTCCGGCAGAGGGTGGAGAAGTGACTCGCCTTACGCATACAGCCGGATCAGAAGGCAACCTGCAGTGGATTAATGGTGGTGAACGTCTTGCCTATCTCGGGAAGGATACGCAAGGCAAGATGCAGATATTCTCTATGGAGCCTGACGGTCGCAACGCACTATGCCACTCTGCAGTGGAAAGCGGAGTAGAATGCTTCCTTTTCTCTCCTGACTCGAAGAAGGTGGTGTATTCAACATCTATAAAGGATTTCAACCAGAAGGACTCTACTCTTTTCGAAGGACTTGACAAGACAAGCGGTAGACTCGTCGATGACCTTATGTATAAACATTGGGATGAATGGGTAGAAGCTATCCCCCATCCTTTCGTAGCTGATTTTGACGGTGCTGATATTTCCGGAGCAAAAGACATTATGGCAGGCGAGCCGTTTGAATGCCCTATGAAGCCATTCGGTGGTGCTGAGTCTTTTGCATGGAGCCCTGACAGCAAGCAGCTCGTGTATGTTAGCCGCAAGCTCAAAGGGATGGACTATGCTTATTCCACCGACAGCGACCTTTTCCTTTATGATCTCGAAAGCGGCAAGACAGATTGTCTCACTCCTGGCGAAGAGTGGCCCGGCTACGACACTGACCCAGCATTCTCTCCTGACGGAAAGAGCCTTGCCTTCCTCTCCATGAAGACTGCAAAGTATGAGAGCGACAAGAAGCGTCTTATGGTGATGGATATGGCTTCACGCAATGTGAAGGATCTCACTGAAGGTTGGGATCGCTGGCCGGAAGGTATTGCATGGACTCCTGATAGCAAAGAGATCGTGTTTAATGGCTACAGCGATGGCGTTATGCCTATCTTCAAGATAAACGTAGCAGACGCTAAGATTGACGTGATTGCTGATGGACAGTACGATTATGTCGGTGTTCAGCCACTCGGCGATACTGGCAAAGTGGCATGCATGCGTCACTCTATGCTTGAGCCTAATGATATCTATGTGGCAGAAGCCGGCAACGTGAAGCAGCTAACTGAAATTAACAAAGATATTCTTTCCCAGCTTGCTGAAGTAAAGGTTGAGAAACATCTTGTGCCTACTACTGACGGCAAGGAAATGACCTGCTGGGTAATACTTCCTCCAAATTTCGATCCAAACAAGAAATATCCTGCTATACTCTACTGCCAGGGTGGTCCGCAGCAAGCCGTCAGCCAGTTCTGGAGCTATCGATGGAATTTCCGCATCATGGCATCACAAGGATACGTGATCATAGCTCCTAACCGTCGAGGTCTTCCGGGCTTTGGAGAAGAATGGAACCGTCAGATATCAGGTGACTACGGAGGCCAGAACATGCGCGATTATTTCTCGGCTACAGACTATATTGCAGCTCAGCCTTATGTGGATGAGAAGAAAATCGGCGCAATCGGAGCAAGCTACGGCGGCTTCTCCGTATACTGGCTTGCAGGTCACCATGAAGGACGTTTTGCAGCCCTCGTTGCACATGCAGGAATCTTCAATATGGAGGCTCAGTATCTTGAGACCGAAGAGATGTGGTTTGCTGACTTCGATATGGGTGGTGCTCCATGGGACATGAATAATGCGACTGCACAGCGTACATTTGCTACTTCACCCCACAAGTTCGTCAACAACTGGACAGCTCCAATTCTTGTAACTGTTGGAGAACTCGACTATCGTATTCTCGCTTCGCAGGGTATGATGGCATTCAATGCTGCCAAGATGCATGGACTCGAAGCAGAGATGCT
>JAIDTO010000082.1 GCA_029060625.1 Muribaculaceae bacterium | reverse complement strand
GCCATAGGATCTGAGGCGATACGCGACTTCGCACCCGACGAACTGATTGAACTTGAATAATCCGATATGATAGCTGTAGCTACTTCCACCCGAGCCGACTGGGGCTTGCTGACACCACTGATTGCAGAATTCAAGAAGCAGGGGATCACTTATACCATCCTCGCCTCCAACATGCACCTGATCCCTGAAATGGGGATGACGGTAGATGAGATACGTGCTGCCGGGGAATATCCGGTGGAGCTTCCGACTGCAGGAGCCAATATTTCAGAAACTTTGGCAAACTCAACCCGAATGCATGGCGAATGGTTTGCAGCCAACAAGCCTGACGCTGTAGTAATACTCGGCGACCGCTATGAGATGCTCGGAGTTGCGTCTGCCGCCACAATCAATGGCATTCCTATCATCCACATAGCTGGCGGAACCGTCTCCGAAGGGGCTATGGACAACGCTATCCGCAACGCCATCTCCCAACTTGCATCGCTTCATCTGACAGAGACGGAGAAGTGCGCGGAGCGTTTGGAAAGGATGGGAATTGACAAAGAAAATATTGTGGTGACGGGGGCAATAGGGGTTTGGAACACGCTCAACGTTCCGCTAATGAGCCGCGAGGAATTGCAGGAATCGCTCGGACGCAGGTTGCCGGAGAAATTTTTTGTCGGCACATTGCATGCTGCCACGCTCGACAGCGTTCCCCCGGAGGAGCAGATGGAGGAATTCCTTGCAGGAATAGAAGGCCTTATGGAAGCAAGACCCGGATATGGAGCTATCCTGACATATCCAAACAATGATACAGACCCTACTCCACTCATCGCGCTGCTAAGGGATTTTGAGTCGAAGCACCCGGAAAGCATAATCGTTGTGCCATCGCTGGGGATGCGCCGCTATCTTTCAGCCGTAGCCCTTTCTGAAGGAGTGATTGGCAACAGTTCGAGCGGCATAGTTGAAGTGGCATCATTGGGAGTGCCTACGCTCGATGTCGGCAACCGGCAGAATGGCAGGGAACGGGCAATCAGCGTAATCCACTGCGATGCGACCCGCGGAGCCATCACGATGAGCCTATCGCTCATCACCACCCCGATGATAAAAGGGATCGCCGCCAAACGCGCCAACCTCTACTACAAGGCGGATACTCCATCCATAATGGTAGAAGCAATCAATTCAAAATTCAAATGACCTTGTAGGGACGCACGGCTCGTGCGTCCGCAAATCATGTCAATCTTTCTTTTCGAGATAGTCAGATGCCTTGGCTGATGATATTACGCTTCGTCCGAGATTCTGTTCAAGTTCAGTCCTGGCAGCCTTAGCCACATTACCGCCTCGCATGGCTACGTCCACATGTTCGCTCATTCTGTTGGGATTTTCTTGCTTTGATATCTCCGTAGTTGATGCTTCTGCAAGCATGTTTAGTGCGAGCTCGACATTGGTCATGTTGTCGCGCAAGGATTCTTTGTGCAGGCCTTTTAGGTCTTTGTATTCACGCGTCTTCATACCGCTCCATTGCTTGGTGATGATATCTGTCAGGAAAGCGTATTGCTGATCTTTTACGCCTCCTCGTTTCCATTCATCTGTCAGCATTTTGCGGATTTCAATGCCACGGAGCCGCTGATTGATCCACTGTTCGGAATATCCAAGGCGTTGGTAGTCTGCGACTGCCTGCTCTATAGATAGTTCCGGATCTTGCATCTGGTCAAGACGAGTCGAGGCCAACTGAGCCATCCACTGCTTGAACGGCTCTGCCTTTGGCGACGGAATCGACTGGATTATTCGGAACATCTGCTCAGTTGTCGCCACATCGGTCAGACGCATCTTGCCGTCGGCAGCCTGCATTTTCAAACCGTGACAATTTGTCACGGTTTCATTTCCTTCCGTTTTAAGCCGCTGTTTTAGTTTTCTCCAATACGCGTTAGGATCAACGCTATCTGTTAACACTCCAACTACATCAACAACGGAAAAATACCATTCCTCCGTCTCGCTGTCCCATACTGTGCGTACCTTCCGGTCGTCGAATACCTGTATCTGATTCTTCTTTGTCATAGCTGATTGGTTAAATTTTACAAAGGTACATAAAAAAACTGACAACTTGTTTAAGTTATCAGTCTTTTTTCTTAATGCAATGTTATGAATGTCACCTCTTGGAGCAAGTTTCTTATGCCTTAATGGCAGAAGCAATCCATTCAAGATTCAAATGACCTTGTAGGGACGCACGGCTCGTGCGTCCGCAAATCATGTTAATCTTTATGCACCACGAAGGCCCAGCTTCCCCTATGGGGCGGCAGGGCCTTCGTCAATGCATAATTTTATTTTACTGTTATCTTGCGTCCGGCAACGATATAGATGCCGCGCGTGAGATTTTCCATTCTGTAAGCCACTCCTGCCTTCACATGAGCCCTGCGGAGCAGGACACCGTCCATTGTCACAACGTCGACGATGCGGTCGCAGTCTGATGTCAGCGTGATCTTGCCGAGGTCAACCGCGATGCGGAGTCCGTCGCCGGCCGAGATCATCTTGACAAAGCTCTGGTCACCGCG
>JAIDTO010000081.1 GCA_029060625.1 Muribaculaceae bacterium | reverse complement strand
TCGTCGTCGATATAGTAGTATGCCGGTCTTATTCCATTTGGGTCGCGAAAGACGAAGACGTTGCCGGAGCCTGTCGCTCCGCATATCACGTATCCTCCATCCCATTCGGGAGCCGATGCTTTCAATACATTGCGTATGTCGAGTTCCTCCTCAATGATTTCCTCGAGATTTTTGTCGACAAAATTTTCCGGATCATTGTCGCGGTGAATCCTATAGAGCCGATGATTCTCCTTGTCGAGGGCATATCCAAGCATCTCGAGCAAAATAATGGTATCGCTGTGAAGGCGTGGATGTTGTCCGCGGCTGACAACTGAATCAAAAAGGGCATCGACATTCGTCATATTAAAGTTGCCACACATCAGAAGGTTGCGGCTTCTCCAATTATTTCTGCGCAGAAACGGGTGAACGTACGACATTCCACTTTTACCGGTCGTAGAATATCGCAGATGCCCCAGGTAGATTTCACCTATCATAGGAGCCTCAGTCTCCACCTGGTAAGGAGTCATATTTTCGAGTCCGGCTTCTTCCAGACGCTTGCCGATGCGATTGAATATCTCCTGGATAGCCTGTGGACCAAGTTCACGTTCACGCCACACATATTCGTGCCCCGGCTTTGCCTTCAGGTTGACAACTCCGACACCTGCACCTTCTTGCCCTCTGTTGTGCTGTTTCTCCATAAGGAGATATAGCTTGTTGAGAGCATATGCGTAGCTGCCATATTTCTCCTTATAGTAGCTGATTGGCTTGCGGAGGCGGATCATTGCGATACCGCATTCATGTTTCAGTGGTTCCAAAATAGTGAATCTTTTTTTTACCTGTAGTGAGTTGGTTGTCGAGTTTTCAAGTTGGCGGGTTGTCTGGTTATCGAGCTTTCAAGTTGTCGGATTTTCTGGTTATCGGGCTTTCAACCTGACAACCTGACAACCAGACAACCCGACAACCGTCATTTAAATTTGTGGTCGCAATAGCGGCAACGCAGTGAGCCATCTGCTGAGCGGTAGGCACGGCGAGGTGATTTTTCATTGCGGGTGATGCACTTCTTGTTTTCGCATCGTAAATTGTCGGGAACTTCTACCTCTTCCTGCTTGGGCATCTGGTGCTTTGGATCATCTTTCCAGTCGAGAAGACTTGAGATGAGTGCCATACGGACAAACTTGCCGTTTTCTACTTGGCGGAAATAAGCTGCCCTTGGGTCGGCATCAACTTCCTCAAGTATTTCGTTGACACGAGGCAGCGGATGGAGCACAGCCATCTTCTCTTTAGCAAGCTTCATCTTGTCGCAGTCGAGCACGAAAGAATCTTTCACAGCCTCATATTCATCTTCATCAAGGAAGCGTTCCTTCTGTACGCGGGTCATATAAAGCACATCGAGTTCCGGCATTGCCTCTTCAAGAGTATCCACTTCCTTATATTCAAGACCGAGGCGATCGCAAACGTCCTGCTTGATATAGTCAGGAAGCCTGAGCTGGGGTGGGGCAATGAGTACGATCTTTATCCCTTTCTGGCGCGACAATGCCTTGATGAGGCTGTGGACTGTGCGTCCGAAGCGCAGGTCGCCACAGAATCCGATGGTAAGGTTGTCGAGTCTGCCGAGCTCTCTTGTGATAGTAAGAAGGTCGGTCAGTGTCTGGGTGGGGTGAGCGTGGCTTCCGTCGCCGGCATTTATGATTGGCACACGGCTCACTTCAGTGGCAGCAAGTTGGGCACCCTCCAAGAAATGACGCATGGCTATGATGTCGGCGAAATTCTCTACCACACGGACAGTGTCACGTACAGTCTCACCCTTGCTTACAGAACTGCTTGCAGCATCAGCGAAACCGAGCACATTGCCTCCAAGTTCCATCATCGCTGCTGTGAAGCTTAGTCGCGTTCTGGTAGAAGGTTCGTAGAAAAGGGTGGCAAGTTTCTTGCCCTTGCATTTTTCTGAGTATTTAGCTCTGTTGGCGATTATGTCGAGTGCAAGGTCAATGATTTCCCGGGTTTCTTCTACCGTAAGGTCGGTAGGGTCAATCAGATGTTTCATCTTTGGTTTAAAGGTTTAAAGGTTAAAAGTTTAAGGGGTTTATGAGATTGAGTGAGTTGAAGGATTCTCATCAAGCTAATTAAACTAAACTTCTTAAACAATTTAAACATATTAAACTAATCAGGCTTCCATCCAGGATGTGTCGCTTGGATTATCGCGGAATTTGAGGATACGGTTTTTCCAGACCGGTTCGATGTAGCCTTCTTCAGCTGCCACTTCCACAAGAGTGTCAAGATTTGAGAGAGAATGATTGGTGACATTGGCTGCAGCAAGGCGGTCGGTGGCTTTCTTCATTCCATAAGTGAATATTGACACGATGCCCAATACATCAGCACCCTCTTCACGAAGTGCCTCCACAACCTCGATGCAGCTCCCACCTGTAGAGATAAGGTCTTCCACAACTACGACCTTAGTCCCTGGTTCGCATTTTCCTTCGATGCGGTTGCCACGTCCATGGTCTTTTGCACCGCCACGTACATATCCCATCGGTTTGTTAAGAAGCCATGCAGTGATAGCGGCGTGAGCAATACCGGCTGTAGATGTACCCATTAGCGATTCAGCCTCGGGATAATATTTTGTAATTAGTTCTGCAAGACCTTCCTCGATATCTTTGCGCACTTCGGGATAGGAGAGAGTGAGACGGTTGTCGCAATACATAGGGCTCTTTATGCCGGAAGCCCAGGTGAAAAGCTCCTCAGGGCGAAGGAATACTGCGCCTACACTGAGAAGATCTTTAGCTATTTTCTTTTCCATTGTTTTATCAATTCATAATTCATAATTCAGCAGTGCCGAGGAACTCACGGCAGCATCTTTCATAGGCAGCCAGAGGATCTTCGGCTTTTGTGATGGGCCTACCGACAACGATATAGTCGGAGCCTATTTCGCGAGCTTTTGCAGGGGTCATGACCCTGACCTGATCGTCGGCAGCAGAGTCAGCGAAACGTATACCGGGGGTCACAGTCACGAATTTGTCGCCGCACGCAATCTTTACTATAGCAGCCTCACGCGGAGAGCAAACCACTCCGTCGAGTCCTGACATCTGGGCATTCTTGGCGTAGCTGGCTACGACTGCGTCCACTTCTCCAGGGATAAGGAGGTCTTCGTTCATCAGTTCCTTGCTTGTGGAAGTAAGCATAGTGACGGCTATGAGAAGAGGGCGTGTGCCATCCGGTCTGGTAAGTCCTTCGATGGCAGCTTCCATCATCTTGTGGCCTCCAAATGCATGAAGGTTTGTCATGTCCACATCCAGCTGTGAGAGCACAGACATTGCGCTTTTCACAGTGTTAGGAATGTCGCAGAGTTTCAGGTCAAGGAAGATTTTGTGTCCTCTTTTCTTTATTTCCTTTACGATTTCCGGACCTGCAGCGTAGAAGAGCTCCATTCCGATTTTTACATATGGCTTTGTGTCGCCGAAGCGGTCAAGAAATTCGAGTGTCGCTTCCATTGAAGGGAAGTCGCACGCAATGATCACATCTTTCGCCATGATATTCCTATTATGTCTTTTATGTTGTTTATTTTTAGTCTTTTCAATACATTGGGTAGTTCGTCGGCAATTTTCTTGCAAGCCATCGGGTCTACAAGGTTTGCAGATCCAACTTGCACTGCGCTCGCTCCTGCCATCATCATCTCCACTACATCTTCAGCACTGGAGACGCCGCCGCACCCCATCACCGGGATGCTTACAGCCTGCGACACTTGGTAGACCATTCTTACAGCTACAGGGAAAACCGCCGGGCCTGAGAATCCTCCCATTTTATTGGCAATCACCGGACTGCCGGTGTTGATATTGATTCGCATTCCGAGCAGTGTGTTTATAAGAGTCAAGCCATCGGCCCCGGCTGCTTCACAAGCTTTTGCTATCTCCACGATGTTGGTGACATTCGGAGAAAGTTTGATGAACACCGGTTTTTTGACAGCAGCTTTCACAGCACGTGTCACTTCTGCAGCCTGATCGGCAGAAGTGCCGAAAGCCATGCCTCCATTGTGCACATTCGGACAGCTTACGTTGACTTCAATTATGTCTACACCCTCGCATGAGTCTGCCATTCGGCATGCCTCCACATATTCATCAATAGAGAAGCCGCTGACGTTAGCAATCACGCATCCTGAATATATCTTGCGCAATTCCGGCACTTCATGGCCATAGACGGTTTCAGCACCGGGATTTTGAAGGCCAACGCTATTTATCATTCCGTCGGGGGTCTCAGCTATTCGTGGTGTTATATTGCCGAAGCGGGGATTGAGGGTGGTGCCTTTTATGGAGATTCCTCCAAGGACATTAAGGTCGTAGATGTCGGCGAATTCCTGGCCGAATCCGAATGTGCCGCTTGCGGGCACTACCGGATTTTTAAGCTCAAAACCACAAAGGTCAGTTTCTACTTTAGGTTCTCCTTCAAGTTTTCTGTCGCGGGGGAGTGTTGGAGCAGGGGTACCATTGCCTTTGAAGTGTTTCATAAGTATGGCGTCGAATACGGGTCCATCCTTGCAGACACGTTTTGGTCCCCAAGGAGTGTCAATCGTGCATCCCATGCATGCTCCGAATCCGCAACCCATGCGTTCCTCCATGCTGACTTCTCCTATTTCGCAGTCGAGTTCCCTGCCAAGGGCTGAGAGCATTGGAAGAGGTCCACAAGCATACCAGAAGTCCCAACCTTGCATTTCGGGTTGGCGGATAGCGTCTGTCACAAAGCCCTTGACTCCGGCAGTCCCGTCTACAGTTGCCACTTCTACTGTAGCACCGAGTTCACGGAAACGTTCGGCATAGAATATCTCTTCGGCGGTATTGAACCCAAGTGCCACTTTTACTTTCTTTCCATCGGCAAGAAGCTTGCGAGCGAGAAGGTAGAGTGGCGGGACACCGACTCCACCCCCGGCGAGAAGAGCCGTTTCTTTGCAACGTGAAGTGTCGAATCCTTTGCCTAAAGCGGTGAGAAGGTCAAGTTCTGTCCCGGGAGTCATTTCAGCCATCGCATCCGTTCCCTTGCCGACAGTCTTGAATACAAGAGTGAGTCTATTACCTTCGATGTCGCACACTGAAATCGGGCGCCTGAGATATAGACCGGGAATAGAGATTTCTACAAACTGTCCCGGCATCGTGAAAGCTGAGCAGTCGCCACGGAGAGTCATTTCAAAGACACTCTCCGTAAGTCTTGTTATGCCTGTTATTTCGAATTTCATAGGTGTTTTGCTTTTAACCTTCAAAATTAATAGAATTAATCGGAAAAAACAAATAAATCTTCTCAACTTAAAGAGGGTAGACGTTACTGAGCAAGCTAAAAAAGCACTATTCGATGATAGGGGGATCGAGGCGACGGGTTTGGGAGGAGAAATTGATGCCTATCAGGAATAGCCTACGGCCGTCGTTGCGATATGGGAGGTCATATTCCTTTTCCTTTATCTGGTCCATTGCCTCTTGCGAAGACTTGTCAAATTTTAACTCTATTATGTAAATATAGTCGGGTGTCTTGATTACCAGATCTATGCGACCATTGGATGTTCGCACCTCCGTCTCGGTCTCAGTTCCGATTAGGGTAAGAAGGATATAGATGGCGTTGTGAAGATTGTTTTCGTTATCCATCTTCATGTCATATGGTATGCCGGAGAAGAATATGTCAAGGTCCTTCACCAGCTTCTCCGGAAGTCCTTCGCGCAAATCCTCCACGATGTCGAAAACAACCCGGAGAGGCTCTCCACGCTTCACTTTGATGTATAGTGGAAGCAGCCCTTCGAAAAGAGCTTCCTTCACTTCCTTATTGGGGACACCGAGAGAGACCGTATCCGTACGGAAATCATAGTGCTTGATGGTGAGGTATCCTGCCTGATACAGCAGGGCCGTGGGGTCGGCGTTCTTAAGGTCCATTCCTTCAAGTGTTCGGAAACGGAATCGAGAGTTCAGGGTTCTTTCAAGGTCGACATCAAGATGCTTCAACGGCTCGACGACAATACTCGGGTCTCCGGTACGGCTCCAATAGTTGGAGATACTTTTATCAGCAAGTGCGCCCAGCAGCGACCATGGATTGTAGATGTCGCTTCCCTTCTTGGCAAACCGATAACCATCGTAATATTCCTTCAGCATAATGCACATCTCGTCATAGGTAGTTCCATAGTTTGCTGCTAAGGAGTCTATCCCCCCTTTGAAGTATTGGTGAAGTTCCGGTTCGGTGATGCCACAGATGTCGGCGAAGTCTTCTGAGAAGGTAATGTCGCGCAGATTGTTTAAGTCAGAGAAGACGCTCAGTTTACTGAAACGACTGACTCCGGTGAGGAATACCAGTTTAATATGCTCGGCTGAGCTCTTAAAGTTGGAATATACCGATGCCAGTTGCTCTCGGTAATGCTCGAAGTTTTCGTCATTATCGAGATTGCCCACCAATGGCTTGTCATACTCGTCAACAAGGATCACGACCTTGCATCCGGTCTTCTTATGAGCAGCCTCTATTATGTTGCCTAATCTGAGAGAATATGTTTCAGCAACCTCTTCGACTCCATACAATTGCTCCCACTTTGAGAAATAATTGTCGAGTACCTTATCAAGTAAGCCTTTCTTCTTATACTTATCCACATTGAGGTCGAGTCTAAGCACCGGATACGCCTGCCAGTTCCAGTTGGTGCCATTGATGAAAAGCCCATGAAACAGTTCACGTTCTCCTTTGAAGAAATATTCAAGGGTAGACAGAAAAAGGCTTTTGCCAAATCGACGCGGACGCGCCAGGAACCAATATTGAGAGCCATTGTTGGCTATTTTCTCAACAAATGATGTCTTATCTACGTATATGCAGCCATTCTCCCGCAGTTCTCGGAAGTTTTGCTGACCTATGGGATATGCGCGTGATTCCTCCATATGAATTATTCTTGTCCGCAAATTTAACATTATTTCCCGACATATCCAAACCTCCTTTCTCCAAGTGGTGTTTTTTGAAAGGAATAAAAGATCGGCTCCCGTTTTCGAAGCCGATCTTCATGTGAGAATTTTTTATCTGCTTATCATACCGTTTCCTTTGCGTCCGTATTCAGCATCGAGGGTGGATACACCCATGACTCTTATACCAAACATACGCACCCGAAGAAAAGC
>JAIDTO010000080.1 GCA_029060625.1 Muribaculaceae bacterium | reverse complement strand
GTCGACAATAACAAGGAGTCAGACATAAAGTGTGCCCCACTTAAGTACAGATATGATGATGACAATGTCATCAGCCGCGTGATAGCTGCAGATAATAAAGATATTTTTTTCACCACGCGCACCGGTGGCATATGCCGCCTTAACCCCGACTGCAGTGTGGATCACCTTGCAAAATTAGATGGTAACGTATCCCATATTGCCTGTGACAGAAACGGCAACCTTATTCTTTCTTCCCAATATGAAGTGTTTCGTCTTAATCTGACGACGAAAGAAGTGACTCCACTTAAGATAGAGGGACAGGTAGCGATAAAGGTGACTGATATCCATTCGGCAGAGGGAGCGACCTACATTTCAACTGCCGGCGACGGTTTGTGGCAAGTGGAGCATGGCTCCTCCCTTATCAAAAGGGCTGACCGCTTCATCTCCTCTTCTCTTGAGCTCCCTGCATTGAAGATTGGCAGTCTCTTCATCGACCATGCCGGCAATCTATGGCTGGGATGCGACCATAAGGGGCTTGCTATGGCTCCCGTCACAAATGGCACTATGGTAATGAAGTCGCTGACGGGGGTGCTTCGCGAAGAGGGTGGTGCTGAACTTACGTGTATGTGTATGGCCGGCGGCGAGGCAGTGGTAGGGCTCACGACAGGGAAAGTGCTTTTTATCAACAAGGATGGAAGGGTCAGGAAGGTAGCGGTGTCACACGGCGGTCCGGTCACTTCCCTGTGTAAGTATTCAGATGGCCGTGTGCTTGTAGGGCTGGCGCGTGAAGGCATATGGAGTGTCGATGTTGCGTCGCTTGCCTTGTCGAAAGTGGTGTGTCCCGCCGCTCCATATCCGGGTGTTGTGGCGACTGTAAGCAAAAACGGCGATATAATAGCTGCTTTCGGCGAATTGGGTGTGCTCAGGTATAATCCTTCTACCCATGATGAGAAATGGTTTTATCCTGTAGCCGGAAGCAATCTTCTCTCATGCTTATATTATGCCGGAATATCCGCTACTTCCGACGGCAGGATATGGATAGGGGGGTATAGCGGGATTGCCTGCTACAATCCTGATACCGACAATTTGATTCCGATCGACCAGAAGCCATTCTTCAAAGGTGTTGTCAACGATGTCTGCGATTTTGCCGATGGGGTGATGATTGCTACCGACAGGGGATTGATGCAATACTCGAAGGAAAAAGGTGTCGTAAAAAAATATACTGTCCTCGACGGGCTCCCTGACAATGATGTCCGCACACTTGAAAGTGATGGCAAGGGGGGTATCTGGATAGGAACCATGAATGGAGTTGCTTATCTGCAGGGTTCTGACTCAAAGATAAGCTCCTGTGGTGGAAGATCAGGATTGGCGAGCAATTCATATATCTTTTCCGATAAGGGTGTCTCCACGTCAGATATCATTATGGGAAACTTTGAGTCGCTTGTGAAATTTGATACGGATGCCGCTGTTCAGTCCTCATTTGGTGGTAACATCAGTATTTCAGGTGTTTATGCCAATGGAAGGCGACTTACAGGCAAGAGCGATGCCGAATCTGTCAGCATGATAAAGGGGCCTATGACTCATCCTGAGTTTATATACCTTTCGCATAAGGATAATTCCTTGGCAATCAGGTTGTCTACCTTTGATTTTCGGGATTCCTCCGATCTGCGTTATGAGTGGCAGTTGGAAGGAGAGGGAGATGCCTGGCACTCTGCATCTCCCGGTGAAAGTGTGATATATCTCCCTCCATTGGCATCGGGGCATCATGTGCTCCGCCTGAGGGGGTGGGAAAACGACATGGGGTCCGGGATAACGGAATTGAATCTCGATGTCAAGGCTCCATGGTATCTCTCCAATATGGCTTATGTGGCATATGTGCTTATGTTTATGTTTATCGGCTGCCTTATATATAAAGTGGTGAAAAACAAAAGGGAAGAGGAGTTGTATGAGGCAAAGATAAGATATTTCATGGATATTTCGCATGAGCTTCGTTCTCCGGTCACTCTTATGCTGAGTCCGGTTGAGACCCTTCTTAAGCAAAACCATTCCCCAGAGACCACATCCCAGCTTCTCACAGTGCGCCGCAACGGTCAGCGTGTGCTGAATCTTGTCGACCAGCTCCTTGATCTCCGTAAGATTGAGAAAGGAAAAATGCGTCTTGTGTTTACGGATGTCGATATAAGAAAGTTTGTCGAGGAACTTGTGGATATGTTCAGGCCTATGGCGGAAGAGAAGAAGCAGAAGCTTTCATTCTCATGCAGCGAGTCGGAGCTATGGGGCAAGGTTGACAATAATAATCTCGACAAGATACTCGTCAATCTCATCTCAAATGCCATCAAGTACACCCCTGAAGGTGGTGAAATCTCTGTGGATCTTAAGAAAACGACCGATTCGTTTGGAGCACTGAAATACACGGTGACAGTGACCGATACCGGGACAGGACTCGACAATAAGGTGATTTCCCATCTTTTCGAACGCTTCTACCGCAACCGTGAGTATCACCATGGGAATGCCTCCGGATTTGGAATTGGCCTTGACCTGTGCATGAGGCTTGTGGAGCTCCATAAGGGTGAGCTAACTGCTAAAAACCGTGAAGATGGTGTAAAAGGGAGCATTTTCTCTGTCACTCTTCCTCTTGTGGCAGCCAAGCCCGGAGTTGTAGCGGAATCAGCTCATTCTAATCGTCGCATTCTTCCGGATGTGGTGTCTGGAACAGCCACTTCCATCAAGTCGGTAAAATCCGGCCACCGCTTCAGGATCATGGTGGTCGATGATGATGAGGAACTGCGTGAATATATAAAGTTGAGCCTTGCTCCTTCTTATAAGGTGGTTGCTTTCCCCGATGCGGAGAGCGCCTTGAAGGAATTATCGGAAAGACTTCCTGATCTTATTGTGACAGATATCCGGATGGATGGGATAGGCGGCTTTGCTTTCCTGCGGAGGATAAAGGCAAACATGGCCACACAGCATATACCGGTCATCCTGTTCAGCTCTGATTCCGGAAGCGACCAGCGCGTCAAGGGGTGGAAGAGTGGAGCCGACGGCTATCTGGCAAAGCCATTCACTATCGACGAGCTTGAAGGTATGATTTCAGGTCTTCTTTCCACGAGAAGTAAGCTGAAAGGAAAATTCTCCGGTTCGCAGGAGACGGTTGACAAAATTGCCGCCCCAAAGGTGAAGGGTGTGGATGAGGAGCTGATGGATAAAATCAACCGATACATCAATGATAATCTATCCGAGTCATCGATGAACGTCGACGGTCTCAGTGAATATATCGGGCTGAGTCGATCTCAGCTGCATAGGAGAATGAAAGATATAATCGGTGTCGCACCGAGCGACTATATTAGAAATGTGAAGTTGCGTAAGGCATGCGAGATGCTCTCGCAAGGGGATGTGGATATAGCGCAGGTGGCTTATTCATTGGGATTCAATGCTCAGTCTCATTTCTCCACTCTCTTTAAGCGCTATACAGGCATGACCCCGACGGAATATCGCTCTATGGGCAAAGATGACACAGACACTCCTGCATCATACATCAATGAAAATGATGATAAGCCTTAACGCATTGATACTCATATATGATGTTACAAATTTGAATACATTGGATATATACATAGGTATGATGTGCCACCAATCTAAAAACATTTGACCCATATTGTAAAAGGGTGTTTGCGCTATCTGAATAATTTTGCACTCGGTTTAGTCCCCACTGATCGGTCAGACCCAAAACTAACCGACACGACCACCTGACAACCAGAAAACAAGACAACCAGAAAACTATAACAACTTTCCATTAATACAAAAAAAAATCTAACGATGAAAAATGAACACAGACTGCTTCAT
>JAIDTO010000008.1 GCA_029060625.1 Muribaculaceae bacterium | reverse complement strand
ACATCCACATATATCGGAGATATGGGAAGACGGTATACGACCGTCTTGATTTTGGCTACCTCCTCTACCGTGACGGCAAGGTCGACATGGTGCTTTTCCCGGGCGGCTACGCCACAATTAACGGGACTGCCGTGACCTTCCACTACTACACCCAGGACTATCTCGGCAACAACCGAGCCGTCATCAACGGCTCCACCGGAGCCATAGAGCAGACAGTGGCCTACTACCCCTACGGAGCCGTCATAGCCGACCTCGGAACGGCGGCTACATCCGGCCAGCCATTCAAGTTCGGCGGAAAGGAGCTGATCACCGCCAACGGCCTCAACGAGTACGATTTCGGCGCCCGAAACTACTATCCTGCGGTCCCGGGTTTCACAAAGCCGGATCAGATGGCAGAGAAATACCCATGGCTCTCCCCCTATCTCTACTGCGCTAACAATCCGGTCAATGCCTTCGATCCTGATGGTAATGTCACTATATTTATCAATGGTTTTCATTTTGGTGATGGGGGCTCAGCTGCATATTGGGGAAAAATCGCTTCTGTGATCATGAATAAGGTCAGAGATAATACAGCAATATATATTGATGGGGCATTAGGAGGCTTAAGAGGTCTTGGCAATTTCGTAGACTTTGTCGATCATTCCCCAAGTAATCTTGAAGTCAATGATCGAATTTCAGCAGGTTATGAAAATGGCTACAATAGGTGTCAAGAAATTATCGAATTGTCGGATGCCACACAAACCTCCGTTAAGTTTATCTCGCATAGTATGGGAAGCGCCTATACCAAAGGATTTATTCAGGGCATGCTTAATTATGCAGCGGATAATGGTATGGATATAACTGAAAAATTAGAATTCGAGGTTGATTTCGCTCCATATCAACCGACACTCCAAACATCCGTAATTGACAAGACGATAGTTTTCCAGCATTTCTTTGATGCATTTGCAGGTGACTTGCCAATGCCGGGAGCGACAGGAATAGTAACTCACAAGAATATATCTTACAATATTTTAAGTGCATGGATACTTCCATATAAAGAGCATACAATATCAAGTTTCTCCGATGATATTTCCAATTATTGGGATACGTTACTAAAGTAAGTATATTTGAGTCTGCGTAGTCATTTAATCTATTCAAATCGTGATTTTATGAAATATAAACTTCTATTCTTTCTCTACATTATTTTGGAATTCTCCTCCTGTCACAACGCCCGTACAGAGGAGGTATTTCCGGCTGAAGTGAATCTGGATGAACAGACACAAAGATACAGGATGGATAAAGCGACAATAGAAAGATCATATCTCGACAATATCGAGTCGGTCAGGCTTTCACAGCGTCTGAAGGAAGGGTTTGTTGTCAATGAAGACAGCATAAATCCAGAGATTACCAACGGATATTTTATATATACTTCATACGCACTGAGACCCAGACATGACCACAAACGGGAAGCCTATCCTATTAGGACTGACGCAAGGATAGCATTGTCGGCGGACACAATCACCTACAGTCGGGACAGCCTCTTGTGTATGGCATTGGTGATTGTGAAGGTCCGGAATGATTATAATCCCGATTTCGAGATACCTTCAGACTCTTGTCGCTATGATGGCAGGGCAATTATTGTCATGAGAAAGAATAAAGACTGTCCGTTCTACCTGTTCCCCATGATGACTTGGTCTATGCTAGGAAGCCAATCTTACATTATAACGAGAAGGGAATTAAGAAACTTCTACTTTAACAGAATTACATCTGACGGAAACCACCCATGTGGTATCGGGGATCTTGACTTTTTCAATACGGCTCAGGATTTTATAAAGGACAGCATTGGCAGATATAAATTCGAGACTTTCTATGATCTCGGGAAAAGATACCCGTAATATAATTATTCATCGAAATGCAATACTGATTGAATGGAAGCGGATCCTGACATGCGATAAGTCCGTTGGTAACGAAATTTACAAGATTTTGCAGCTAAATATTGCAATAAGTAAAACACTCAAAAATGCGTGCCGACTAAATA
>JAIDTO010000079.1 GCA_029060625.1 Muribaculaceae bacterium | reverse complement strand
TCGGGGAGAAGTCGACCCTGAATGCTGAAAGTGGGCTTCACTTCCGGAAGAATATCCATATCGAAGCCAAAATAGTCCATAAGGAACTTTGCGGGAGCATTTTCTTTAAAGTCCCAAAGCACATAATTGGATATACCCTCAGGAGTAGTGCATATTTCGCCTGTCAT
Organism: Muribaculaceae bacterium; assembly: GCA_029060625.1. Classification (GTDB taxonomy): domain Bacteria; phylum Bacteroidota; class Bacteroidia; order Bacteroidales; family Muribaculaceae; genus Lepagella. The sequence goes on along the minus strand of JAIDTO010000079.1, from coordinate 2,362 downwards.
CTTCATGGCGATGTAGTCGGCGGGAAGCATTATCTTGTAGATTTTCTCAAATACTTCCGGCTCGTTTTCCTTCACCCATGCAAGTTTTGCAGCAGTGAAGTTGCCCGGGGAGTTGAGAAGGTGGGTCAGACATTGCTCTTCACCAAGCTCTTCGAATGCCTTTTGTCCGTAGGGCACTGCACGCGAGTCGCACCAAATGATGGCGTCGCGAAGCAGGTTGCGGTCTTTGTCGATGCATACGAGTCCGTGCATCTGGAAAGAGAAACCGATTGCTTTGATATCAGCAGGGTTAACCTTGGAGGCATCAAGAACACTTTTTGTCACCTCTTTAATATATTCCCACCAGTTTTCCGGATTCTGCTCGGCCCATCCCGGCTTTAGAGCTTTAATAGGAGCTTCTGACTTCGGGAAGAAATCGGTAGCCACACATTTTCCGCTTTCGGCGTCAACGATACTTGCCTTTACGGAGGAAGTACCTATGTCGTAACCTAATAAGTACATTTGATGTCGTGTTTATGGTATAAATATTATGGTTCTATCTTTTGCTATTGGGCATAAAAGCCACTTTTGTCTACAAAATTAATAAATTATTCGGACTTACAAAAACTTTTCTCAAAATCTTTTTTCAATATGTCCTAAACTTACGATTTCATGAATGTAAGGAGTGCACGTCTTTTGTCATTGTTTGCTCATTCCATCTAAAATTACTAATTTTGCAAAATAAATGGGTAATGCAAACTCGAAACGCCGAGGGCCGCGTACTCGAATTTATGTGCAGGTGAAAAAACTATGAAGAATATTGGTGATTTTAATCTTAAGGGGCATTTGGCAATGTTGGGGGCTAACGTATGCTGGGGGCTTATGTCGCCTGTCGCGAAATTAGTGTTTGCTTCCGGTATTATTGCTCCTATCATTATGGTTGATTTCCGGATAGCAGGTGCTGCTATCTTGTTTTGGATCACTTCTCTATTCACTCAGAAAGAGCATGTCCCGGCTATCGACAAACTTCGACTATTCGGAGCAGGCATGATAGGAATACTTCTGAATCAGGGATGCTTTATAATAGGTGTAAGCTACACTTCGCCTGGGGAAGCATCTTTGGTGACAACAACGATGCCGATGTGGGTGATGCTGCTCGCATGGCTATTTCTTCATGAGCCAATCACCATAAAAAAAGCCGGGGGTATTGTGCTTGGGGCTGCAGGAGCATTGATTCTTGTGCTTGGAGGAAAGGGTGCAATTGCAGGCGGCGAGAATCCTGCCTTGGGTGATTTTATAGTTTTGATGGCACAACTTTCATATGCACTCTATCTTACTCTCTATCGTAATTTCATCAAGAAGTATTCCCTCGTCACTCTGATGAAATGGATGTTCCTGTCGGCTACAATAGTTGGATTGCCTTCTACTATAAGCTTCTTGAAAGCCACCGACTGGCAAGCCATCTCATTTTCAGAATGGATAGGGGTGACATATATTGTCTTCTTTGCTACATATGTGGCATATATCTGCATCATGATAGGGCAGAAAAACTTAAGGCCTACTATAGTGGGTATGTATAATTATGTGCAGCCGATTGTTGCTACCATAGTTGGTATCCTGCTTGGAATGGATCACTTTTCAATACCGAAGGCCTTCGCCGTAGTCTTGATTTTCACAGGTGTATATCTTGTCACAATGTCAAAGGCTGCCCCGTCCGATACTGAAAAGTCTTCAGATTAGAGTCTCGGTTTTTTTAGGCGGCCCTAAAATGTTGTCAAGAAGTCAATGGGGAGAATAATTTCAGGACGGAAATCTTTTTGGAAAGCGAGTCGTGGACTTCCGTCAGCGGTGTAAATGATGCCGCAATGTTTGAATTTAAGTTTATTAAGGGCGCGTAGCATGGGCCCGTTCTCAGCGTGGGTGTCAATGCGGATGTTGTCGATCATTGTTGCGCAAAATCTAACGCATGCCTTCAGCATCCCACCTTGTATACCGCTTGATGCGATTCGATGGATTGTGCCATAAGGCCTGTCGTTGAGCCAAGCGCCATTTTCTATTACTTTATATGTAGGGTCTTTCCCAAGGATGAATGCGAAAACCATAAGAATATTGCCTTCTTCATCTTCAGCAAGAAAATGACTGTAGTGGGCAATGTCTGTAAGTATGATATTTTTGTCGGGGTAGCCTCCTGTCCATTGTTTGAAATTTCCGTATGTCCGCATATAATATTTTGCCGAATCATATATCTCCATGATCCGGTCAATATCCCTTGCAGTACTCCTTCTTATCGTAAAAGAATCTTCCATATGAAGTTGTTTCGACTTATTTTTTTATTAAGATTTCGTCAGCTTTGCGAGCAGATTTCGCTTCATGAAGAAGGAGC
>JAIDTO010000078.1 GCA_029060625.1 Muribaculaceae bacterium | reverse complement strand
TAAATTGAACAGTGTGTTGTTAACTGATGTTTAGAGTGTCAAAATATTTTGTAAGTTATTGATAATTAGATGAGAATTATGTGGGTTCACTGGAATGGTTTACAGAACGCGGGGTTCCGGAGGAAACGGCATCGCGAGGGTTGGTGTGGGAAACTGGCGGTTTGACAGGGTGTTGACGATGGTGCGGTTGTTCGGGAAGTGAGGAATCTGGAGAGCCAGGGATACTTCTCTGCCATCGGGTCTGGCTTTGTGAAGCCCGGGGCTGTGGGGTAGTAATAGCGGGCTCCGAAGTCGTACTCGTTGAGGCCGTTGGCGGTGATCAGCTCCTTTCCGCCGAACTTGAATGGCTGGCCGGATGTGGCCGCCGTCCCGAGATCTGCTATAACCGCTCCGTAGGGATAGTAGGCGACTGTCTGCTCTATGGCTCCGGTGGAGCCGTTGATTACGGCGCGGTTGTTGCCGAAGTAGTCCTAAGTGTAATATATTTCATTTAAGAAAATGACATTTAAGAGATGTTTATTTTTCAATCTCGGACTTGAGGAAATGAATATTTCTCCATATGATTTCATTTCCGTTGTTTAAGACAAAATCGTCAAGAATCACCCATTTTTGAAAGATTTCATTCGTGAAGTCGGGAATGTCGATGTCCAATTTGGATATTGAAGAATCTGTCATATCCGATATTTCATCAAGTCTTAGGTCGAGGAATGACAGGGTTTCACTGTCTCCCCATGATGTTACTGCCGCAAAGGGATAAATTTGGGGCAATATGATTACATTAAAGAAATTGTCATACTCGAAATCCTGTTTCCTCTGACAGAATTTTACAGTACCGTCAGAGGAGAAATCATATTTCTTCATCGGGCCAACCGAAGGCATAACCATTAAGTACAGACTGTCTGCTGCCTCTGCAGGCAGTTTTATGTTAACCCTAACTGAGTCAGGAGACTGGCTGTATTCCTTAGATACGTTGATCTTGATGTCTCTGTAAGTTATCGGTTGAAGAGATGAGATGGTATAAAACTTATCGGATATATGCTTGATTCCGCAGTTGGCAATATTTATGGATATATTGATTTCAGGAATTGTTTTGAAGATATCAACAGACTGCGTTTCTTCGTCGATGATAATATATCCAAATTCCTTAGAAATATACTTTGTTGCGGATTCATGCCTGAATTCACCGGATGCCTTTTGAAAGCAAACTGCAATACAAACAATAAGTACAAATCTAAAAATTGAAAAATGTCTTACCGCTATCATATAATCTGAATTCCTTTCCATGCCATATTATTTTATCATTGGTTATCTCGGGAACTATCTGCAAGATATCTCCGTTGATGCACCATTTATCAAATATCGTGTCCTCAAAATACGGAAGAGATATCTCCAAATATCCTCCTGAAGAAAACAAATCTGACTTTAGATCTCTCAAATCAAGGTATTTAAGTGTTGGAGAGAAGCCATATGCTATTCCCGCGATTGAAATTATATCATTGTACTGTGGGCGGATTGAAAATCTGTATCCGAGTCGGTTCACCGGTAAACGTAGTTCATCCTCTAAAGGATATACGATACTGAAGTTTGAGTCTGTTCCTATACTTTCCGCTGTCACAATATATCGATTTGTGGAATTTCCTAATTTTAATCTGGCAGTAACATATGCCGATTCATCTGGAATCATGTAAACATTCATATTATCAATACATTTCTCTCCTGGTAAATCCTCATTGTATAGGGAGTAGAAATCATCCTGTATATGTTTTAGGATAAAGTCACCGCGCCAATACTCTCTGGATAGCACGGGATAATGCGGATGCGTGTCTATGTCATAGATTTGAACCTTACTGAGGTCTGGATCAATAATAATATGGGTAAAGGCATTGCTATAAACTTTCATCCCGTCCTTGATCTGAATCTTAAAACAATGTAAATCTAAGGATAAGGAAAATATCGATGCCAATAAGAATATAATGGCAATAGACTTTATCAGCGTTTTTTTCATTGCAGGTAAGGATATAGAGGTTTTCCAGTCTGAGGATTCATAATATGCTTAAGGTATCTATAATTTATGAAATTAATAGAAACGGTCGGTATAGGTAAACTGCATGGATCCATTGCATATTGGGTTCTGTAAGCAATCGTTTCGTTTTTTGCGATTCCAGCAAGTGTGGTAGAGGCATTACTTAATACGCCATCTATAAAAACGAGCTCGCCTTGTTTCAAAGACTGGCCAACATGCGTGATTTCGTGTAGCGCCAAAGCGTCAGATGATGCCTGAATAAAGATAGTTCCGTCATCTCCCAATCTCACTACATGAGGACGACTGCCGTCCGTTGATTCAAAAGCATATTCGTGTTCTTGGTCGGCACCCAGGACTTCCATTGTTCCAATGTTGTTATTTAATAATGTAATTTTCTCTTTGTTTTCTTTTATCATCACTTGTGTTAATGATTTCTCTTTTTCAGTTAGATCTGGATTTTCTAGGTCTGTTTCTAATAAAGAGACCTGATTTTCTAAATTCTGAATACGTTCTTGAACATGACTCAAAATCCGCTCTGCATCTTCAGGATTTTTCCATACCATTCCCGTTGGATCCACATAATTCACGGGATTATTGGCGCAGTAGAGATATGGGGAGAGCCAGAGGTATTTCTCTGCCATCGGATCGATTCGGGTGAAGGCGGGGACGGCAGGATAGTAGTTTCGGGCTCCGAAGTCGTACTCATTGAGGCCGTTGGTGGTGATGAGTTCCTTGCCTCCGAACTTGTACTGCTGTTTGGTCGGGTTGGTGCCGAGGTCGGCGATAACGCCGCCGTAGGGATAGTACGCCACCGTCTGCTCAATGGCTCCAGTTGAGCCGTTGATTACGGCGCGGTTGTTGCCAAGATAGTCCTGCGTGTAGTAGTGGAAGATCACGGCATTCCCGTCAATCGTGGCGTAGCCGCCCGGGAAAAGGACCATGTCGACTTTGCCGTCACGGTATATCACGTTGCCCCGGTATTCCGTCGTCGTCTGTCCGGTCACCTTTCCGTTCACTGCCGTGGTGTGCGTAGTCTTGAGTTTCTCGCCTGA
>JAIDTO010000077.1 GCA_029060625.1 Muribaculaceae bacterium | reverse complement strand
TGGAACCCGGCTATGGAGCCGTACATCTTCATGGAGCGCAACGGAATCCACATCATCGACCTCTATAAGACAGCTGCTAAGATCGACGAAGCAGCTGCTGCTCTCAAGCAGATTGCAAAAAGCGGAAAGAAAGTTCTTTTCGTAGCCACTAAGAAGCAGGCTAAGGAAGCTATTGCTGAAAAAGCTGGCGCAATCGGAATGCCTTACGTGATCGAACGTTGGCCGGGCGGTATGCTCACCAACTTCCCCACCATCCGCAAGGCTGTGAAGAAAATGACCACCATCGACAAGATGGAAAAAGACGGCACTTTCGACAACCTCAGCAAGCGTGAGAAACTCCAGATCACCCGCCAGCGCGCTAAGCTCGAGAAGAACCTCGGCTCAATCGCTGACCTTGGTCGTCTCCCGAGCGCTCTCTTCGTTGTTGACGTTATGAAAGAGCACATCGCAGTAGCTGAAGCAAACCGTCTTGGTATTCCGGTATTCGCTATGGTCGACACCAACTCTGACCCCAGCAATGTTGACTACGTGATCCCCGCCAACGATGATGCTTCCCGCTCTATCGAAATCGTTCTCGACGCTCTTTGCTCTGCTATGGCTGAAGGCCTTCAGGAACGCAGCGTAGAGAAAGCTGATGCAGAGGATAAGGAAGAAGGAGCAGAGGCAAATCCCGGAAAGCGTCGTCGCGTTCGTCGTAGCGCTCCCGCTGCTGAGGCTCCCGCTGAAGCTCCCGCTGCTGAAGCAGAAGCTCCTGCTGCTGAATAATTACTCAAGGGACAATCCTTATTATCCCCCATCGCTTAATCGCTTTATTGATTAAACGATTAAACATTTTAAACAATTAAACTTCTAAACCATTCAACCAAAAATGGCAGTATCTATAGAAGATATCAAAAAACTGCGCAACTTGACCGGCGCAGGTATGATGGACTGCAAGAACGCACTTGCTGAGACAGGTGGCGACATCGAGGCTTCCATCGAAATCATCCGCAAGAAAGGTCAGGCTGTGGCTGCTAAGCGTGAAGACCGCGAGGCTGCTGAAGGCTGCGTTCTCGCAGGCACAAAAGAAGGTTTCGCTGCTATCGTAGCCCTCAAGTGCGAAACTGACTTCGTTGCTAAAAACGAGTCTTTCCGTGCGCTTACCAAGAAGATTCTTGACGCAGCTGTTGAGGCTGGTGCCAAGACGCTCGACGAAGTGAAGGCTCTTCCCCTCGAAGGCCGTACAGTTGCAGAACTCGTAACTGACGAAATCGGCAAGACAGGCGAAAAGATGGAACTTGGCGCATACGAGTGTGTTGAGGCTCCCTCTGTTGCAGCCTACGAGCACCTCGGCAATAAGCTTGCTACTATTGTTGGCCTTAGCGTTCCCGGTGTAAGCACAGCAGTTGGCCGCGAAATCTGTATGCAGGTTGCTGCTATGAACCCGATTGCCATCGACCGTGACCATGTTGACGCTCACGTAGTAGAAAGCGAACTTACCGTAGCTATCGAAAAGACTAAGGAAGAGCAGGTGAAGAAAGCTGTAGAAGCAGCTATCCGCAAAGCCGGCATCAATCCCAACCTCGTAGACAGCGCTGATCACGTAGAGAGCAACATCGCCAAGGGTTGGCTCACTCGCGAGGAGGCTGACAAGGCTGCTGAAATCGCTGCCAAGGTAGGTGCTGAAAAAGCAGCAAACCTTCCTGAGGCTATGATCCAGAACATCGCCAATGGTCGCCTCAATAAGTTCTTCAAGGAATCTTGCCTTATGGAACAGGAATACCACCGCGATGCTAAACTTACAGTTGGCCAGTATCTCGACAGCGAGGTTAAGGGTTGCATCGTTGTAGACTTCAAGCGAGTAAACCTCAATCAGGACTAATTCAGCATATTATTTTGCCATATATGCAAGGGCCCGCAAACAAGCGGGCTCTTTTTTTGTTCTATATATAGAATGCACACATAGCTTATTTATGTGCATTCTGAATTTTTTCTTTTTAAACAATCCACTATAATCTATCGACTATGAAAAAAGACAAAGCTTCCACACTAAGCGTGGAAATCACAGATACCGACCAATACTTCACAAATATCCCGGAATCGCTAAACGCTATTTTAGAGGCGTCTGTGCGCCGCAACTGGGATCTCCCTTCCCTTTCAGATTATAAGGGAGCCACAAGCACATACGGACACGTGGCTGAAATGATCGAAAAACTCCACATCATGTTTGAGGCAGCCGGTGTGACGGAAGGCGATAAAGTCGCTATTTGCGGCAAAAACTCCGCTAAATGGGCCACTGCCTTTATCGCTTGCATCACTGCAGGAGTAGTAGCTGTGCCTATTTTACACGAATTCAAACCTGAGACGATCCACCATCTCGTAAATCATTCCGATGCTAAACTTCTATTCGTAGACGAAGCTATCTGGAAGCATCTCGACAGACTTGAATTTCCTGAGCTTGAGGGTGTCATCTACATCAGTGAGTTTGGAGTGCCATACTCAAAATCAGAGAATCTGACCATAGCTCACGACCACATAGATAAATTCTTCAAGGATAAGTACCCTCATGGTTTCTCATCTAAAGACATAAATTGGTTTCAGGATAAACCGGATGATCTCGCAGTCATCAACTACACATCAGGCTCCACTGGCATGAGCAAGGGAGTGATGCTTCCATTCCGTTCCATATGGAGCAATATCAAGTTCTGCATGGAATTCCTGACTTTCCTCCGTCCCGGCGATGGAGTGCTGAATATGCTCCCTCTCGCCCATCTCTATGGAATGGTGATCGAGATGCTCCATCCCTTCGCCAAAGGATGCCATTGCACATTCCTCGGACGCACTCCCTCACCCGCGATCCTGCTTGCAGCTTTTGCTGAAGTGCAACCTAAGCTCATCATCACCGTTCCTCTCGTCTTGGAGAAGATTGTAAAGACAAAGGTATTCCCGGTAATAAATCAGCCTAAGATGCGCTTCCTGCTCAAGCTTCCTATCATAAAAGGAATCATACTAGGCAAGATAAAAACTCAGCTTGTGAAGGCTCTTGGCGGACAAGTGAAGCAGGTCATCATAGGAGGTGCGGCTCTCAATGCTGAAGTCGGAGAATTCCTAATGAAGATCAAGTTCCCCGTCACTGTCGGCTATGGCATGACTGAATGTGGACCTCTCATCACCTATGAGACACCCGAAAAAGAAAAACCCGGCACTGTTGGCAAGATCGTAGAGCGCATGGAGGCGAAGATAGACTCTCCTGATCCGGAGACCATACCCGGCAACCTATGGGTAAGAGGCGACAACGTGATGAAAGGATACTATAAAAATGATGATGCCACGAAAGAAGTGATGAAAGACGGGTGGATGAATACCGGCGACCTCGTCACTCGCGACAGAGAAGGCAATATCCGTATAATGGGGCGTTCCAAAACAATGATCCTGGGTCCCTCAGGGCAAAACATTTACCCCGAGGAAATCGAACAAAAGATCAACAACCTTCCATACGTAATCGAATCGGTAGTGATAGACGATAACGGAAAACTCGTAGCTCTCGTATATCCCGATTTTGATGCGCTGAAGAAAGATGGAAAGGATGCAGACACAGTGATGGATGAAAATCTCAAGCTTCTGAATCCGCAGCTCCCCTCTTACTCCAAAATATCAGAGATCAGAATATTCGACAAGGAATTTGAGAAGACTCCAAAGAGAAGCATCAAGCGCTTCCTCTACCAACCCTAAATAGAAGAACTCACACAAATGACCTTCACACCCTGTTGGAGGTCATTTTTTTTATTTATTTCAATGCGCAGCAGGTTTGTCGAAGATGACACCAGCGGCCTATTGGCTTAAAACTTAAGAATGAATGCAATTTTTTTACATATTAAAAATATGTTTCTTAACATGAAACACCGGTGCAATAATATGTAACATTTATGAAATATCACAAAATTTCCTTCAAAATATATCATTTTGCCACAATTATGAAAATTTTTAATATTTTTGTAGCTTTTTGAAATGGTTTCTTAATTTGATTGTAAAAAAGACATTTGGAAAGTTGAAAAATATGTATTAACTTTGTAACCGAAATCAAGAGAGATTTCTTAGAAGCCTCCTCGGAGGCCGGATGGATTGGAAAAATATATCGTAATACATTCGAACCTAATACATGAAATTATGGGATTGACCTGTGAAGGCCATGTATGCGGCGGAGGCCATAATACAATACCTAAACATTATACCTGAAACGCCTGAAACAATCTTTTGCTAACCTTTTACGATTTTGATAATCGAATATTGAGACCTATTGAGCTCCGCCGCGATCCCAAAACATATAGATAGAAATAATTCAATTTTACTAATCTGAATATGAGAAGGGCTTCCCAAAAGGGAAGCCCTAATGATTTTCTAAAACTTTATGAGATGAAGCCTAAGGCCACCATTTTTTATGACACGGGGCCTAAAATTCAGCTCCGAGATTTAAAGCCGGATCCTTGAGCTTATATAGTAACTCATGCTGGAGCTCAGGATGGTCATAGATGATATGCGAAAGTTCCCAGTGATGTCCTGCCTCTTCCTTAAGCAAAGGCGACGTTGCGTCCACATCGGTAAGATTCCAAGTCAATAGCACTGTCTTTACCTTCAATGCCTTCAACTTCCTTACAAGCATCTCATGATCGGCATCTCCAGTGATCAACACTACATAGTCAAACTTACGGAAAGTAGCAAGCTCATAGGCTTCAAGAGCAAACCATACATCGACTCCTTTTTCCACCACCTGCACTACGCCATCTTTTTCAACTTCGCGAAGATGCTTGTAGTGGAACACCACATCATTTTCAATGAGCGTATCCTCAAACTTTCGCTCATTGTAGAGAAGTTTCTTGTCATAAGCCTCCTTCACGCGATAGCGTCCGCGGAAATAATGAGCCTCCGTAATCTGGCAGTCAGACTGGTCTACATCTTCCTCCATTGCAAGACGGAAAGTGATGAAGTCAAAAAGCGACTTAACGCGGATGATCGAATTCTCCGATTTCTTTAGTGCCCTATTGACCTTGGCATAATAGCCCCCGTCAATAAACACCCCGATAGATATATATCCAAGCATAAAGTTTATAGTTTCTATATTAATACTACATTATATTATGTAAACACCCCCAAAGCCACTTCTGTTCGCTTATCAGGCCTTTATACTATCAACATATACCGCTGCAAATCCAGTCTCATGCAAAATGGGAATCGATACCAAGTCAATCTCAAAATACTACAGTGGTCTTTAAATTGACTCCATAGCTATTCAATGTAAGATTAAGGCTGTTTTCCTCAAACTCCAGGCAATCATCCATATTGTAACTGACTATCCAGCCATTTGCATCAGGCCGGATATTGATCTGTGAAGCACAATTCGAAGAAGCCTTAAGTCGTCCTGGAAGTTTAAAGATTCTGTCACCTCTCATCACAACTACCCGGCACTCCCCTTTTGCTATGATTTCCCCTACAAGTGAAAGAGAGGCCTTAATACTTCTATAGAGTTCCAGTGTCTTCTCCGCCCGCTTCCTACGCTGTCTATCAGGAAACCAAGCCATAAGTCCTTCAAGTTCCCCTTCTGCCCGAGATATAGAATCATACTCGTCTACATCTTTCAATCTTTCTTCCAGGCGCAGCAACGAATCAGACATCCTGGAGTCATACGCCTCATACTCTCTAATAAGTTTATGTCTAGTGGTTGAATCAAATGGATACAAGACATAGATATCATAACTATCTTTCGAGGAAACCTTATTATAGGAATGCTCCCAATATGTGTCCTTGCATTTTGCCAACGAAACATCTGAAACGAATGGCAGTTGAGCAGTCCGCACCGAGAGCTGACTATAGAAATCATCCCACTCCTTGTCTCCTTCCACACCAGAGTCTGAGACTGTCTCTCCTACTACATTGACAGCAACCGCACTCATCACCTTACGAAGCAATTCCTGCTCCACTCTGTTTTGAGCTTCCTGCAATGTTGATGACGAAGCTATCGCCACAAGATAATCTTCCGGATGATGCAGTACCCATTCAGGCATCTTTTTTGAACTCCGGTCCAATACTTTCATTTCTCCATAAACAGACATTGAAGAAATCAACACTGAAAGCATGCATCCTAATCCGAATAGATTTTTCAAACCATATTGAAATATCATAATATTTTCTTAATCCAACGTCACTGACGCTTCTGCAATCTTCTTTCTTGCCACCCTGACAAACCTGACATATACCGCATCAGACACATTTATCTGCTTTGCAAGCTCCGTAGCAGGATCCGCATTGCTGCCTGTCAGCACCGCTTCGAGGGGTATGGAGACACTATGCCAAATCATATCCGGATCATCGATGCTTACAGCCTTAAGAGTCAGTTCCCCTTCTGCAAGGATCACATTTCTAACTAAACCCGAAGAAGTCGACACTCTGTTGACATCCAAAGATGGCACAATCATAAACCTGGCATTCTCGGCTCCGCATCCTATGCGCCCTATAATTCGACTTACTTTCTCACTTAAAAGTCCTTCCAGTGCAGATTCTCCTATAGGGGCAACCTTAAAACACGCCTCCTTTCCGGAAGAGGCAACTTCTACGGCTTCGGGACATCCACCATTCTCTGACGGAGAAGACTCTGCCGCATATATTGATGAAGTTAACGCGATTTCTATAATAGCGAAAATTATAAAAGATATATGCTTCATAGAAAGAATTATCAGTTGATTGATATAATTAACCTCTGACCCATTTCAGTAGCCTTAACTCCATACTCGCCGTCAAGGGCCTTACTGACTGCAAGCCGTAGTTTTGAAGCGAATTCATCGGGGCCAAAGGGTCTATTGGCATCTTTATCCCAAAGCGGCACTTTGACAGAAGCACGGATAAACTTATCAGTTGCAACACTTCTTTCGTATGCACCATCCTGACTGTTACTACGCAGCCAGTCGCTGAGCCACACCTTGAAGTCATCGCCCGAAGAGGGTATAGGGGAATCAAAATTCCAGTCAGAGACTGATTGGCCGAGCTGAAACTCAATCACCATCGAAAGACCCTCTTCTATGCGTCGCGTGAAAGCCCGGTCAAGCTGCGAGAAAAAATCACTCTGCATCAAATCCACAGCATGAGCCACCAGACGAGGATTGTCATTGAGTCTGTAGCGTCCTGACGTAAAATTTTGAGTAGCGAGTTGATCACCGGTCTGACGTTCTACAGCATTTAAGGCGAGATTACACTGCCTATAATCACCGTCAATCTTAATTTGCGCGTCTACTGTGACTATAATGTCTCCAGGAAGCTGACGCACTATTTCCGTTGCCACATCCGATTGAGAACCGGATGCTAACAAAGAGGAAGTTTCGGAATTCTGCAACAAGACAACGAGATCCTTAGTGACATAACCATTTGCCACGAATTTTGACACTACTGCATTAATGGCAGAGCGAACTTCCGGCTGATCGGCCATATATTCGGCCATCATTGAAAAATCGGCTTTCGGGTCTGCCATATAGGGAATCACGACAATCGAAGGCCTTACTGCCGTCTTTGGAGCCTGACTTCCTATTGATGTAGGAGCCGACCTGTCTTGCCAAAACGGAGAAAGTGAAGCACCTGCTGACCTTATGGCTTTCTTCAGGCCTTCGGTATCTATCGATACAAGCATCATTGCCCGCTTCTGCCCCATTACTTTCTCTTCAAAGAGCTTCTCAGGATCTGAGACAAGATAGCGCTTATATTGATTGTCGAAAAACCTGTAGTCAAAGCTATTGTCCATGTTGGTCATCATAGGCGCAGCATTGTTGAGTCCCGGGATACCCTCATAGAGAAGAGCCCGGAAGGCATTCTTTACTGCTTCTGTCTGCGCTTCTTTCCCCTTCGGGGCTTCGCCCCATGAACGTATCGTCACATTCTCGCCGTCCTTGCATTCAAACGAAGCATACGGCGACAACTGTGCATTTCCATCCAGAAGACAAAACAGTGAAAGCATTATGGCTACTATCCTATTCATCATCATCTCCTTCATCAATAGGAATCTACACAAAGATCTTGATTCTTATTGTAGGCATCAAGTATTTCCTCTTTCCCCTTCTTCACCTTACAGAGCGAAACCTTAGGACCTTGCACTTCTACAACCTCGATTGTCCCTATCCGTGTCTTCGAATCCATCTCTCCTATCTTTCTCTGCAGCATAATGGCAAAAGTATGGCCACGTCCGACACCCTCCTCACTGCCAAGATCAATATAGAGAGTCTCGAGTTTCTTCTTGTTTACTTTCTCCAGTTCGAGTATTCGTCCATGAAGAGGAGCCACAGCCTCGATCATATGCCATGCTGACACTTCATCCATAGCTTTCTGCACGGCTGCATCCTCCGACTTACCGGTGGCTCCGAAAAGTCCTAAAACTGGCTCTCCATATTTCAGGCTTACCGATTTAATGACCTGACCGTTTTGAGGGTCAATGGCCCGTATAGTGATTGAAATGATAGCTGTATACGTCTTCTCCCCCTTGTCGTTGGTCTTTGAGCTGATGCTTACCCCATCAAGACTACCTGTCACAATCGAATTTGCACCTTTCCGCTCAAGTTCCCGCAACATTTCGATATCATCTGCAACGAAATTGGATGAATTACGCCTACGTTCCTCCATAGCCTGAAGCATATCGGCATCCGGAGTGAATATATTGATCCTTTGCGATCCGATAAGGCTTTGGATCACTGCATTTCTCAGCTGTGCTACGTATTCCGGCTTTGCACTGCATTCGTTTTTAAAATCAGCCACAAAGACATTGGGCTTAGCTGCACACAACGATAAATTCATCGCAAAAAATGCGAAAAGAAGAAGAATTTTGCAATTGATTTTCATATAAAGTAGTTTTTTGTTAAGGCCGGCTCAATAAACCTCGTTCCACAAAATTACAATAGCCCCTGTCTCATTAGATAAGACAGAGGCTCTGTTTGAATTAGTTCTGTTTGATATATCTTTCCTCGTCAATGAGAATAAAATTATGAGCCATCATTCGGCATACCACTATGTCAAAAGCTTTGTCTAATGGCTCAAACTTCGCGAAGTCCGCACACTCAAAGGCATCAAAGTCATCGGTCTTCGAATCTACCACAATCTTGTTGCCATCGGCATATCCGGAATAGTATGTGCTGTAGATGCGAAATTCTGTTATCTCGTCTTTTTCAATGGTAAAGCGAAGTTTGCCGTCGCGCTCATCCACCAGAGACTTCACTATATTGTAGGTAATGTTTACTTGAGAATTAATGTTTCTATAATATGGACCTCCCTCAAAGACAGCAAGGTCGCAGACTGCGTAATCAAACTTCAGGACATTGCTGCTTATATACGCCTCAGTACCATTGAAAATAACTTTATTAAACTTATCTTGGATTGACACTATAGGAAGTGCCTCACAATATCCGGCGACCCCCATAGGCTTCGAGAGAAGAGAATCTGCGTAGACTGTACGGTCTTCTTCATTCTTGTTAATGCTTGCAAAGCCACCGAGCCATGGTTTAGCCCCGCTTTGTTCGGAGCCTACAAGTTCACCGTCTTTGTAAATCTGAAGGTCGATATCGTATTCAGAAAAAAGCACTACTCCGTTTCTGTCTTTACTCTTAAAGACGACAGACGTATCGGTACGCTCCACAATTTCGGCCTTGTACGGTAAATTGCTATAGCCATGGGTATAGTAGTAGACATGATTTTCTGTGATCTGAAGCAGATTGCCGTCATCATCCATACTGATCATCTCCCAGATGCCCTGTGAAGTCAAGTTGATGGGAGTTGAGACTTCATCGGTATCCTCTGCCGCTTCCTTCTTCGAACCGCATGCTATCGTAGAAGTAACGACAGCCACAGTCAACGCAGCCCCGAAGATTTTTTTCAGTAATGTCATAGCTTATAATATTTATATTACCATTCTTCATCACCCATCACATCATCATAAAAATGAACTCCATCTACATATATTCCACTTTCTCCTCCCCAGCTCGGATATACGTATATTGGACTCTCTAGTTTGGTGTAGCTTTCGCCCCCGTCATTCGATTCTTCTGTAAGCTTCAGATAATACGCATATGCCTCACCTTTATAAAAGGTCTCATATGCCCTTATACTTCCATTTTTATAAATTACTGAATTATTAAGAATGGCATCAAAGGTAGCTCCCGGTTTCTCATCATTCCAAAAGTTAGGATTTGATGAGGTAAAGTTCCACGTATTGTGTACCTCACCACCTGAAGAACGCTCTACACCTACATAAGGGATAGCAGCACCCGGCATATTGACATAGTTCCAAGCAGGAACTGCTAATATTCCTTCATGACATTTTTCTGAAACTGATGAAGAGATCCATACCGGATTGTCGCCATATTGGGCATTTATGCCCTTATACCATCCGTCCTTCTTCTCTTCCACTACGAATATTGTTCCCAATTTCCCCTTTTCCACTACGGGAGCCGTAGTAGACGGAGCCTCACGAAGGTTGACATTGTTCTTGCTCAAATAGATATAGTCATCTGCTGCTATTGAAAGCGACGCTATTCCTGCGAAAAGGCATAATACTATTTTTTTCATACTTCTTTAATCCAATATTGTTAGATTTCCATTGCGATTTCCTTGACCTCCGCCTGCTCTATTGCCTCTTCTTCTGGCTCTTCCTTAAAGCCATTGAGATCATTATACAATCCATTGACAGCATTCTGCAGATAAAGCATCTTGGCGTAGACTACAAAAAACATGATTCCAAATAAATGGTTAGTCGGTCCAAGTATGTTGGAGTCTTTTTTTATCACTATATAGATGGAATTATGCTTGCCCAATCAATAGTCTCCGTCAAAAGAATGGGTGAACTGAGCCAAATTACGAGCACCCGAGACGAAGTAACTCTCCATCTGAGAATCGGTGAATGTATAGATGTCATTCCAAGTCAAGGTTACGGGATGCAGATCAGACCATAGTTCCTTGTATATGCTGCCGTCATAACGCAAGCCATAGAACTTTGCCTGAATATCCTCTGAAAGGATATATTGTGCCTTGTCAAACTCCGGATGCTCTTTTTTAGGTGTAGCCACAACTGTAAACACATAGTTTTTTGGAGCCTTGTTTGGCTTAACACTAAAACCGTATTCCCATTTCTCCGTTACGTTCAGGCTGTTTTCTTTGCCATTCTCATCATAGTAAGTCACCGTGATGTCATAGAAATCAAACCATGTCTGACTCAAATCCATAGAGTATTCCACGTTCACAGACTTTACGTCGTTGGGATCATGCTCTTCAAGTGCATCGTTAATTTTGTCGCATGATGTAGTTCCGAATGCGACAGCGAAAATGCCAAGCATAATCGCCATAAGTTTAATTGTTGTTTTCATCATTGTTTATTTTGGTTTAAAATGTATATTATTCCTGGCAAATCTTTTTACAAATCTAAAAAAAAATGCTATAAGAAAGTACAAAGGTAATACAAAAAATCTCAATTACCCCCCCCAATTGTTAATTTTTGTTAAATTATATTATTTTCTTGCTAAATTGTTTTTTTTTATCTCAGTATTCCATTCGGACAAACACAATGTCTCGTTCTCAATCATATATAAAACTAAGTCGACTATATCCCACACTGTCATACCCTACCTTCACTCTCGATTTGCTGATTAAAGAAAATTTCACTAATTTTGTAGAGCAATCGTAAAAACACTATAATTTAGAAATATGGCCGAAATAGTAAGCGGAACTGCACTTGCCAAGAAAGTGAAGCAAGGTGTAGCGGAAAGAGTGAAGGAATGTGAGGCAAAATACGGACGTGTGCCCCACCTCGTCGTTATTCTCGTCGGTGAGGATCCCGGCAGCGTGTCATACGTCACAGGAAAGGCACGCGACTGCGGTGAGGTTGGTTTCAAGAATACAACATTGAAATATCCTGACACTGTCAGTGAGGAAGAACTTCTCGCCAAAATTGCTGAATTGAATGCCGACGACAGCGTCGACGGACTCCTTGTGCAGCTACCTCTCCCCAAGCACATAAGCGAGGCTAAAGTAATCGAAGCAATATCAAAGGAAAAGGACGTGGACGGTTTCCACCCCCTCAATGTAGCCGCACTTTGGCAGAAACAGCCATGCCTTCTTCCTTGCACCCCCCAAGGCATCATCATGATGCTTCAGGAAGCAGGGGTTGAGATTGAAGGCAAACGTGCCGTAGTCATCGGAAGAAGCAACATAGTCGGACTCCCCGCATCCAAACTCCTACTCGACCATAATGCCACTGTAACAATGGCCCATAGCCGCACTAAAAACCTCCCTGAAGTGACCCGCGAGGCCGACATCCTTGTAGTGGCTATCGGCAAACCCAAATTCGTAACAGCTGATATGGTAAAACCGGGAGCAGCCGTAATGGACGTAGGCGTAAACCGCAATCCCGAGACAGGCAAACTCTGCGGCGACGTCGACTTCGACGCAGTAAAGGAAGTCGCATCTGTCATCACTCCAGTGCCCGGAGGCCTCGGACCAATGACCCGCGCCTGCCTCATGGTCAACACCCTCGAATGCTTCCTCCGCAAGATGAATAAATAATTCCTGTTATTGCAGTCTTTTCAAACCATCATGTTATATCATGCAGTATCATGATATAGCATGATAAATCAAAAATAAAAAAGGAGCGAATCCCAAAAGATTCGCTCCTTTTTCATACTATTTCAAAAGCAGATATTCTGCATTAAATCAAGCTTCTACTGCTTCCACATCCACCACCGAAGCATAATCATCAGTGATGTTCATGGCTGCCAACTCATCCTTATTGGCAACTACGATACGGTTGTATTCACGCAGGCCGGTGCCGGCAGGGATAAGGTGACCGCAGATCACATTCTCCTTCATACCCTCGAGATAGTCGGTCTTGCCATTGATGGCAGCCTCGTTGAGCACCTTGGTTGTCTCCTGGAAGGAGGCAGCACTCATGAAGCTCGAGGTCTGAAGTGCTGCACGGGTGATACCCTGAAGCACCTGCTCGGAAGTAGCCGGCATAGCGTCGCGCACTTCCATCACCTTGAGGTC
Source organism: Muribaculaceae bacterium (assembly GCA_029060625.1). GTDB lineage: Bacteria > Bacteroidota > Bacteroidia > Bacteroidales > Muribaculaceae > Lepagella. The sequence continues at coordinate 8,537 of JAIDTO010000077.1, read as the reverse complement.
CTTGCGCTTCAGTGAAGAGTTCTCATCGCGGAGCTTACGCTGAGTGATGATCTGACCCTTACGGTAGTTGGTAGAGTCACCGGCATCAGTGATCACCTTCTTGCCCCATATCTGGTCGTTCTCCTCCATGAAATCGCGCTTGTCTACCACCTGCTGCTCCAAGAAGCGAGTATCGCCCGGATCAAGGATGTTGACCTTACGCATCATCTGGCGTACGATTACCTCGAAGTGCTTGTCGTTGATCTTCACACCCTGCATACGGTATACGTCCTGAACCTCATTCACGATATATTCCTGCACTGCTGTCGGGCCCTTGATGTTAAGGATATCACTCGGGGTGATGGCACCGTCAGAAAGCGGTGTGCCGGCACGAACATAGTCGTTTTCCTGAACGAGGATCTGCTTCGAAAGGGGTACGAGATATTCCTTTGTCTCACCAAGCTTGGAAGTCACGCTGATCTCACGGTTACCACGCTTGATCTTACCGAATTTCACCTCACCGTCGATTTCACTCACCACTGCAGGATTGCTCGGGTTACGTGCCTCGAAAAGCTCGGTTACACGTGGAAGACCACCGGTGATGTCACCTGCGTTGCCGGCAGCACGAGGAATCTTCACGAATACCTGACCCGGTGTGATCTCCTCGCCATCCTCAATCATAAGGTGTGCACCTACAGGGAGTGAGTATGTGCGGATCACTTCGCCTTCTGCATCGAGAAGCTGAGCCTCAGGCACCTTGTTACGGTCCTTGGATTCGATCATGATCTTATCGCGCATTCCGGAAGCCTCGTCGGTCTCCACTCGGTAAGTCACGCCTTCCTCTACATTGACGAATCTTACCTTACCACCCTCTTCTGCCACAATCACGGCATTGAACGGGTCCCATTCACAGATCATATCACCCTTGGTCACCATATCGCCATCCTTGAAATAGAGGCGTGAACCATAGGGGATATTGGCATTGGTCAACACGATTCCGCTCTTGGGCTCGATGATACGCATTTCACCCATACGGCCTACTACGATGTCGACACCATCCTTATTCTTGATTGTGCGGAGTTCATCCATCTCGAGGCGACCGTCATGACGCGCTGTCACATCTTTCACAGCTGAGACGTTACCTGCCACACCACCGACGTGGAACGTACGGAGTGTAAGCTGAGTACCAGGCTCACCGATTGACTGCGCTGCAATGACACCGACTGCCTCACCTTTCTGCACCATACGGTGGTTGGAAAGATTTCGGCCGTAGCACTTGGCACATACACCCTTCTTCGACTCGCAAGTGAGCACCGAACGGATCTCAACCGACTCGATAGCTGACTTTTCGATCTTCTCTGCAATAGCCTCGGTGATTTCTTCACCTGCATGCACGAGGATGGAATCATCGTGAGGATCACGCACGTCGTGTACAGATACACGGCCAAGGATACGCTCGGAAAGGGTTGCCACAACTTCCTCGTTGTTCTTGATCTCTGTGCAGACAAGGCCACGCAGCGTTCCGCAGTCCTCCTCGTTGATGATGACATCGTGGGCTACGTCTACCAATCGACGGGTCAGGTAACCTGCGTCGGCAGTCTTAAGTGCGGTATCCGCAAGACCCTTACGGGCACCGTGGGTGGAGATAAAGTACTCGAGCACGCTCAGACCCTCCTTGAAGTTCGCAAGAATCGGGTTCTCGATGATCTGGCCACCTTCTGCACCTGCTTTCTGCGGCTTCGCCATAAGACCACGCATACCGGAAAGCTGGCGGATCTGGTCCTTCGAACCACGGGCACCCGAGTCAAGCATCATATATACAGAGTTGAAGCCCTGCTGGTCTTCCTCCATCTGCTTCATCAGGGTGTCGGCAAGCTTCTTGTTGACATTTGTCCATACGTCGATCACCTGGTTGTAACGGTCGTTACCGGTGATCATACCCATCTGGTAGTTCATGAGGATTTCCTCAACCTGAGCATTACCCTGGGCCACGTATTCAGCCTTCTCCTCAGGGATGATGACGTCGCCGAGGTTGAATGAAAGGCCTCCACGGAACGCCATCTTGTATCCAAGGTTCTTGATGTCATCAAGGAACTGGGCAGAACGTGTCACACCGCAAGTCTTGATCACCTTTGTGATGATGTTGCGCAGAGATTTCTTGGAGATAATCTCATTGACATATCCAATTTCCTTAGGCACATACTGGTTGAAGAGCACGCGGCCAACAGATGTATTTTCTTTGAGCACCTTAACAGGATTGCCGTTTTCATCCACGTCGTCTACGAGCACAGAAACCGGAGCATGGAGGTCAAGTTGACCTTCGTTGTATGCAATCTCAGCCTCTTCCGGACCGTAGAACTTCGCGCCCTCACCTTTTGTGCCCGGACGAAGCTTGGTGATGTAGTACAGACCAAGCACCATGTCCTGTGAAGGAACTGTGATAGGAGCACCATTGGCAGGGTTAAGGATGTTGTGTGCACCAAGCATAAGCATCTGTGCCTCAAGGATAGCCTCGTTGCCGAGAGGAAGGTGCACTGCCATCTGGTCACCGTCGAAGTCGGCGTTGAATGCCGTACATGCAAGCGGGTGAAGCTGGATTGCCTTTCCTTCGATCATCTTCGGCTGGAATGCCTGGATACCAAGACGGTGAAGTGTCGGGGCACGGTTGAGAAGCACCGGGTGACCCTTCATCACATGCTCGAGGATATCCCAAACTACAGGTTCCTTGCGGTCTACTATCTTCTTGGCACTCTTCACAGTCTTCACGATGCCACGCTCGATGAGCTTACGGATCACGAAGGGCTTGTAAAGCTCAGCTGCCATAAGTTTTGGAATGCCGCACTCGTGCATCTTGAGCTCCGGGCCTACAACGATTACCGAACGGGCTGAGTAGTCGACACGCTTACCAAGAAGGTTCTGGCGGAAACGACCCTGCTTACCCTTGAGGGAGTCAGAAAGAGACTTCAGTGGACGGTTGACGTCGCTCTTCACAGCCGAAGCCTTGCGGGAGTTGTCGAGCAGTGAGTCCACAGCCTCCTGAAGCAGACGCTTCTCGTTGCGGAGGATCACCTCCGGAGCCTTGATCTCGATAAGTCTCTTAAGGCGGTTGTTGCGGATGATCACACGGCGATAGAGGTCATTAAGGTCTGAAGTGGCAAAACGTCCACCGTCAAGCGGCACGAGAGGGCGAAGCTCCGGTGGAATCACCGGGATTGCCTTGAGCACCATCCATTCAGGCTTGTTCACATCCTTAGAAGCAAGGAATGAATTCACTACCTGAAGACGCTTCAGAGCCTCTGTCTTGCGCTGCTGCGAACCCTCAGTGTGTGCACGGTCGCGCAAGTCAGCAGCCAAGGCCTCGAGGTCGATATTCTGAAGAAGCTCATAGATAGCTTCTGCTCCCATCTTGGCGATGAACTTATTTGGATCATCATCCGGGAGCAACTGATTGCCCTCAGGAAGCTGCTCGAGGATATCGAGATATTCCTCTTCCGAAAGCAGATCGAGGCGAGCAAGAGCCTTGCCGGCATCCTTGCCGCTCACCTTCTCACCATCGCGGGTGTCGGTGAAGATATTGGCCGCTGCACCCGGCTGAAGCACTACGTAGCGCTCATAATATATCACTGAGTCAAGCTTCTTTGATGGAAGGCCAAGCAGGTAACCGATCTTATTGGGAAGAGAACGGAAATACCAGATGTGTGCCACCGGAACCACGAGCTCTATGTGGCCCATACGTTCACGGCGAACCTTCTTTTCTGTCACCTCAACGCCGCAGCGGTCGCAGACGATACCCTTATAGCGGATACGCTTGTATTTTCCGCAATGGCACTCATAGTCCTTTACCGGGCCAAAGATCTTCTCGCAGAAAAGTCCGTCTCTTTCGGGCTTGTATGTGCGGTAGTTGATGGTTTCCGGCTTCAGGACCTCGCCGCTCGACATTTCCTTGATCTTCTCCGGCGATGCCAGACCTATTGTGATTTTGGAAAAGTTACTCTTGATTTTATTGTCTTTCTTGAAAGCCATAGGTTTTCCTTCTATGTTGTCCGGAGCCGGAGCGTTTTTATCGATGCTCCGGCGCCGGGGTTTTTATTTGTTTTGGTCGGATTTCTCTCTTATCAGTCGAGAGTGACACTGAGGCCGAGGCCACGAAGCTCATGCAGAAGCACGTTGAGTGATTCCGGAATACCCGGATTTGGCATCGGATCACCCTTTACGATTGCTTCGTATGCCTTGCTGCGGCCGTTGACGTCATCACTCTTGATTGTAAGGATCTCCTGGAGTATGTGGCTGGCGCCGAATGCCTCGAGTGCCCATACCTCCATCTCTCCGAAACGCTGGCCACCAAACTGTGCTTTACCACCGAGTGGCTGCTGCGTGATCAGTGAGTACGGGCCTATAGAGCGGGCATGCATCTTGTCTTCTACCATGTGACCCAGCTTAAGCATATAGATCACGCCTACGGTTGCTGGCTGGTCGAAGCGGTCGCCTGTGCCGCCGTCATAGAGGTAAGTCTTGCCATAGCGCGGCAGCCCTGCCTTATCAGTCCATTCGTTGAGGTCATCGAGGCTCGCACCGTCGAAGATAGGAGTAGCAAATTTCTCGCCAAGTTCGCGGCCTGCCCATCCGAGAACGGTCTCGAATATCTGACCAAGGTTCATTCGGGATGGCACACCAAGCGGGTTAAGCACGATATCCACAGGTGTTCCGTCTTCAAGGAACGGCATATCTTCCTGGCGAACCACACGGGATACAATACCCTTGTTACCGTGGCGACCTGCCATCTTATCGCCGACACCGATCTTACGCTTCTTGGCAATGTAGACCTTTGCCATCTGCATGATGCCGGAAGGAAGCTCATCACCGATAGTGATATCAAATTTCTTACGGCGAAGCTCGCTGTCTATTTCCTTGTACTTGCGCACATAGTTTGTCACCAGCTTCATGATCATGGCATTGATGCGCTCATCATCGGTCCAATTGCTGAGGTTGACTGTCTCATACTTGAAGTCACCCCAGTTCACGCCGTTGAATTTCTGACCGGCAGCCACCACCTCGTCACCGAGGAAATCCTTCACTCCGGCAGAAGTCACACCATTCAGGAGTTTCTCCATCTTGCCTATCATGATCTGCTTCAGGTCATCAAGCTTCTCCTTGTATTCTCTGTCGAGAGCCTCGGTCTGCTCGTTGGCAGACTTGCGCGAAGTCTTGGTCTTGACAGCCTTTGAGAACAGGTTGGTGCCGATCACAACGCCCTTGAGCGATGGGCTTGCCTTGAGCGATGCATCCTTCACTTCTCCTGCCTTGTCGCCGAAGATGGCGCGCAGAAGTTTTTCTTCCGGTGTCGGGTCGCTTTCACCCTTCGGGGTGATCTTACCGATCATGATATCACCCGGCACTACATATGCGCCTACGCGGATGATGCCACGCTCGTCAAGGTCTTTCGTAGCCTCCTCGCTTACGTTCGGGATGTCGGAAGTCAACTCCTCCATACCGCGCTTGGTCTCACGCACCTCAAGAGTGTATTCATCCACATGCACTGATGTCAGGATATCTTCCTTCACCATTCGCTCGTTGAGCACGATGGCGTCCTCATAGTTGTAGCCCTTCCATGGCATGAATGCCACCTTAAGGTTACGCCCAAGTGCAAGCTCACCCTTTTCTGTTGAATATCCTTCGGTCAGGATATCACCCTTTTTCACCTTCTGGCCTACCTCACAGATTGGACGGAGGTCGATGGTAGTGCCCTGGTTGGTGCGGCGGAACTTCGGGATACGGTATTCCTTCAAGGCTGGTTCGAATTCCACGAACTCCTCATCCTCATCCCTGTCATACATAATGCGGATAGTGGTGGCATCCACATATTCTATCGTTCCTGTTCCCTCTGCCATTATCTGGGTGCGGGAGTCGCGGATAAGCTGACCTTCGATGCCCGTGCCCACGATAGGAGCCTCACTGCGCATAAGAGGCACAGCCTGGCGCATCATGTTCGATCCCATGAGCGCACGGTTAGCGTCATCATGCTCGAGGAACGGGATGAGAGACGCAGCTATTGAAGCGATCTGGATTGGAGCCACGTCCATCAGCTGGATGTCTGATGGCGGCACAATCGGGAAGTCTGCGTCATTACGAGCCTTCACCTTGTCGCGGATAAAGCTGCCGTCGTCGTTAAGCGGTGCATTACCCTGGGCAATGTTCAAGCCCTCTTCCATCTCGGCTGTCAGATAAACGACGTCATCATTCTTCAAATCCACCACGCTGTCGGTCACCTTTCTGTAAGGAGTCTCGATAAAGCCGAGGTTATTGATCTTTGCATAGACGCACAGTGATGATATCAGACCGATATTCGGGCCTTCAGGGGTCTCGATCGGGCAGAGACGTCCGTAATGGGTGTAGTGCACGTCACGCACCTCGAAGCCTGCACGCTCGCGGCTAAGACCGCCGGGGCCGAGGGCTGATAGACGGCGCTTGTGCGTAATCTCCGCCAGAGGGTTGGTCTGGTCCATGAACTGCGACAGCGCATCTGTTCCGAAGAATGTGTTGATCACACCTGAGATGGTCTTCGCATTGATCAGGTCAGTCGGAGTGAACACCTCGTTGTCACGCACATTCATGCGCTCACGGATAGTACGGCTCATACGTGCCAGACCAATGTTAAACTGGTTGTAAAGCTGCTCCCCTACAGTGCGGACGCGACGGTTTGAAAGGTGGTCGATATCGTCTACGTCGCTCTTGTTGTTGATCAGCTCAATCAAATATTTGATGATCTCCACTATGTCCTCGCGGGTAAGCACCCTCACGTCCATAGGTGTGGAGAGCGAAAGTTTCTTGTTGATTCTGTAGCGGCCTACATCTCCGAGGTCATAGCGCTTTTCACTGAAGAAAAGGTTCTGGATCACTTCGCGAGCCGATGCATCATCTGGTGGCTCAGCGTTGCGCAGCTGCCTGTAGATGTATTGGATGGCTTCAATCTCCGACTTGGAGTTATCTTTGGAGAGTGTATTGAAAATGATGCTGAAGTCTGAGGCATTCGCATCCTCCTTCTCAAGCATGATTGTCTTCACGCCGGAATCAAGGATAGCCTGGATGTTGTCTTCTGTGATCTCACTTCCACGGTCGATGACAACTTCGTTACGCTCGATAGTCATTACCTCACCGATTTCATCGCTGCTGAGGTCTTCTATCCACGACTTGAGCACCTGGCCGGCAAGCTTCCTTCCGATCACTTTCTCAAGATTCGACTTGGTCACCTTCACCTCTTCCGCCAAGTTGAACACCTGAAGAATATCCTTGTCGCTTTCAAGACCTATGGCACGAAGCAGGGTTGTGACGGGGAGTTTCTTCTTGCGGTCGATATAGGCATACATCACATTGTTGATGTCGGTAGCGAATTCAATCCAGCTTCCTCTGAAAGGAATGATACGTGCGGAATAAAGCTTTGTGCCGTTGGCATGCATGCTCTGGCCAAAGAATACGCCCGGTGAACGGTGAAGCTGTGACACTACCACACGTTCAGCACCATTGATGATAAATGTGCCTTGGTCTGTCATATAAGGGATCGGACCAAGATAAACGTCCTGAATACTTGTATCGAAGTCCTCGTGGTCGGGATCCGTGCAATAGAGTTTCAACTTTGCCTTCAAAGGAACGCTGTAGGTGAGACCTCTCTCAAAGCACTCATCTATTGTATAGCGCGGAGGATCGATGTAGTAGTCGAGAAACTCGAGTACAAAATTATTGCGTGTGTCTGCGATAGGAAAGTTCTCCGCAAACACCTTGTAGAGTCCCTCGTTCTTCCTTTCCTCCGGTGGAGTGTCAAGCTGAAGAAAATCCCTGAAGGATTTCAGCTGCACCTCAAGAAAATCCGGAAATGGATACGGATTCTTCACCGACGCGAAGTTAACGCGAGGTTTTGCTATTGTATTCTGTGACATTATGATAAGATTAATCTGTTTGGATAGCTTTTGAAGCTGTTTTTTCTGACACCTTCTTTTGTTAGGAGCTAATGCCGCGCCTGATTTCTTTAAAAAGTGTTAACGTCTGGTAAATAACATTAAAATCGCAAATTAATCAGACGTTATAATACACAAAGAATTTTCAGATTAACCTCTCGCAATTGAAAGGAATCTGAAAATCTGCGGAATCCTCATTGTCAGGAAGCATGACAAGCCTCCTCGCTCTTTCGGATATGCGCACTATGAGCTAAAAAAAGTCGGATTCCCCTGCTCTATGCAGGGGAATCGACTATGCTGCTATTGAAAGATTACTTAAGTTCAACCTCAGCACCAGCTTCTTCGAGCTGCTTCTTAAGACCTTCTGCGTCAGCCTTCGGGAGCTGTTCTTTAACTACGCTGGGAGCGCCGTCAACGAGTTCCTTAGCTTCCTTAAGTCCAAGGCCAGTGAGCTCCTTAACGAGCTTAACAACTGCGAGCTTGCTTGCGCCCGGAGCCTTGAGCACTACGTCGAAGTTAGTCTTTTCCTCTGCAGCGGGTGCACCTGCTGCGGGGCCTGCTGCTACTGCAACTGCTGCAGCTGCGGGTTCAATACCGTATTCGTCCTTG
>JAIDTO010000076.1 GCA_029060625.1 Muribaculaceae bacterium | reverse complement strand
CACATACCGCAGATACCCTCGCGGCAGTCGTGGTCGAATACGATGGGCTCCTGTCCTTCTTCCACAAGGGTCTCGTTAAGGATATCGAGAGTCTCGAGGAAGGAAGTGTCGGGAGTAGTCTCGACATCATTGTAAGTCACGAATCCACCTTTGGCCTTTGCATTAGCCTGACGCCAAACGCGGAGGTTGACTTTCATAATATTTTCTTCCATTGTCTGATTTCAGTTTTGAGTGGATTTATGACTTATAGTTACGGGTCTGAACCTTTATTGCCTCATAGTGGAGGGGCTCGATGATCTGCTCGGGAGCCTTGTCGGCACCCTGATATTCCCAGCAGGAAACGTAGAAGTAGTGCTCGTCGTCGCGCTTAGCCTCGCCTTCCTCTGTCTGATACTCCTCGCGGAAGTGACCGCCGCAGGATTCATTGCGGGAAAGAGCATCGTAAGCCATGAGCTTGCCCATTGTGATGAAGTCGTTGAGGCGGAAAGCCTTGTCGAGCTCAATGTTCATGCCCTCTTTAGTGCCGGGGATGAAGAGATCGGTATCAAACACCTTGCGGAGAGCATCGAGTTTCTCGATAGCTGTCTTCAAGCCTTCAGCGGTGCGGCCCATACCTACATACTCCCACATGATGTGACCGAGTTCCTTATGGATGGAGTCGACAGAACGCTTGCCCTTGATGTTCATGAGCTTATCCTGAACCTCGCGGCACTTCTTCTCGCACTCCTCGAATTCGGGGAGGTCGGTAGAGAAGCGGGGCACTGAGATCTGGTCGCTCAGATAGTTCTGGATAGTGTAAGGGAGCACGAAATAGCCGTCGGCAAGACCCTGCATGAGAGCAGATGCACCAAGACGGTTTGCACCGTGGTCAGAGAAGTTACATTCGCCGATTGCGAAGAGACCCTTGACAGAAGTCTGGAGCTCATAGTCGACCCAGATACCACCCATTGTATAGTGGATAGCGGGGAAGATCATCATCGGGTTGTAGTATTTCACGCCGTCGAGCTCGCGAGCAAGCTCACCCGGATTAACGTCGGTGATTTCCTCATACATATCGAAGAGGTTGCCATAACGCTGGCGCACCACGTCGATGCCGAGACGGTTGATAGCCTCAGAGAAGTCGAGGAATACAGCGAGACCGGTGTTGTTTACGCCGTAGCCCTTGTCGCAACGCTCCTTGGCTGCACGAGAAGCAACGTCGCGGGGTACGAGGTTGCCGAATGCCGGATAGCGGCGTTCGAGATAGTAGTCGCGGTTTTCTTCAGGAATATCGCTTCCCTTGATTTCACCACGCTGGAGCTTCTTTGCATCCTCTATGTCCTTAGGCACCCAGATGCGGCCGTCGTTACGGAGAGACTCAGACATAAGGGTAAGCTTAGACTGCTTGTCGCCGTGAACGGGGATACATGTCGGGTGGATCTGCACATAGGCAGGATTTGCGAAGTAAGCACCCTTGCGGTAGCAAGCCATGGCAGCAGATACGTTGCAACCCATAGCGTTGGTAGAAAGGAAGTAAGTGTTGCCGTAGCCGCCGGTAGCGATCACGACAGCGTGAGCAGCGAAGCGCTCGAATTCACCTGTAACGAGGTTCTTTGCAACGATACCACGGGCACGCTCTACTCCGTCTTTATCCTTGATGAGGACCACGTCGTGCATCTCATAGCGATTGAAGCTCTTCACCTTGCCGAGGTGGATCTGACGGTTGAGTGAGCTGTAGGCACCGAGAAGGAGCTGCTGCCCGGTCTGACCTTTGGCGTAGAATGTACGGGATACCTGTGCTCCACCGAATGAACGGTTGGCAAGAAGACCACCGTATTCGCGTGCGAAAGGAACGCCCTGAGCCACGCACTGGTCGATGATGTTGTTTGACACCTCAGCAAGACGATATACGTTTGCTTCGCGAGCGCGGTAGTCGCCACCCTTCACAGTGTCGTAGAAAAGACGATATACTGAGTCGCCGTCGTTCTGATAATTCTTGGCGGCATTGATACCACCCTGGGCTGCGATAGAGTGAGCGCGACGGGGTGAGTCCTGAATACAGAAGTTGAGCACATTGAAGCCGAGCTCTGCAAGGGTTGAGGCAGCTGAAGCACCGGCAAGACCCGTACCAACGACAATAACATCGAGCTTACGCTTGTTGGCGGGGTTGACGAGCTTCTGGTGAGCCTTGTAGTTGGTCCATTTCTCAGCGATAGGACCTTCCGGGATCTTAGAATCCGCGGGATTCATGATTTTTACATTTTCTGTTGCCATATCGCGAGGTAATTATTGGGGTTGAACCATCATTGGATTCATTTCTTCATTCTGAGCGTCGCCGGCTTCGAGATAGTCGAAGAGAGCCACAGCGGCATTGAGAGTGTTGACCTGACCTTCAAACTTAGGATTGTTCTCGTTGTATGCACGAGCCTGGTCTGAGTTGAAGTTCTGAGCCATCTGGCGGATCTGGTTTGTGATCTGATCGTATGGGCCCATAGCCACAGCCTGGGCAGCGTCAGGACCGAAATCCTTCTCAAACATAGGAGCCAGCATAGCCTTATACTGTGCGCGGAGCTCGGGGTTGGTCTTGTAGTAGTCTTCGTGAGCACGAACAGTGAAGACGATAGCCTGAGCCACAAAGAGAGCGATCACGATCGATACCCAGCAGTTGCCGATTTTCTTAAGGCGGGGAATCCAAGCAGTGTTGTCCCAACCCACTGACTGGAACATCGACCAGAAACCATGCTGGAGGTGGAACCAAAGAGCGATGAAGCCAATCATGTAGACGATGATGGTCCAGAACTTAGAGAAAGACTCCTGAATGAAAAGAGTGCCGGCAGCAGCAGGAATAGTGCCGTGGTCGCCACAAATTTCCACCCATTGCATCTTAGCCCAGAATTGGATCAGGTGGATCACGAGGAACGCGAGGATCACGATACCGAGCACAAGCATGTTCTGTGAAGACCATTCCACAGTGGCGGGACGGTGTTCGATCGCATAGCGCACTTCACCGCGCGCCTTGCGGTTTTGCAGGGTTAGCCACACGGCATAGCAGATGTGCAGGATGAAGAGCACAGCCAAGCCTACGGATGCGATGAGAGCATACCAGTTGGCACCGAGGAATTCGCAGATGGAATTGTAGGCTTCGGGCCAACAGATACAAACGGCATTCATCACGCAGTGGAACGTTAAAAAGAGGACGAGACATGCGCCGGTGAGGGCCATGATGAACTTACGTCCTACAGATGAGCAAGTTAACCACATAACGTTAGTTTAAATTAAATTTATTGTTTAGAAATTTTGATAATTTTTTCTGAAACGCATATCCCTATATGGCATATGATATGCAAAATTAGGATAAATTAAGGATATTTCAAAGTATTTTTAAGAAAAAAATTGATGACTTAACTTACCGGATACCCGCTATAGCTGTCATTTTGGGGTAGATGAAGACCTCACTATGAATTTTGAAGTGAGCCTGCGTGTCATGGCTGTCGACCAGTCGGGCTTCCGAGCAGGAGCCGAAGAGACCGCCGCGGATGGATCCGGGGCGAGCTGCAACACAAGCCCTTTGCTTGGCATCGACATCAAGCCATATACAGCCTCGCTCATTCCCTCACCCTTGGCGGCAACAGTAAAAGGAAACGACATTGGCTCAAACCTGAAACGCCCCTTACGGTCCGCCTCATAACGGACAATAGTGTCGGGATACTCCACAGTGATCGAGGCATAAGCCACGGGCTTTCTATCCACTTCGTTGACAATACGACCTTTTATCGTATCTTTAGCCGCAACAGAGAAGCAGGCGGCCAACAGGCATGCAAGTAATAATGAATTTCTCATAATGGCAAGTAATTAAATCCTAATGATAGCTTTAAAGAAAGCGGCTCCAAGCCATAGCCTGAAGCCGCTTTAGTGGATGCGGTAAGGGATATCCTTATTCTTTATATTTCTTGATGATGAGCGCAGCATTATGGCCTCCAAAACCAAAGGTGTTGGAAAGGGCGGCATTGATCTCGCGCTCCTGAGCCTTATTGAAGGTCCAGTTCATATTATAGTCAATTTCGGGATCTTCGTCTCCTTCCTCATGGTTGATGGTAGGAGGCACGATATTGTCAGTGACAGCCTTTACTGTGAAGACAGCCTCAAGGGCGCCTGCTGCGCCAAGGAGATGCCCTGTCATAGACTTGGTTGAGCTCAAGTTGAGCTTATATGCGTGGTCGCCGAAGACCTTCTTCACTGCTTTTGCCTCACTGAGGTCTCCAACGGGAGTAGATGTGCCGTGGAGATTGATATAGTCGATGTCTTCCGGCTTCATGCCTGCGTCGCGAAGTGCATTCTCCATTACGAGGGTCGCTCCGAGACCTTCAGGATGAGTAGCAGTGATGTGGTAGGCGTCGGCACTCAAGCCGCCACCGGCTACCTCTGCATAGATCTTGGCACCGCGGGCCTTTGCATGCTCAAGCTCCTCGAGCACAAGAGCAGCGGCACCTTCGCCAATCACGAAGCCATCGCGCGAACCACTCATAGGACGCGATGCCTTGGCGGGTTGGTCATTGCGAGTGGAAAGAGCTTTCATCGAATTGAAACCGCCTACGCCTGCAGGGTAGACAGCAGCTTCAGCACCACCTGCAACTATTGCGTCGGCCATACCGAGACGGATATAGTTGAAGGCATCGATGAGAGCATTGTTGGATGAAGCGCAAGCCGATACTGTAGCGAAGTTCGGGCCATGGAATCCATGGTCGATCGAAATCTGACCGGCTGCGATGTCAGCGATCATCTTCGGAATAAAGAAAGGATTGTATTTCGGACCATTCTCCTTATTCATAGCATAGTAGCCGGCTTCCTCCTCAAACGTATGAAGGCCTCCGATACCGGCTGCGAAAATCACACCGATGCGGTTCTTATCAAGGTTTTCGTCTTCAAGACCGGCATCCTTTATCGCCTCATCAGCCGCTGTCAGTGCATACATGGCATACAGGTCAAGCTGGCGGGCTTTCTTACGGTCGAAATGGTCGGCGGGATTGAAATCCTTCACTTCGCAAGCAAACTGAGTCTTGAAGAGGGATGCGTCAAAATGGGTGATAGGGCCAGCTCCGCTGACGCCTTTCTTGGCGTTTTCCCAAGCGGTCGCAACGTCGTTGCCGATGGGAGTGAGGGCTCCGAGGCCCGTGATTACAACTCTTTTTAATTCCATATTTTCACAAGATGCGTCCTCAAGATCCGGTTTCCTCCTCTTTCGAGGTGGAAACCATGTATCTTGAGAGAAATGTGGGGTTGTCGTGATTAAACGTGAGCTTCGATATACTCGATAGCGTCACCTACAGTAGAGATCTTCTCTGCGTCCTCGTCAGGAATTGTGATGCCAAACACCTTCTCGAATTCCATGATGAGTTCTACGGTGTCAAGTGAGTCAGCACCAAGGTCAGTGCTGAAGCCTGCTTCCGGTGTTACTTCGTTCTCGTCTACTGTGAGTTTCTCGACGATGATAGCCTTTACTCTGTTTTCGATATCAGACATAATCTTGATAGTTTTGAGTTAGAAAAATTGTATAGTTGTCGTTTTTAGACTGCAAAACTAATTAAAAAAATTCATATAGAGAAATTTTTTGGCAATTTTTGCACATATTTTTGATGTTTGTGCATAATTTTTAGGTATTTTTGTCTGAATTTCCTATTTTCTAACCCTATTTTACCCCAAAATTTCGCTTTACCCATATGAAAAGGACCTTAAGGTCTTTAATGTCCTTAAGGTCCTTAAAGTCTTTAAAGGGCTTTATTATCCGACTGTCCAGGTGTCCATGGTCTTGAGCACCATATCGCGGAGTGATGAGAAGTTTTTCTTCCCTTTCACTTCCTCTACCTGTACTGCCACCTCTGCCTCATAAGTAGGAGCGGAATAATCACGGATCACTCCGAGTGCGAGAGGAAGATCGTGGCCATTCATCATTGCGAGCTGCTGCTGGAGGAAATTGCTCTCGCAATGAGCGTCGTGCACGAGCACATCGTCGATGGTGTACCCATCCTCTCCTATTGTCACAGCCTTGATGTTGAAGCCATCCTGCACGAGGCCCTTGTCGTGGTTCTTGCCAAATATCATTTTCTCGCCGTGGCGAAGATAGATAGTGTGGTCGTCGCGCACATCCTTGTCTACGATATCGGCATGAATGCCATTATTGAATATCACGCAGTTCTGCAGGATTTCCACAACTGATGCCCCTTTGTGGCGTGCAGCAGCTTCCATCACGTCTACGCTTATGTCAAGACCTACATCAAATGAGCGGGCGAAGAAGTTGCCACGCGCACCAAAGCAGAGCTCTGCAGGGATGAAAGGATCCTCAGTGGTGCCATAGGGGCTCGACTTGGAGACTGTGCCTCGCTCTGATGTCGGGCTATATTGTCCTTTGGTGAGGCCATATATCTTATTGTTAAGGAGCAGCATGTTGATGTCGACATTGCGGCGCACAGCATGTATGAAGTGGTTGCCGCCGATGGCAAGGCCGTCGCCATCGCCTGAGATCTGCCATACGGTGAGTTCCGGACGGGAGGTCTTCACTCCTGTGGCAATTGCAGCTGCACGGCCATGGATGGTGTGCATGCCGTAGGTATTCATATAATAAGGAAGGCGAGATGAGCAGCCGATGCCGCTGACCACTACCGTATCCTTGGGAGCTACCCCTACGCGAGCCATGGCCTTGTGGAGAGTATTGAGAATGGCATGGTCTCCGCATCCGGGACACCAGCGGACGCTTGCCCCGTTCTTATAGTCGCCGGGGGCGAATATGCAGTTATTGTTTTCCATTGTCACCGGATTATTTTTGATTCATATGCTTGATTGTTCCCTCTACGATCTCTGACACCATGAAGGGCTGTCCTTCGATCTTATTGATCCTCTTGATCTCAACTCCGGGAAGTTTCTGCTGCAGATAGTCGGCAAACATACCAGTGTTGAGCTCTGCCACTATCACGTTCTTGTATTTCCTTATTTCATCAAGTGCATTTGCCGGAAGCGGATTGATATATCTGAACTGAGCGAGAGCCACGTGATGGCCGTCACGATTGAGTTCTTCACAAGCTGTCAGCATATGTCCGTATGTGCCGCCCCACCCTATCAGAAGGGTATCGGCATCCTTGTCGCCCTGTATCTGAAGCAACGGTATGTCGTTGGCAATATTCGCAACTTTCTGACGGCGTGTCAGCACCATCTTCTCATGGTTGGCTCCATCGGTGGAGATCACACTTGTCTTGGCATCTTTCTCCAGTCCACCTACGCGGTGCATTGCTCCTTCAGTGCCGGGGAGAGCCCAGTATCGTGCAAGGTTCTCGGCATTCCTCATATAAGGAGTCCACCCTGCCTCCACCATTTCCTTGCTAACATAAGGAACCTTGATGGCAGGATAATCCTCTTCCTCCGGAACTCGCCAGGCACTTGAGCCATTAGCAATAAACGCATCTGTGAGAAGGATAACGGGGGTCATATGCTCAAGCGCTATGCGGGCAGCCTCGAAAGCCATTGTGAAGCAGTCGGTGGGGCTTGCAGCAGCAACCACACAAAGTGGAGACTCACCGTTGCGTCCATAGAGCGCCTGCATGAGGTCGGTCTGCTCAGTCTTGGTGGGCAGACCGGTGGAAGGACCGCCGCGCTGCACGTCGATCACCACAAGCGGCAGCTCTGCCATGACAGCAAGGCCAATGCCTTCGCTCTTAAGGGCGAGACCGGGACCGGAAGTGGAAGTCACAGCGAGGTTGCCGGCATAAGAGGCTCCGATCGCAGAGCATACGCCGGCAATTTCATCCTCCATCTGGCAAGCCTTCACCCCGAGGTCCTTACGCTTGGCGAGCTCATGAAGTATATCTGTAGCCGGAGTGATAGGATAGCTTCCGAGGAAGAGTGGAAGCCCACTCTTTTCCGATGCCATTATCAAGCCCCAGGCAGTGGCTGTATTGCCATTCACGTCGGTGTATACGCCGGGTTTCACCGCCTCTGTCTCGATGCGGTAGGTAGGCATGGATGCATGAGTGTTATGGCCATAGTCCCAACCTGCCTGCACCACCTTAGCATTAGCTTCATAGACGGCAGGCTTCTTGGCAAACTTTGCCTTAAGCTTATGAAGCACACTTTCTACCGGGCGGTCGAAAAGCCAGCATACGATGCCGAGGGCAAGCATGTTCTTGCATTTCATCATTGCGTTCTGGTCCATACCGGAGTCGGCAAGCGCAGACTTAAGGATAGTGGTCATTGGCACAAGCATGATGTGCTCGGGGTCGATGCCGAGTTCAGCAACGGGATCGTCTGTTGCATATTCAGCCTTCTTCAGGTCAGCAGGACGGAAAGTGTCACTGTCGCAGATTATGATGCCACCTTTCTTCAAGTAGCGAAGATTAGTCTTCAAGGCGGCAGGATTCATGGCAACCAGCACATCGGCAGCATCACCGGGAGTGTGGACACCCTTACCAATATGAACCTGAAAGCCGCTTACTCCGCTGAGAGAACCTTGCGGGGCACGGATTTCAGCCGGATAGTCAGGGAAAGTAGAGATTGTATTTCCCTCGCCGGCACTGACATTGGAGAAAATGTTTCCGGCGAGCTGCATGCCGTCGCCGGAGTCTCCTGAAAATCTTACCACCACGCTATCTTTCGTGATGACATCTGTGTTAGGCAACAT
>JAIDTO010000075.1:2122-12304 GCA_029060625.1 Muribaculaceae bacterium | reverse complement strand
CCGCTAAGTGCTTTCCATAATACATTTTACTAACCTAACATCATGAAACTAATTTCTTACTTATACCTATTAAACAATTCTCCTCCCCAAAGGTTTAAAATAAGTGTATTTTTTACAATTTTTAATACTATATCTCCGTTGAGGTGTAGTATCTATATCAGATTTCTCTTATTTCTCAGATTTCTCTGATTAATTCTAAATATTAATTTTTAAAATCATGACCCCTATCGGCCGTTTCGCCCCATCCCCTTCGGGCAGGATGCATCTTGGCAACATATATACAGCGCTTTTGTCGTGGCTTTCAGTCAAGTCGCGCGGTGGCAAATGGATTCTCCGTATTGAGGATCTTGATCCGCAGCGGTCAAAGATGGAATATGCCCGTCAGATTGAAGACGATCTCAGCTGGCTTGGCCTCGATTGGGATGAGGGAGGTATCGACGGCATAGGCCCGAATGGCCCTTATTTGCAGAGTCTTCGACATCATCTCTATGAAGATGCTTTGGCTAAGCTGAAAGCTACCGGACTCTGCTATCCATGCACCTGCACTCGTGCTGACATACTCGCTACTCAGGCTCCGCATGAGTCGGATGGGAGAGTGGTGTATAAGGGCACTTGTCGCCCGACTTATCTGCAATCCATTTTTGCAGGGGGACGTCGGACGGAAACCGTTGTCCCTTATCAGGAGAAGCCGAGGGCTGCAGTTCGCCTTATGGTGCCTGATGAAGATATCACTTTTACTGATAGAATCAAGGGATGCCAAACTGTAAATCTCGCAAGCCATTGCGGTGACTTTATTCTGCGTCGTGGCGATGGAGCCTGGGCATATCAATTGGCTGTGGTGGTAGATGATGCATTGATGGGGGTGACAGAAGTGATGCGTGGCGACGATCTTCTTCTATCAGCTGCCCAGCAGATATATCTATATAGACTCCTCGGCTACACTCCTCCGGAATTTGCCCATGTTCCGCTCGTCTGCAATGAATCGGGCGTCCGCCTCTCAAAACGCGACAAATCTCTCTCCATGGAATACCTGCGAGCCAATCACACACCCGAGGAAATCCTTGGCATGGCTGCTCATCGCGCCGGACTGATCCCAAAGTCTGCATCAGTTTCGCTTTCAGAACTTCTCGGTAACGAAAAAATTATGCATTATGCATTATGAATTATGCATTAATTTTACTAATTTTGCACTATAAAAGCATAAAAAGTTAAATATATGAGTGAATTAGCTACCAAATACAACCCGCATGAGGTTGAAGACAAATGGTACGAGTATTGGGAACGCCACAAGATGTTCCACTCCACGCCCGACGAGCGTGAACCTTATTGTATTGTGATCCCGCCACCAAATGTGACTGGCGTGCTTCATATGGGCCATATGCTCAACAACACTATTCAGGATATCCTCATCCGTCGTGCCCGCATGATGGGAAAGAATGCTCTTTGGGTGCCCGGAACTGACCATGCTGCAATTGCGACTGAAACCAAGGTGATTCAAAAACTCGCTGAGCAAGGTATAAAGAAGACCGACCTTACTCGTGAGCAGTTTCTTGAGCATGCATGGGACTGGACTCACACACACGGTGGTATTATCCTTCAGCAGCTTCGCAAGCTCGGTGCCAGCTGCGACTGGGACCGCACAGCATTCACTATGGATGAACTCCGCTCTAAGAGCGTGACCAAAGTGTTCTGCGATCTTTATGACAAAGGTCTGATCTATCGTGGACTCCGTATGGTAAACTGGGATCCCAAGAACCGTACCGCCATCTCAGACGACGAGGTAAACTTCGTTCAGGAGCATTCAAAGCTTTATTATCTGCGCTATTATGTTGCGGATGATCCGGAAGGACGCTACGCAGTTGTGGCTACAACTCGTCCGGAGACTATCATGGGCGATACCGCGATGTGTATCAATCCTAAGGACCCGAAGAATGAGTGGCTTAAGGGTAAGAAAGTGATCGTTCCTCTTGTTGGACGTGAAATTCCTGTGATTGAGGACCGCTATGTGGAGATTGATTTCGGCACAGGGTGCCTGAAAGTGACTCCGGCTCATGACAAGAATGACTATATGCTTGGCAAGACACATAATCTCGAGACCATTGACATCTTCAATGAAGATGCCACTCTTAATGAGCATGGCGGCAAATACGCCGGCATGGATCGTTTCGAGGTTCGCAAGCAGATTGCAAAAGACCTTGAAGAGGCCGGACTGATGGAGAAGGTTGAGGACTATACCAACAATGTTGGCTATAGCGAACGCACAAAGGTTGCGATAGAGCCGCGTCTTTCGCTCCAGTGGTTTATCAATATGCGTCACTTCGCTGAGATTTCTCTTGCTCCCGTCATGGAAGACTATATCAAGTTCGTCCCGGAGAAATACAAGACCACATATCGCCTTTGGCTTGAGAATATACAAGACTGGTGTATCAGCCGTCAGCTCTGGTGGGGGCACAGAATTCCTGCATACTATTATGATGTAGATGGCGAAACACGCATTGCTGTAGGGGAGACCAAGGAACAGGCTCTTGAGAAAGCTCGCAAAGAGAGTGGCCTTGACCTTCAGCTCGACGATCTTGTGCAAGACGAAGGTGCACTTGACACTTGGTTTAGCTCATGGCTGTGGCCTATCACACTCTTCAATGGCATACTTGATCCGAATAATGAGGAGTTGAAATATTATTATCCTACTGCAACTCTCGTCACCGGCCCGGACATCATCTTCTTCTGGGTAGCCCGTATGATTATGGCTGGATATGAGTATGTGGGCGACAAACCTTTCAGCAACGTATATTTCACCGGCATTGTGCGCGATAAGATCGGCCGCAAGATGAGCAAGTCGCTCGGAAACTCTCCCGATCCTCTTGAGCTCATTGATAAGTTTGGAGCTGATGGTGTGCGTATGGGCTTGATGCTTTCTGCCCCTGCCGGCAATGACATCATGTATGATGATGCCCTCGTGGAGCAGGGACGAAACTTCGCCAACAAGATATGGAATGCATTCCGTCTTATTCAGGGTTGGAATGTTGACGATGACATTCCGCAGCCGGAAAGCTCAAAGATTGCGGTAGACTGGTTCCGTTCGCAGCTTCACAAGACTATGATTGAGGTTGAGGATCTTATGGGCAAGTTCCGTATTTCTGAAGCTCTTATGGCTGTGTATAAGCTCTTCTGGGATGAGTTCTCAAGCTGGTATCTTGAAGTGATCAAGCCTGCCTATGGATCTCCGATCGATGGCAAGACTTATGCAGAGACCATGAAGTTCTTCGAGATGCTCCTGCAGCTTCTCCATCCCTTCATGCCCTTCATCACAGAGGAACTTTGGCAGCACCTCGCAGAGCGCAAGGATGGCGACAGCATCATGAATACTACTCTTCCGGCTCCGGGAGCAGTAGATGAGGAACTTCTTGCCAAGTTTGAGACTCTGAAGGAAATCATCACTGGTCTGCGTGCCATCCGCAAGCAGCGTCAGATAGCCAATAAGGAGGAAATCTCGGTAGAGGTCAAGGGTCAGCATGACGGAGCTCTTGATTCAGTTCTCCTCAAGATGGGCAATGTGAAAGACATCAAGCCTGTCGAAGAGAAGGGTGCCACATCGGTAGCTTTCTTGGTTGGTCCGGTAGAATATAGCGTCCCCCTCGCTGATAAGATCAATGTGGAGGAAGAGCTCGCCAAGCTTGAAAAAGAATTGAAGCGCTATGAAGGCTTCCTTGCCGGCGTAGAGAAGAAACTCTCCAACGAGCGCTTCGTAGCCAATGCTCCTGAGCAGGTCATTGCCCTCGAGCGCAAAAAGCAAAGCGACGCCACCGAAAAGATCGCCGCCATCCGCGCCTCCATCGCCGCCCTAAAATAAATTAGCTTACTCAGATATCTTAGTAGGGACGCACGGCTCGTGCGTCCTTTTTTTATTGCATTTGAAAGGTGAAAAAAAGAAGCGACATCCATTTTCACAAATGAATGCCGCTAAGTGCTTTCCATAATACATTTTACTAACCTAACATCATGAAACTAATTTCTTTACTTACACCTATAAAACAACGGCAACCGCCCGAATGTTCATTGACGGTTGCCGTATTTGTGAGTTTTAATATATTTTATCAATATATATACTATTTGTTAAATTCCTTAACAAAAGATATGGAAGTTGCCTGCTTCAAAGAAATAATGCTTATTGCTTGATACTGAATAAATTCATTTACATCTTCGATGCAAATGATGGGTCGTTTTTCAGCAGCCACTGCGCAATCTGCACTGCATTCAGCGCAGCCCCCTTCTTGATCTGGTCTCCTACTACCCAGAATGTCAGTCCATTGGGATTGGCAATGTCTTTCCTGAGACGTCCTACATAGACTGGGTCATGGTCCGCAACAAATAGAGGCATAGGATATTCCTTATTTGCAGGATTATCCACTACCACCAATCCTTCTGCATTCTCAAAAGCCTCACGAACCTTCGAAATCTCCAGTGGCTCTTCTGTTTCAACCCATATAGCCTCGCTGTGGGCACGGAGAACAGGTACGCGCACACAAGTTGCACTAACTGCGATATCGTCGCTATGCATTATCTTGCGGGTTTCGTTATACATCTTCATCTCTTCCTTCGTGTAGTCATTATCAAGGAAGACATCGACATGAGGAATCAAATTGAAGGCGAGCTGATATGCGAACTTCTCAACAGTAGGCTCTTTCCCTTCAGCAAGCTCCTTATACTGATTTTCAAGCTCTGCCATAGCTGTAGCGCCGGCACCGCTTGCTGCCTGATAGGTGGCTACGTGTACCTTCTTGATCTTTGAAAGGTCATTGATGGGCTTAAGCGCTACGACCATCTGGATCGTGGTGCAGTTAGGATTCCCGATCACATTGCGTGGACGGTCTAAAGCATCAGCACCATTCACTTCCGGCACTACCAATGGCACATCCTTGTCCATACGGAAAGCCGATGAATTGTCGATCATCAGAGTGCCGTGCTTGGTGATTACTTTTTCGTATTCCTTAGAAGTACCGGCTCCTGCAGATGTAAATGCAATGTCTACTCCACTGAAATCAGATTCAGGTGTGAGCTCTTCTATTATATATTTCTTTCCGCGAAACTCCATCTCGCTTCCGGCACTTCTATTGGAGCCGAAAAGACGAAGGTTGTCTATCGGAAAGTCCTGTTCGTCAAGGACGCGAAGGAATTCATGACCTACTGCGCCGCTTGCTCCAACTATCGCTATATTCATTTATATTCTTTTATTTAGCCAGTCCATAAAGATTCCGGGCTTAGCTCGTATGCTCTTCTCGGAGATAAATTATGAATTATGCATTATGAATTATGCATTAGGATAACCCGCTTGTAGCAACAGTCTTATTTATTTTCTTCACAAGGCCTTGGAGCACATTGCCCGGTCCAAGCTCAATGAATTCATCAGCACCGTCGGCTATCATCGCCTCTACATCCTGAGTCCAGCGAACAGCACCGGTAAGCTGCTTGATAAGGTTTGCCTTGATTTCTTCCGGATCAGTATGGGGCTTTCCATCCACATTCTGATACACCGGACATTTGGGGGTCTCAAACTTTGCTGCCTCGATGGCCTCTGTGAGTTCTTCTTGTGCCGGCTGCATAAGAGGGGAGTGGAATGCTCCGCCAACTTTCAGCTTGAGTGCTCGCTTGGCACCAGCTGCAAGAAGCTGCTCGCAAGCCTTGTCAATGCCCTCGATGGATCCGGAAATCACTACCTGTCCTGGGCAGTTATAGTTGGCGGGAACCACTACTTCTTCGATTCCATCGCATATCTCCTCTATCTTTGCGTCAGGGAGTGCAAGAACGGCTGCCATTGTGGATGGTTGCTTTTCACATGCCTTTTGCATTGCGTGAGCACGTTTGCTGACGAGCTTCAAGCCCTCTTCGAAGCTGAGTGCTCCTGATGCTACGAGTGCAGAAAACTCTCCAAGGCTGTGTCCTGCTACCATATCGGGCTGGAATTCATCGCCAAGGCTCTTGGCAAGAGCTACGCTATGAAGGAAGATGGCCGGTTGAGTCACCTTTGTCTGGCGAAGATCTTCTTCAGTGCCTTCAAACATCAGGTCTGTGATACGGAAACCGAGGATCTCATTTGCTTTTTCAAACATCTCGCGGATTTCCGCATTGTTCTCGTAGAGGTCCTTGCCCATACCCACGAATTGGGCACCCTGGCCCGGAAATACATATGCTTTCATGTGATTTTCTTAAGTTTTTACCTTAAAATTATTTACCTCAATATACCTTGAAAGCCCTTAATGCGCTTTCAGACTGCAAATTTACGAAAAATAATTCATAATGCATAATTCATAATGCATAATTATCGTCAGTTTTGTTATTTTCATGATTCATCAAGCTAAATCATGTAGAATCAAGCTAAATCATGAGAAAATTACCCACGTTCTCCTTGTAGGGACGCACGGCTCGTGCGTCCAAAATTAATCTTTATAGTTAATCGTTAATTTTGACTCCTAAGAGAAATACCTTCTCCGTGGCGCGAGTCAACGCCGTATAAAGCCATCGGTAGTAGTCTACACCCATGGCTTCAGCCGGAATGCCTCCCATGTCTATATAGACATGTTTCCATTGTCCCCCTTGAGCCTTATGGCAAGTGACACAATATGCATATTTCGCTTGCAAAGCATTGTAATAGGGATTCTCCATCGCTGCCATTATCTTTTCTGTCGGTCCGGTGCCCTCCTCTTCATTGATGACGTGTTGGAAAAACTGCTCCATCTCTGCTCTCGGAATAGCAGGGCCATCTGCCATCAGGGATCTCAACATTATTTTGGAACTCATCTCTTGTCCATCAGCAAGCGACAATTCAACATCGACAAACCATCTGCCATACATCTTTTCAGGTTTACCTACCCATTTCACGGTCACGGTCTCTCCGTTGGCAAGAAATGTCTTCATTTTGTTTTGGCGTCCCCAATAATAATCGTTTTTTGCGATGACAAGCCTGTCGCCCTGCTGCAACGGCTCTTCTGCATACATCACCATATTTCGGATAGCCTGATTGAAACGGTTTGCCCGTCCATTGCTCCTTGTCACTATCAGGGTTTCTTCCGGACCCACAGTGCTCCATGAACTGCTAAGCTCATCGGCAAGGTCCATGCTACTTACAGGGCATATGTCCGGAAACCCTTCAAGGCTGAGGGGAAGCTGACCCTCGAGGAAGTCTGTCGTTTCCCCATGTTGAAGACGGTAAAGAATCTGACGCACAATTGTAGCATTATATAGGATTCCGCTTTCGGCAGCTTGGCGTACGGGAACATCAAGTGTTGCTGAGAATGGAGCGAGTCCAAGCTGCTTAAGCCGGTCAAGGTTCATTGCCGGAGAATCGCTTTGTCCTACAGGTGGCAACTGGGCAGTATCACCTACAAGAATCATTTTGCAACCTTGACCTGAATATACGTATCTGATTAGGTCGCGAAGTAGGCTGCTTCGGCTGCTGTCGGTGATAAGGGATGCTTCATCCACTATGAAGACCGTGTTTTGGTCGCGGTTGGCACTTAGTTTTATAGTAGTGCCTGTGCTTGTTGTCTCCATATGATAGATACGGCGATGTATAGTGGAAGCTTGCTTCTGCGACATCCCTCCCGCCACTTTGGCAGCCCTCCCGGTGGGAGCAAGGACCACGCTTTTTATCCGGCAGTGGGAGAGGGCTTTGATCAGGGCCGCTATCACGCTTGTCTTGCCCGTGCCTGCATACCCGTTCAGTACAAATACATCGCGCCACATGCCTGCCACGACATATTCAGCCATCTTATAGATGGCAAAAGCCTGTCCTTCAAGCGGACTGAACGGCAGAGCGGCAAGTGCCATCTCTGCCAACTGACTCCCTGTCAGCAAAGCCGAATTCCCTTCCATATCTTATTAACAATTCATAATTCATAATTCATAATGCAAAATGCATAATTCCATACTGATACTTTTCGATCGCTGTCATGAGTTCGCGAGTGGTCGGAAATGAACTGACGCGACTATTAATTATGAATTATGCATTATGAATTATGAATTAAAAAAAATTAACCCAAAATCTTTCATTATGTCAGAAAAAATCACTACCTTTGCCGATTGAAAGGAACAAACAAGTATAACCCTTATATAATTTAATTTTTTCATAAAGATATGAAAATAGCAGACATCAAAGGTCGTGAGATTCTTGACTCACGCGGCAATCCGACAGTTGAAGTAGACGTAATCCTCGAATCAGGCGTTATCGGCCGTGCAGCTGTTCCCTCCGGTGCTTCCACAGGTGAGAACGAAGCTCTCGAGCTCCGCGACGGTGACAAGAGCCGCTACATGGGCAAAGGTGTCCTCAAGGCTGTAGCTAACGTTAACGGTCCTATCCGCGACCTCCTCATCGGTCACTCTGCTCTTGACCAGATCGGCATCGACGAGGCTATGATCAAGCTCGACGGCACTGAGACTAAGAGCAACCTCGGCGCAAACGCTGTGCTTGGCGTTTCTCTCGCAGTTGCTAAGGCTGCCGCCAACTATCTTGACCTCCCCCTCTACAACTACATCGGCGGATGCAACTCTTACGTTCTCCCCGTTCCTATGATGAACATCATCAACGGTGGCGCTCACTCTGACGCTCCTATCTGCTTCCAGGAATTCATGATCCGCCCTGTAGGTGCTCCTACTTTCAAAGAAGGCATCCGTATGGGTACTGAGGTGTTCCACAACCTCAAGAGCGTGCTCAAGGCTCGTGGCCTTTCCACTGCAGTAGGCGACGAAGGTGGTTTCGCTCCCAAGCTCGACGGCACTGAAGATGCTCTCAACGTAATCGTTGAAGCTATCAAGAAGGCTGGCTACGAACCCGGTAAGGACGTTACTATCGGTCTTGACTGTGCTTCTTCTGAGTTCTATCAGAATGGAGTTTACGACTACACTCACCTCAAGAACGGTGCTGAGAAGGAAGTTAACGGCAAGAAGCTCACCAGCGAAGAGCAGGCTAAGTATCTCGAAGAGCTCATCAACAAATATCCTATCGACTCTATCGAGGACGGTATGGATGAAAACGACTGGGAAGGCTGGAAGATCCTTACAGATCTTATCGGCAACCGTTGCCAGCTCGTAGGCGACGACTTCTTCGTTACTAACGTTAAGTATCTCGAGAAGGGTATCGCTGAAGGTTGCGCTAACTCTATCCTCGTTAAGGTTAACCAGATTGGTTCTCTTACTGAGACTCTCCGTGCAGTTGAAATGGCTCAGCGCAACAACTACACTGCAGTCATCTCTCACCGTTCAGGCGAGACTGAAGACAGCACTATCGCTGACATCGCTGTTGCTACTAACGCCGGCCAGATCAAGACCGGTTCTGCAAGCCGTTCTGACCGTATGGCTAAGTACAACCAGCTCCTCCGCATCGAAGAGGAACTCGGCGACCGCGCTGTATACGGCTACAAGAAGATCGCTAAGAAATGATCATAAATCAGACAAGTTTTTATCAGTCTGAATCCTTATGACCTCATAAGGGCGCACAATTTGTGCGCCCTTTTTTCTCAAATTTTACATAATCTTTATCATTATGAGATTTTTAATGTTTGTTTTGGCATTCGCTGGTCTAATTAGCAATGTGAGTGCACAGACAGTCATTGGCCTTGCCACCCCGGAAGATTTGGAGAAAGCCGGTCTGACATCAACAAAGGAGCCTATTCCTGGTGGCACAGTGATTGTTGACAACGTTGCGGGTACGTTTGGCCTTGCCTATGATAGCGAATGGGGTACCACTACTACTTATAAGAATTACCGCAATGTGAAGGTAGGCGACAGCGAAGTCATCACTCTTGGTTCTGGAGCGGTTGGTAATGCCAACCCAACCTTTATAAGCTATCAGGCAGGTGTGATGTCAGCTGGAGCTGTCTTTAAGATAGAAGCGAAGAGAGACGGGTGGATGACAATCTTCACGAAGATTAATCCCAATAAGCAATATGTGGTGTTTGAGGGCAACACCGGTGCTCTCGCATATACACTCGGTACAGCAGGAGATGGTTATAAGATCCATTATAGTCTTCCTTCGTATACTGAAGGAGACAATGCGGGTCTTATAGATTTCGATAGTCCGGAGGCCTCAAAATATTTTATAGAAGCCACCAAGCAGGCAGTAAATGAAGAAGGAGTCAAACTTTGGATGCTTGAGAATGGCGAAGTCGTTGCCTCAGATGTTAAGCCTGA
>JAIDTO010000075.1:0-2022 GCA_029060625.1 Muribaculaceae bacterium | reverse complement strand
AGCGCAGAGGAAATCGAGGGCATGATCAATGAGATGAAGCAGATGGTTATTGACAGCACATCGATACCAAATATGGTAGTGGGCCTTGCCACCCCGGAAGATTTGGAGAATGCCGGTCTGACATCAACAAAGGAGCCTATGCCTGGAGGCACAGTGATCGTTGACAACGTTGCGGGTACCTTTGGACTTGCGTATGATGACAATTGGGGTATGACCAGTATCTACAAGAACTACCGCGATGTGAAGGTAGGCGACAGCGAAGTCATCACCCTCGGTCGCGGAGCTATCGGCAACAGCAACCCATCCTTTGTAAGCTATGAGGCAGGTGTGATGTCAGCCGGAGCTGTCTTTAAGATAGAAGCGAAGAAAGACGGCTGGATGACAATCTTTACAAGGATGAACCCCAACAAGCAGTATCTCGTGTTTGAGGGAGAGACAGGTGCAGTGGCGTACACCCTCGGAGTAGCCGGTGACGGTTACAAGATCAGCTACACTCTTCCTTCCTATGAAGAAGGGGACAATGCAGGCCTTATTGACTTTGACAGCCCGGAGGCATCAAAATATTTCGTACAAGCTACGAAACAGGCAGTAAATGAAGAAGGAGTCAAACTTTGGATGCTTGAGAATGGCGAAGTCGTTGCCTCAGATGTTAAGCCTGATGGTGGTGTACCCGTCACTGAGGAAATCCCGGGAGCTACTAAACCCCAGTTCCCGTGGGTTATAGCAGGAATGGAGTCTGCTCCGTCGGAGTCAACCGGATTCTTGACTTTCAGGGTAAAGGAAGGTAAGACCTACTATTTTGGAGGTCTCGGTACAAAGGCAGCCTGTGGCGGTTTCGTATTCACCGCAGGCGATGCTGCACCAAGTGTGACCTTCTGCGCTACCGACAATCTCCCGAAGGTGATTTTCAATGTTGAAGCCCTTATCTCTGAAAACCAGGCTGCTTACGAAGAGGTAATTGCCAAGATCGAAGCACTTCAGAAAGAAAGTGAGCTTGCTTTTGAAGAATCTCAGAAAGAAAATCCCGATTATGACTTCTCTGAATGGGTAGAAATAATTGAAGGTGCTTTGAATCAAGCTAAAGAAGGAGCTCAACAGGCTCTTATTGTTGCAAACGAAGAGGAAGAAGAATTCCAATTTGCATTCGATGGAGAGGAAATCGAAGCTATGATTGCTGAAATGCAAATGGCTCCTCTTATGGACAAGAACCGTGCAGCTTACGATTTGGTTATCGCTCAGATTAATGAAGTGCAGGCTTATTATGAGGACGCAATAGCATTTATCGCTGAATACAACCCTGAAGCGGAGATTACTGAAATGAAGGGAATCATAGAAAATGCTATTTCAGAAGGGAAAGCCGGTGCTGAACAAGCTCTCAATGCTGCACATGAAGATGGCGTAGAATTCTTCTATCCATTCAATGCTGAGGATATCTATGCAATGATTGCAGAGATGAAGACAATGGCTGTTGAAGGTCCGAACCAGATCGCATATGCTGAAGTTGTTGCTAAGATCGAGGCTGTTGAGAAAGAATACATCGTCGTTCTTAATGAGCTTAAAGCAGAGTATCCTGATTATGACTTCACAGAATGGGAAACTATTATTGGAGGCATATTGGAAGAAACAAAAGCCGGAGCTGAAATGGCTTTGAAATCAGCCAACGAAGATGGCGATCCATTCCAATTTGCATTCGATGGTGAAGATGTCGAAAATATGATTGAAGAGATGCGTAATGATGTTATAACCAGTGGTATAGGAAGTGTAAATGCTACTGATAATGCTACTTATTACGACCTTAATGGCAACAAAATCAACAATCCTGATTCTGGAACTTACATTAAGATTGTTGAAGGAAAAGCTTCAAAGGTGATCATTAAATAAATCATCATCCTAAACTTTGTAGAGGGTGTGTCAAAATGGCGCACCCTTATTTTAGGTATATGCTAAAAAACATAAAACAAAGCCTCGACTTTCCCAAGCCGGGGCTTTGCCATGTCAAAAAGTTTTTGTAACTTTAGGACA
>JAIDTO010000074.1 GCA_029060625.1 Muribaculaceae bacterium | reverse complement strand
GATGAATCCTTATTTGCCGCTTTGGGAGCATATTCCGGATGGAGAGCCGTATCTGTTTGATGATCCGGATAATCCGGGGAAACAACGCGTATATATATACGGAAGCCACGATATGCTTCGGTATATGTATTGCGGCACAGACCTTGTAGTTTGGTCGGCAGATCCGGATTCGCTCGAGAACTGGCGCTACGATGGCATTATATTCAAAAGCGACAAAGACGGAAACGGCAATGCCCAACCTGCTGATGTGCTTTTCGCACCCGACGTAGCTGTAAAGACACTTCCTGACGGCACGAAGGAATATTACCTCTACCCTAACAACCAACGTGGGGGGCGCAACGGCCAGGTAGCAAAGTCAAGCCGTCCGGACGGACCGTTTGAAGTCATCAACTGGGACAAGAATAATCCTGACGTTTGCGACGGACCGTTCGGGTTCGACCCGGCTGTATTCGTTGACGATGACGGACGCGTGTACGGCTATTGGGGTTTTGGAACGAGCTACGGAGCCGAACTTGACCCTAACACCATGTCGTCGGTGAAGCCGGGCACGAAAGTAAAAGAGAGGATGATCGGTGGTTTTGAGGATGGAGACGGCAATGATTTCCGTTTCTTCGAGGCTTCATCCATCCGCAAGATAGACGACAAATATGTGCTGATATATTCACGAATGACAAAAGACGGGGAATGGGGGTTGCCACAGACCAACTTCACCCTTGCATATGCCTATAGCGACAATCCGCTTGGACCTTGGACCTACGGAGGCACCATCATCGATGGACGCGGACGCGACACGGATGCCAATGGCAAGGCTATCTACACCGGCACACCAAACGGCAACACACATGGCTCGATACTTAAGATAGGTGACCAATGGTGGGTATTTTATCACAGACAGACAGGTACGGACGAATACTCTCGCCAAGCTATGGTGGCCCCTATAGAGGTATCAGTAGAAAAAGGTAAAGGGGGGAAGGTGACCATCACCGAAGCTGAATATACATCGGAAGGGTTCGAAAAGGATGGCCTTGACCCTCTGCGACTCTATCCGGCAGCAATAGCATCGCATTTCACCGGCAAAGATGGCGCATATCAGACATATCCGCGTCTGCACTACAGCGGATCGCATTTCCTGCCTGTCTATTATGACGATCACAACATGAAGGAACCGTATCATCCGGACTTCAATATCAATCCGGTCATAAACAACACAGACGGAAGCATCGTTGGCTACAAATACTTCAACTTCGACAAGCTCAACGGAGCTGAGAAAGTGGAGCTGGTGCTTGACTTGATACCTGCAGGTGTAGACGGCACCATCACTGTCTTTACTGAGGCTCCTTGGAAGGGGAACCCACAGCCCGTAGGGAAATTCGAACTTAAGGAGGCGGATCCCATCAAGCCAATGAAAATGAAAGCGGATGTCTCCGCAGTCAGCAAGCTAAAGGGGAAACATCCGGTTTACTTGGTTTTCAACACCCCGAGCCAGGAGTCGGTGTGCACCCTTGAGAGGATTCAATTCTCATTATAGTGGCGGAGGATGCGGACGCGTAGCTGGCGTTCGTAGGAAGCCTGCAGGCGGTCAGCGACCGCATTGATGTAGTCGGCCTTCGCTTTTTCATATTCGGTGGCATTCGCACGCCCGTTGTCGTATTTCACGGTCATGGCGTCGAATGCCGCCTTTGTATTCTCAACAGCCGACTGCGATGCCCTTTCCTTGGCAGCGGCTGCAATTGCCTGTGCATGAGCTGTAGATACCGTCTTATATAGCTGTTGGCGAGTATTCTCAAGGTCGAGTTCGGAATTCAACTGCTCCATACGTGCCCGCGATATTGAATTTCGTGTTGAGAAGCCATCGAAAATTGGGATATTCAGGGAAAATCCTAAAGATTTAGCGAAATTATGCCGCATCTGGGCTGCGAATCCTTCATTTGAGAAGCCGGAAGTCTTGTAATAATTTGTGCCGAGCCCTGCATTGAAGGAAAGGGTCGGGATATAGCCAGTCTTTGCCACCTCCACGTTTTCACCTGCAGCCTGCTTTCTGATCACAGCTGCCCGGAGGGTATGGTTTGCCATCTGCATATTGGTCCAGACTTCATCGAGAGCAGGAATCGGAAGAATTTCTTCGTTAAGGGGAATGATGTCGAAATGACCATCGTTTTCTATATCGAGGAGATTTGTCAGGTCAAGGATAGCCATCACACTATCGTTTTGCGCGTTTACGACAGTCAATTCGTCGCGGCTCACCTGTGCCCGAGCTTCGAAAAGGTCGAGTTCAGGAATCTTTCCCGCCTCAAGAAGTATCTCACGACGCTTGAGCTCATCTTTGGAAACGTCCAGGCTCATACGCGCAACTCCGAGAGCCTCACGGGAGTAAAGAGCCTGGAGGAAGGCTGCCATGACATTGATGGAGACATCGTCTTTGATAGCCTCAGACTGCTCAACGAGTGCCTTAAGAGAGGTCTCTGCATACTTAACAGAACGCACCACACGAAGACCTTGGAAAAGAGGCACAGAAAGCTGTGCTCCAACAGAGAATGAGCTGGTGTTGCGGTTTGCATAGGTGTTATCGGCTGTCAGGCCACGGCCAAAGCTGAAGTTCTGGCTGCCATAACCACTGAGATTCGGAAGGACCCGGTCTTTTGCCTCGGTGACGGCAAGCACTCCCTGACGAGCAGCGTTGAGACGCTGACGGACCTCGACATTATGAGTCAAGGCATAGTTGATGCAGGAGTCGAGGGTCCACGGGGTCGCGGCAAGAGTGGAGAGTGGAGAGTGGAGAGAGAAGAGGGAAATGAGGAGGATTAAGATATTTTTTATCATAATGGCATTTAATTTTGAGGTAGACGAGTATTTCGGACTTACGTCCTCAACACAGTGTTGACTCGGCAGGGCGCATGCGGTGCTTTGTTACTATTATTGACTCGGTAGGGCGCATGCGGAGCATGCTTTGTCACTAAAGTTTTTCGGCGCGGATTACGTCTGATTTCTTCAGGCCTTTCTTGATCTCGACGTTGATGCCATCAGAAAGGCCGGTCTCAATGGCACGGCGCTCGAACTTGGGGGAAGGAACGGTATCGGTGCGGACGAAGACAAAGGTGCTGTCGCGCTCAAAGACTACGACACTTTCGGGAATACTCATCACATCTTTTGCTTCAGAAAGGAGGATCGTAGCGTTGGCGCTATAGCCTGAGCGCAGGGCAGAGACATCGTCGACTGTAAGGGCAGCCTTTATCTCAAAAGTGTTTGCCCCATTATTTTCAGTGCCTTTCGGGGAGATATATTCGAGAACAGCTGATGGATGAAGATCTGCGACGGCACCTATAGTGATATCCATATTCATTCCCGGTTTTAGAAGTCCGACTTCGGTCTCATCAACATTGCCTTTGAAGATAAGATTGGTCATATCTGCAATAGTGGCTACTGTGGTGCCATCATTCATAGTATTGGCTTGAATCACGGAAGAACCAACCTTTACGGGTACATCAAGGACAAGACCGGTGATTGTGGCGCGTACGAGAGTATTACTCTCCTGAGCGTTAAACTGAGACACCCCTTCCTTCACAATGCGGTAGGAGTCTTTTGCATAGTTGAGATCCTGACGGGCTTTGACGAGGGTCTTCTCAGCATTCTCGTATTCCTCACGAGAGATTACCTTCTTGTCGTAGAGATCCTTTGAACGGTTGAATTTCACAAGAGCATCATCTACCTCCACCTGGGCTGCATCAATGCGCGACTGAGCATTGGAGAGTTGGGAAGCCTCTGGAATCACCTTAATGCGGGCTATCACATCGCCTTCATGCACAAAGTCGCCGGCCTCCACGTCGATCTGGGTTATGATGCCGGATATCTGCGGCTTAACCTGGATCTCATCGCGAGGTTCGATCTTGCCGTTGAGCACTGTAGTGCGACGGATATCGGTCACTTCGGGAGTGACAGTGGCATAATGCTCCTCTTTGGGCTGTGAGTTGCGATAGAGGAAATAGAAAGTGCCGAGCACGATGGCGGCTACGATGATCCAGAGGAGGATCTTGAAGAATTTTTTCATATTTGATTGAGATTTTTTATTTGTCGTTGAGGGCTTCGATGGGCTTTATGCGCATGGCGCGGATGGCGGGAATAGTGCCTGCCAAGGAGCCGAGTATAAAGAAGAGTGCTACTATGGTGATGGCGCCCCGGAATGTGAGTTCGAAACCGGCATGACCGAGGAGAGGGTCGTAGGTGAGTTTGTCGGCGATTCCAAGAACCATTGCACCGAAGCAGACACCGAGTGTGCCGGCTACAAGAGTTAGCATAATGCTTTCTGAAAGGACCTGGATGGTGATGTCGAGAGGTTTGGCTCCTATGGCTCGACGGATGCCGAACTCCTGGGTGCGTTCTTTCACCACTATCCACATGATATTGCCCACGCCTATCACCCCTGCCAACAGCGAGCCGAAACCTACGAATAGCGCAAGGAGAGAGATGCCGAAGAAGAGATTGTCTATCATCTCAAACTGCTCTGAGATATCGAGAAATTCTATCGCATTCTTGTCGTCGGGACTTATGGAATGGGCTGAGGAGAAAATGCGTCTTATGATGGGTTCGTTGTCAGAGGGAGAATGACCGGCAGGAGCAGTGTAAAGGAACAACCCGACTGTATTCCCAAGATTGTAGGCACGCCTCATTGTGGATGCCGGAATCACGACACACTCGTCGATGCGGCGGTTGATGGTGGCATCTGAAAGCTGGGAAGCGACACCGACCACTAAAAAGTATATGCCATCGACACTCACGTATTTCCCAATGGGGGAATCATTGCCGAAAAGTGACGTCGCAATATCTTTTCCCATGACAGCGACCTTACGCTCTGATGCCACATCAGCATCATTAAGGAAACGCCCTTCATGCAACACAGGGACAAGGATCTTGAAATAGTCGGACTCGACACCAGTGATACCCACCGATTTAGTCTTAGTGCCGTACGCGGCGGTGCCGCTGCGCTGATCGCCCTCAGTGCTGTATTCAATTGCAGGGGCAAGCTGACGGATAAGTTCTATGTCGCGGGTTGTCATATTCCAACCGGAACCTTTATTAAATCCCTTATATGGCACAGTGCGCCTATTTTCAAATGCCGCCCCAAGATTGGTGGAAAATCCAGCAAAATTACGTCGCATCACTCCCTCAAAACCCTGTGCTCCACCGAAAAGCATGGCGAGCATCGCCGTACCCCAGAATATTCCGAAGGCAGTAAGAAAAGTGCGGGTTTTATTTCGGGCGAGCGTAGAACCGATTTCCCGCCAGTTTTCAATATCGAAAAAAGATGTTTTCATTCGTCACGAAGGGCTTCTACGGGTTTAACTTTAGTTGCTTTCAAGGCAGGGAACAGTCCGGCAATGGCTCCTGCTACAATCAAGGCAGCAGTGACTTGCAGAGCGATGGATATATCGACAGTCGGATTTGAAAAACCTTCCGCATCGCCAAGCACAGAGTCAAGGACCTGCAGGATTGCCATGCCTGCGACAAGGCCTATATATCCGAAAAGAGTGGTGATCGCCACACTCTCGGCAAGAATCTGAAGGATGATGCTATTGGGGTTTGCTCCTATGGCTCGGCGGATTCCAATCTCATGCACACGTTCACGGACGGAGACAAACATGATGTTGCTGACACCGACGATACCTGTAAGAAGGGTAAGGATACCGATCACCCAGACCGCGAGATTCAAATAGACAAGAGCTTGGCCTTGCTTGAGATGGTTGGCAAATTGATTCCATATCCATATGGCATTCGAATCTTCCGGGTCGAACTCATGGCGGCGTGCGAGAACTGAACGAACTTGCGACTCAGCCTGCTCAGCCTCTATATCGGTCGATATACCCTCTACCCGCACAGCCATCTCATTGACGTAGCCGTCACCTCCGGTGATAGCCTTATATGTTGTGTAGGGTATGAAAGAGCTCTTCCTCCATCTATGATCGTAGACTCCTACTACCTTCCATGAGAGTTGCATGGACTGCACTTCTTGTCCGAGAGCTTTATCAGCATCTCCGAAAAGGAGTGCCGCATTGTCGCGATGGAGCACGATTGTGCGCCTATGGTCGTTTATATCTTTCTGATTGATGAAGCGACCGTTGATGTCTGTAATCCTTTGAGTCTTGCTCACATCCGGATATACAGCTTCAAGCCCACTGCTGATATAGTCTTTTGGCCCCACTATGTTGAAACCTGAGACAGATGTGGAAATCGACACTTCTGACACTGTAGCGACCTCATTGGAAATCGCATCCATATCCTTGTCTTGAAGACGTATCCATCGCCCATCTCGATAACCTTTGTATGGCATTGATGTGGTACCGCTCCAAAGACGAATGGAATTCACGCTTGAGTTGGAAGAAGCATCCTCATAACTATTGACCACACCGCGAGCTGCGCCCAAGAGGACGATAAGCATGAATATGCCCCAGGCTACCGCAATTCCGGTAAGGATGGTGCGGAGCTTATTGTTTTTTATAGTTTGGGAGATTTCTCTTATTAGATCGAACATAGTTGTGGAGTTTTAGTTGGAGGGTCTTAGCCGAGCCGAAGGCTCGTACACCTAAACAAACAGATTATTTGGGAAGACCGGATCCAATCTTTTACATTCAGTCACTAGAATCGATGCGGCCGTCGACGATGCGGATGATGCGGTCGGTGGCTGCGCCTACAGTGGGATCGTGGGTTACGATTACGATTGTCATGCCGGTGTCGTTGAGGTCACGAAATACCTGCATCACTTCTTTCGATGTCTTGGAGTCAAGGGCACCGGTAGGCTCATCGGCGAGAATCAGAGATGGGTTCGTGACGAGAGCACGTGCGATAGCCACTCGCTGTTTCTGACCGCCCGAAAGTTCCCCGGGCAGATGGTGGGCACGGTCAGCGAGTCCCATCCTCTCAAGCTGCTCCATGGCGAGAGCATTGCGCTTCTTCCGGCTGACACCTTGGTAGAAAAGGGGCAAGGCAACGTTTTCAAGGGCATTCTTATAATTGATGAGATTGAATGACTGAAACACAAACCCTATCATTCGGTTGCGAAGCTCGGCAGCACGATTTTCGGAAAGATCCTTGATCAAGACCCCATCGAGATGATATGAGCCCGAGTCATAATTGTCAAGAATGCCGAGTATGTTGAGAAGTGTAGATTTTCCGGAGCCTGAAGCGCCCATGATCGACACCAACTCACCCTTGTGGATATCGAGAGAGACATCTTTCAAGACATGCAGCGGCACCACGCCTGGATAAGTCTTGTTTATGTCGCGGAGAGAGATCACCGCTTCGCTTAATGCATAATTCATAATTCACAATGCATAATTAAATTGTCAGGGTTGTTATATACTATGTGTAATAGACGCAAGAGGATGCTAAAAAGTAACATCGAATCCGGAGATTTTCCTTTCTTAGTGTAATAGCGTACTAATACACTGCAAAGGTAATGTAAATTTTTGAACTGACAAAATATTTTATAAAAAAATGTGGATAATATTTGCACTTGTTTCGGCAGTTGGGTTGGGATTTTATGATGTGATGAAGAAAATCTCGTTGAAAGACAATAATGTACCGATAGTATTATGGTTCAACACGCTGTTTGGGACACTGCTAATGAGTCCGGTGCTTTTCGACTGCATTGCACATGGAGGCACAGGCCCGGGAGAGGGACTTACGGGGCATCTACTGATAGCGGCGAAATCCGTAATAGTGCTTTCCTCATGGATTTTGGGATATTTCGCAATCAAGCATCTTCCTCTTACCATTCAGGGTCCTATCAATGCATCCCGACCCGTGATGGTGCTCGTGGGGGCACTGCTGATATTTGGCGAGCAGTTGAATTTCATACAGTGGTGCGGCATCTTGCTTGGTTTTGCATCACTTTTCATGATCAGCCGTGTGGGATCGAAGGAAGGATTCTCATTCAAACACAGCAAGTGGCTATGGATGTCGGTAGGTGCCACCGCATTGGGGGCTGTAAGCGCACTTTATGACAAGTATCTGATGACTCGGTTTGAGCCGTTGATGGTGCAGAGTTGGTATTCGCTTTATCAATTGGCTATGATGAGCGTGGCGGTGCTGATATTACGCCGTCTGCATAAGCAGAGCTCCACGCCATTCCATTGGAAGTGGGCGATTGTTGGGATATCGGTGTTCCTAACGGGAGCGGATTTGGCTTATTTCTACTCGCTGTCAGAGGCGGGGTCGATGATCTCGATCGTATCGATGATCCGACGCGGAAGTGTGCTGATACCTTTCTTTTATGGAGTGCTCGTACTGCATGAGAAGAATATCAAGACGAAGCTCGTGGATCTTGGGATATTGCTTGTCAGCTTGGCATTGCTGGTGATTGGGTCGTAAAATAATTCATTATGGCATAATTGGTGCCCCAAATATCATTGAATGTGCATGAGTCGGTGCCATTTGCGGTAGCCGAAGAAGGCGATTATGGTGTAGAGGGCGTAGAGGATGCCGTAGAGGGGGATGCCTTTGTACCAGTAGAGGCAGGCGCATACGGCATCTACCAAGATCCAGACTATCCATTGCTGGAGATATTTGCGGGCGAGCATCCACATGCCCACTATGCTCAGGGCGGTGGTGAAGGCATCGGGGATGGGGACTGTGCTGTCGGTAAGATAGTTGAGGATCAGATATAGGCCCGCCCACAATGCGAGGAAGACTATCACGCATGCGAAGAGCATTTTTCCCGGGATGTTTGTGATGGGGAGAGTTGCTGCTTTATCTGAAGAATCGGAGATATCGGAGGATCTTGAGATATCGGATGAGTCTGATTTGGCAACCTTCCTATGGCCACGGGTCCAGACGATGTAGCCATAGATGGCGATGACGAGGTAGTAGATGTTGATGGCAAAGTCGGCGTAGATGCCTTTGCTGAAGTAGATCCACATTGAGATGGCCGGCATTACCATGGATGCGTACCATAGTTTCCAGTCGGCATGATATTCCCACCAGAGGTAGAGGAGTCCGACGGTGAAGCCGAGGATTTCGAGAATCTTGTCGAATGACATGTTTTTCTATTGATTAAGAGATTCAATTTATAACACGAATCGCCTCTCCGAGGCTACTGAGTTTTTCTGATTTTTCCCCAGGCTAAAGCCTGGGGTTTTATTACAATTGCAGCTCTCCGAGCTGCGAATTATGAATTGCGCATTATATTAGAAGGTGAGGGTGACGGTGGCGAGGAGATTGGTTGTGGCTTGGGCGGCGAAGCCGGCGTAGCGGTAGATTACGGGTTTACCATCTTCCAGGTAGTAGCCGGCACCGGCATAGCCGTTGTTGCAGTATTTCTCATTGAAGATATTGTAGACTGTAACACCAACGCGGAGTTCCTTCATGCCTCGAATCTTCTTGAAAGTATAGGCGAGTGAGAGATCTGAGACGAAGTATGAGTCAAGTTTAGCCTCCTCGGAGCGAGCATTGTTCATATATTGACTTGACACGTAGCGGCTCATCAGAGAGGCCTCGAAGTTATTGACATTGAAGTTGAAGGCGTTGTGAAGGATAAAGTCGGGAGAGAAGGCTATCGGAGTGTCGCCACAATCGATGGCTATAGGATTGGTCCATTCGTCCTCGTAGATGTATTCGGTGAAGTCCTTGATTCTATTGCGCGAAATTGTAGCGTTTATCTGCCAGTCAAACCAGCTGACCGGTCTCAGGGCACCCTGCAATTCGACACCCATACGGTAAGATTTAGGAACATTGACACTGATTGCGTTGCCGGTATCGGAAAGTTCACCGGTCACTACAAGCTGATCCTTGTAATCCATATAATAGAGACCGGCACCAACGTTGAAGAGTGAAGTCCCGTAGGAATATCCTGCCTCATAGTCGAACATGCGCTCTGCTACGGGATAATGCTCCGGATCACTGTCAGTGAAATTGTCGCGGGTCGGTTCCTTATGAGCTACGCTCCAAGAAGCATACGCACGATGAGCACCGGCGTTGTAAGAGACACCAAGCTTGGGATTGAAGAAATCCCACTTGCGTTTGAGGTCGAGTTGTCCCATATCTCCGGTGTTCCAGTCGAAATTATCGCTGACACCACGGATAGAATAGTCGATATGACGATATTGAAGGTCAGCATAGGCAGAAAAGCCGGACCCGAAAGAGTAGTCGCCACGGATGAAAACGTTTGAATCAAACTTACGTCCGGTATTGCTATAGTATTCCTGAAGTGGATCGATAGCTCCCATGAAATTACGCACCCATTTCACTTTTCCGAAATGGTTACCACGATGCCAGTTTGCAGCCCCACCACCGACAAGAGTAAAAGCATCTTTCTGATATCTGACGTTGACCATACCGCCTCCGAAATCGTTGTCGTTGAATTTAAGGCGTATGAGGTCTGATTTAGTCACGAGGTTGCCCTCGGCATCAAGGAAAGGATCAAGACCATATTCCTCCAGTGTGCGCTTCGTCTTATACTGGTCGTAGTAGCCGTCGCCTTTGGTGTAGTGTAGCGTGGCATTGAGTGTGACATAATTACCGATATATTGATTGAGCAGGAGCTGGAAATGATGCTGGGTGAAATTGTCGCACTGATCCGGGTAGAAAGCCACAGAGCCATCTGAAGCCGTGTATTTGCCACAGGGATTATAGCGACGTCCAAACTCTTCCATCTCCTCCTTGGAAGCATAGTCCCATGCCATATATGTGCGTTCCTTGCCTCCGAAGGCAAGCAGACGAAGGGTTGTATTGTCTGCACGGTATGCAAGCTGACCCATATAGCTCCAGAGCTGCGAGAATGCACGGTCGATGTAGCCGTCGGAACCTATATGACTGATACGCGCGTCTACGCTCCAATGATCACCAAAAAGGCCTGAAGACACCTTTATTGTCTCACGGTTTGAGTTGAAAGATCCATAGGAAGCCGAGACCATAGCGGAGCGTTCCGTAGCCGGATAATCGGTCAGCATATTGATAGAGGCTCCGAAGGCACCAGCGCCGTTGGTAGAGGTCCCTGCTCCTCGCTGTATCTGAATATCGTTGAGAGAAGATGCCAAATCCGGCATATTTACCCAATATACATTGTGGCTCTCGCTGTCGTTGATAGGTACGCCATTGGCTGTGATGTTGATACGTGATCCATCAGTGCCACGCACGCGAAGGCTGCTGTAGCCTATGCCTGCTCCAGCATCACCTGTCGATATAATGGAGGGGGTCATTTCGAGAAGAGAAGGGATGTCACGTCCGTCGTTGCGTTTCGCGATTTCCTTGGCATTGACGTTGGTGAAAGCCACAGGCGTCTTCACTCCGGCACGGTTTGCCGTGACTTCGACAGCGTCGAGGGCTGTGTACAAACTGTCGAGGCTCTCTACGAGCGACGAGGCTCCGGCATCATCGGCCGAAGCATGGAGCGTCGAGGCACACATAAGGGCCATGCTCCATGAAAAGGTCTTTTTCATGTCTTCAAATTTTTCTTACGCCGGAATTACCCGGGTCAAGTTCAGAGGGTTTGTTCTCAGCCTTTCGGCACCCCTAAATTGAATATACTAAGTTGTCATCGTTATTGGCGTTGTCATCGTTGTCGTCGAGAAATGACAAAGTAACTTGCCTTGCGGATGCGGATGCAAAATTAATAAAAAAATTCGATATGAAGGTGATATCTGTTAAAAAAAATCAAGTCCATGAGTACGCGGCGGTTAGGAAACCGCCGTCCCATATCCATTTATCAGGGAAGTATGGAATGGTTGCGGGAATCGGGAGAGAGGGCGGAGCGGCGCCATCGGGGGAGGGATTCGCGGTAGCGACGGAAAGCTATGGTGCGCAGTGAGTCTTCTTTCTCGATTTCCGCAGCAAGGGAGATGGCGGCGGTATCCCCAACAGCTTCCCCCGAACATCTCAAGGCTGCGGCGAGTTGACGAGCTTCGAAGTAGGCACTGTCTATGTGATGGCGGATTGTGAAGGGTACGATGCGTGAGGGATAGCGCACCAATGCCGACTTAGCTACATGCAGAGCCTGGTCATGACGGCCGTTGGCAGCGAGAGATTCAGCAAGGCGTATCAGGGAAGAGCGCTGTGAGGCAGCTTGCGACTCAACATCCGTGCCGGGATAAGGCGTGCGGTCGAGATTACCCCAACGCAATTTTGGAAGTGCATTGAGCGACTCGTCAAGAAGCACCATTGAATCAGGAGAAAGAGGCATCAGCCTACGTGTAAAAAGACCCTGACGAGTGTAGGGAAAGAATCCAATATATTTATTCTTCTGGAGATTCTGATGCCAATATATGGGGCGGGGATATCGAGAGGCTGCATTTGATGCAACTATATCTATTTCCGCAACCTCGCGTAGTCCGGCTATTGCTCCGACTCCCTTGCCGGGGACGGAAAGGAGGTCGAAAAGCCACTGATCAGCTGAATCCTTTCCCATCACAAGCCAACGGCTACGGAAAGATGGTGTAGGCGACATATCAGAATATAATCCGTGGAGAGCATCAAGCGCGGGGATGGTATCGCCACCGATTGAAGGGAACCGCACCATATTGTAGTTGCCGAGAGCAATGTCGCCTTCCGTTGCCATCATCCTTACTCCATCGTAGCCATAGCGAGGAATCATAAGCTGGCGAACATACCAATCGCTGCCAAGATAAGCGTTGCATATCACTGTGACATCACGCCTGACACCCATTACCTCCTGCGCGAACCAAAGGGGAAAGATATAGTTATCGCCATCTACAAAAAGGATAGCATCCTCTTCGAGCGATTCGAGAAGATTTGATGCGTAGTCGAGTGTTGCCGTGCGATAGCTGCGATCGTGGTCGCGATAGTTTTCAGCAAGCATCCAAAGCGGAAGAGCACATAAAGCGACCACCATCACACCCCTCGCCCACTTTTTATTCATTGAGCGCAAAAGGAACAGCGATCCGAAAGCAATCCACACGGCGAAAGCCCAGAAACTTCCCATAAACGAATAATCTCGCTCACGGGGTTCGCCGGGTGTCTGGTTCAGATAGAAGACAATGGCTATTCCAGTCAGCAGGAACAAAACCAGGGATACCCAGGCTGTCCTGCGCATTCTTACTTTAGATAAAGATCGAGAACCATTGAATAGCCAGATCAAACCTATCACTCCCAATATGAATGGCAAGCACCAGTATACGTTTCTTCCTTCATTTTCAAATCCGAGCTCAGGCGGGAGCTGCGATTGAGAACCAAGCATAAGGTCGTCGACAGGTGGAATGCCGGTAATAAAATTGCCATGATCTATCTCGCCTGTCGATGGGACATCATTTTGCTTACCGGAGTAATTCCACATCAGATAGCGCAAATACATATACCCTATCTGGTAGCCTGACATATATACAAACGACTGGAAATAAGTGGGACGCATAGCGTATCTAACCTTAGGCTCACCAGAATAAGCGTCGCGCATCGGAACGGCATGCCCCAATGAGTCGTAGGCCTCTGAAATACGGACCTGAACCATAGTGGCGGAATCCATTCCCGTCCAGTCGCGATAGGCAGCCAAGTCACCGGGAGATGATGCAAATATACGCGGAAACCACATATTGAGCTCCGGTGTCAATCGAGGGAGAGTTCGGATACCCGCCACTACATATCCCGAGGTGGATTCACTTGAAGAAATCCTATCATTAAGCTGACGGTCTACGTCTGTCAGGAACCGCGAACGGGCAGGAATATGGCCATCCTTAACCATCGGACGCATATCGCGACCTTTGACTTTCATGGCATTCCAGGAATAGTCGCGCAAGGTATCGCCATTTTCATTGACAGAAAGGCGTTCCTGACGCATGACACGACTATACGGAGTGCGGCCATAGAACAATGGAGACTCCCCATACTGACGGCGGTCGAGATAATCGGCAAGGCTAAAGATATTAGAAGGATTACCTTCGTTTACAGGAGGATTCGCCCAGGCACGAACAGGAATAAGAATATAGACTGAAAAACCCAGCATGACAGCCGCCACACACCAAAATGCCAAAGAGACATTCCTGAGGCACTTTCCGGAAAGAAGAGCTGCCACAACGACAACTGCAAGAGAAATGCACCAAAAAGCTATTGCGCCTGACCAATACGGCAACCCGAATGAATTGACTGCCATTAGATCGAACAATCCAGCCAACGCCACAGATCCCGGCATAAGACCTTTCAAAATTGCCACCACCACGACACATCCAACAATAAAGGCAAATAAAAGACGAGAAAAACCTATCTTTCCTTGCCTGCTTCCACGAGATGCCATAATCATGGCTATAGCAGGGAGAGCCAGAAGATTGAGCTGATGGACCCCTAATGAAAAACCAATGACATACATTAGAGCCACAAGCCATCTTATGCGTGCCCCTCGACTGGAAGAAAAAGCCCATTTAAGTGACATCCATATAGTGAGGGCTGAAAGAAACAATGACATGGCATAGACCTCTGCCTCAACAGCACTATACCATGGGGAATCTGACCATGCAAAGCATAGGGAACCGGCAAGCGAAGACACCGAGATGGCACAGCAACGCCACTTTTTCTGCAAGCCGGCAGGCCATATCCAACGCATCAAGGAAATGGATATGGAGCACAGGATCATGACAGCGAGAGATGTGAACAGGCCTGCCATCATATTGACCACACGAACCTGAATAGCAGGATCTGCGAAAAAACATGACACAAACCGATGAGTAAGTGTCCATCCGGGATTGCCCGGAGGATGACCTATCTCAAGACGCAAAGCGGAAATCAAGTATTCAGGGCAATCCCAATATGAGGCGCCGGGGTCTGACGTAAGCCAATAGACAATCAGTGATGCCAAGAAGGCAATCCAAGGAGCGACCTTAAATATTTGAAAATTGAGAATTGAGAATTGAGAATCTTTTTTCATAAATGTCACATCCCCTTAATGCGGACGCACGAGCCGTACGTCCCTACCAATTTATTTGCAAATTCCTTTGTCGAGGAGGCGACGCTTCACTTGCATTCGGATCCATGTTGGAGTGATTCCTACAAAGAAGATGGCAAGACGGTTGAGGAAGCCGTTGATGTATTGCTTCTTTCCTTTCAGCATTGCCTTCAATGCCTTTTCAGCGAAATGATCAGGCTTTGCCACAACGCCTAATCCGACGGCAAGGCGCATCAGATTGTCGGGCAAGCCGAAAAGAGAGGTTGCTATTCCTCCGGGAGCAGCCACAGTGGCAGATGCTCCGTAGTCTTTAAGCTCGTAGTGGAGTGCACGAGTAAAGACGCGTATGTATGCCTTTGTGGATGCATACATGGCAAGTCCGGGCATAGGCATCCAACATGACATTGATGACATATTGAGAATCTTACCGCTACCGCGATTCTTAAACCTACGGGCAAAGAAAAGCGACAACATGGTAGTGGCACGGACATGGAGGTCGATGAAGCACTTGATCTTTGAGTCTGAAGTGTCGGCAAGTTCCCGGAAACTGAATATGCCCGCATTATTTATGACAAAATCAGGGTCAATATTTTTCGTGCCAAGGAAAGCGGCCAACATTGACTCAGCATGCGGATC
The DNA here is from genome assembly GCA_029060625.1 of Muribaculaceae bacterium. Classification (GTDB taxonomy): domain Bacteria; phylum Bacteroidota; class Bacteroidia; order Bacteroidales; family Muribaculaceae; genus Lepagella. The sequence goes on along the minus strand of JAIDTO010000074.1, from coordinate 4,981 downwards.
AGTGAGGTCGAGAGTAAATGGCAAAGCCTTGATCCCAAATTCATTTTCAAGAGAGACAGCTGCATGGCGCAGAGGATCGACCGTCACGCTCACCATCACAAGCGAACAACCACGACGCGCAAGGGCACGGCAGAATTCTATGCCTATGCCTCCATCGGCACCTGTCACCACAGCCCACTTTCCTGCTAATTCATGATTCATAATGCACAATGCACAATTCGTAATGCATAATTCATAATGCATAATTCATAATTGCAAGCCTCAATAACTTTAGCAATAAAGCATTAATCACATTTATGCATTATATTAAATCAATTGATTAATTTCTACTCTTTATGCGCTCTATTTCCTTACGAATCTTCGGTGGAAGATCGGCCAGAGTGCAATGACATGCCATCTCGCGGCTATACATACGTGCAATGCAATAGTTGACATGCTCGCATCCGCAGTGATGAGTAGCCTCTGCCGCCAAACGATTGACAAAATCAGGTTCGCGGAGGAGAGCCCTGCCCATCTGCACGAACTCGAAACCTTCAGAAAGAGCCTTGTCCATGCTCTCGCCATCGACAACACCGCCAACATAGACGAGCGGCAACTTAAGTTCCCTTCTGAACATCTTGGCATCATCGAGAAAATAAAGAGGCTTGAAGGGCTCTTTAGGAATCATGTATTTTCCAACCATACGGACTCCATATTTAAGCCACCACAGCTTCATATAGTAAGTCATAGTATAGATAGGCATCTCACCACGCATCACATACATCGGGGCTTTGCTTACAAATCCACCGCTGAGCACTATGGCATGGGCACCAAGATTTTCAATCTCCTTGGCAACCTTAAGACAATCATCAATCTCGAGTCCACCCTTAAAGCCATCACGCATATTAGTCTTCACCAATACCCCCATATCGCTTGCGGCGGCTTTCATCACTTCTTCCATACACATGCGCATGAAACGCATACGGGAATCGAGGGAGCCACCAAACTCATCGCGGCGATGGTTGGTGTAAGGAGACAAGAACTGTGAAATCAGATAGCCGTGACCCGCATGCACCTCGACGCAATCGAAGCCTGCATCGCGGGCAGTGCGTACCGCATCGCCGAAGTCGCGTGCCATCTGTTGAAGTTCATCTTTCTTAAGTCCCCTGACAATAGTTGGGGAATACAGGTTGAATCCGGTGGAAGCTCCGACAGGAATACCGCCGGCGGTCTTTATATGGGTCATATTGCCGCAGTGGCCAATCTGAATCGATGCCTTTGCTCCACGGTCGTGGATACCATCGGTGATCTCACGCAGAGACCCCACTATCTCAGGACGAAGCCATAATTGGGTCTCGAAAGAGAGCGCTGATCGGTTGATGCCGGCATAAGCCAATGTGGTCATTCCCACTCCACCTTCGGCTACACTCCAATGATAGTCGCGGAGCATATCAGTAGGATTATTGTCTTTGCCCATTCCTTCGAAAGCAGCGCTTCGGATGGAACGGTTGCGAAGTTCAACGGGACCTATTTTCCCGGGAGTAAAGAGTCTGTCGTGGGTGGTCACCATATGAAGGGTATTATGTATTTTCTGTTGAGACTTTTGAATTCATCGCCGAACTCCTGGACATAGCGGCCATGAAGCGAGCGGGCACGTGGCGCAAGATTGGCAAATGTCCAAAGTGCGAATATCACCCCGGGAAGCGACCAAGTGAGCACAGCATATCCCACCCATTCAGTGAATTCTCCAAAATAATTGGCAGAAGTCACATAGCGGAACATACCACCTTTTGGAATGTAGTGGCGATGGTCGCCGGGCTTGCGGAGATGGCGTATTATATGATCAGACTGCAGGTTGATTGCCATGCCGGCAAAGAAAATAAGGGCCCCGATAATAAATTTGGGAGTCAGAAGCCATGAATCAGGATACGAGTCAATTGGAGACACATAGAATAGCCATCCACCTATCAAATAAGCATTTATTATATTGAACACGCATCCCATAAGGATAATCGACAGCGGCATACGGCTCTTTCCTTTGATCAGCAGGGGAAATATGAAAGAACGCTGGAAATAATGAAGCATAAAAAGAGATGCCATAGCTATCAAAGCCGTCTCGGAACGACGATCAGAACAAGACCATAAAATAGCCATGCATATGAAGACAGGAGCCTCCATCATCACCCATCCAAGGCGATTCCCAACTGACGGACCCCATTTCGGGGTGTAGAACATACCGTAGCCCGGCGTTATGAAGCGAAGTCCCGCAAAGACCATGACAGCAAGTGCGATCATGACATATTCGACTGTGCGGAACACTATAGGGTCGAAAATTCCGTTCATGAATATATAGACATATAGTGGAGTGACTTTAAATAAGTCTCTTCAGGCAATAATCAAGTGCAAATTTACTAAATTAAAGCGACATTTGCAAAATGACTGCACATAAACTGACAAACAGACTAATATTTAGCAAAAAAGGAATCTCCATAGTCAAGGAAAAGTTGCTTGCGATTATTCTGTTTATCGCTATGATAATGCCATTCAGCACATATGCTGAAGATACAAATTTCACTCCATCGGGTGCGCAGAAGGGAATACGGACGTCGACCGATGTGGTAGCTGTGGCATTGCCGACAGCCGCACTTGCAGTGACTCTGATTAAGAGAGACTGGACCGGACTGAAGGAAGGAGTCTTCACTGCAGCAGCAACAGCAGGAGCAACGCTGATACTGAAATATTCCATAAAGGAAAATAGGCCTGATCTCAGCAATACTCACTCTTTTCCATCGGGACATTCAGCAGTTACTTTTGCGGCTGCCACCTATATAGGGCGACGATATGGATGGAAATGGTGTATTCCGGCATATGCTCTTTCTACCTATACGGCATGGGGGCGAGTCTATGGCAAGAAGCATCATTGGTGGGATGTGGCAGCCGGCGCTGCGATAGGAGCAGCAAGCGCGATGATTTTCACGCATCCTTATATGAAGAAACATGAAGCGGCGCTCGTGCCCACAATGAGCGAGACGAGCGCCGGCTTGTTGATGAGTTTTGCCTTTTAGTCTTCGGAGGTGATGGCGCGGTAGTCGGCGAGAAAGTTCATGAGCTGAAAAACACCTATGGCAGTTCCTGATATGAACCCTACGATGATACCAAGGCGAAAATAAATATTGTCACCTTTCCAGGCAATCACACCGATAATGGCCAGCACAAAGGGCAGAAGAACTGCGATAAACTGCATATGACGTTTCTTGTAGAACATTGCCTTACGAATCACTTCCGCCACAGGCATTGTGACTACGTCGATGCTGCGGATTCCATTGTAGAGCCAGCAATCCATCACCGAGGCAGTAAGGGCATAAAGGGCGAAAGCCACACTTATGATTATTCGCCATTTAAGCTCTCCCGGGAAGATATTGGGATTGAAGCAATAGCTCAAGCTCAGCATAATGAGGCACACTCCTAATATCGAAAACCTCTTATATCGGTCGGCAAGGTTCTGAAGGGCTGTTTTCCTCTTCCCGTTGATTATTGCAGCGTATGAGTCAGACTCACGACGGATGGCGATATTGGCATCTTGCCAGTCTTTTCTTAAATTATCCATTTTGATTAATTATTAAATATTAATTATAAAAAGATTAATAAAAGTCGCGCGCTAACTGAAATTAAACTTTAGTTTTCAATATCCTATCTTATCCCTAAGTTTTTCTTTGGCGCGATGCAGTCGGATGGCCACATTGTTGCGCTTGAGTCCGATGGTTTCGGCAATCTCTTCATAAGAGTACTCATCGAGCCACATCATGACGATAGCCTTATCAATGGGGCCAAGGGTGGCAATACATTCATATAATTCCTTGACTGTCTCTTTCTTTTCAAGCGATTGGTCTTGTACTGAGATCACTTCATCGAGGGTGGTCTGCGGAGGCTGCTTGGTGCGTATGCGAAGTGTAGATACACAGGTATTGAGAGCTATTCTGTAGACCCAGGTTTGCATCGATGAGTCAGAACGGAATGAGGGCAATCCTCGCCAGATGTTTACCAGCACATCCTGATAGAGGTCTTCGAGATCTTGGGAAGTATGTGCGTATCCAAGACATATGCGGCGTATCATGGCGTCGTTAATCCGGATACAGTCAGCGAAGCGAAGTTCAAGGTCTCGCCGTTCGGAATGCATTCCGAAGGTGGCAGCAAACTTCAAGACACATTCTTTAAGAAGATCAAGAAGGGAAGCCTCTTTATTTGGTATCGATATTGTCATTTCCTTGATGATTGATTCGTTTTATTAGTCGCTGATATAATCCGGATAGTTACACATGGAGAAAAAAAATTTGCGGCATCGTAAGGATGCCGCAAAACTAATGAATTTGAAAGTGGGCGAAGATGGATTCGAACCACCGAAGGTATTAACCAGCAGATTTACAGTCTGCCCCATTTGGCCACTCTGGTATTCGCCCGATGAAGCCCCCACATCGCGTGGGTTTCACGATGCAAAATTACGAATAAAATCCGAATCCTGCAAATATTTCCTTAGTTTTTCAATAAAAATATTAAAGCAAAAATTCCAATAAGAAGTGTTATGTCGCTTTCGATGCGTCAGCCGTCACATTTTTTCCCACCTAGGGTGGAATGCTTTCGATGGGGATGGGGCTTCATAGAAGACTCACTCCTTCCCCTCGAAAGAATACCACCTATTATGCAAATTACATTATGCTTTTTACATAATGCAATTTGCATAATAAGGAAATTTTGATTAAATTTGCATCGATGTAATCATTAAAACATTTTACTTCATGAAGGAACCACGCAATCCATTTATACTTGGGCATCGAATCAGTCGGCCCTACTTTTGCGATCGCATAGATGAAGAAAAGGCACTCCTTGCCTCCATAAGAAACGAACGGAATGTTGTCTTGATTTCTCCACGCCGTATGGGGAAGACCTCCTTAATATATGTATCTCTGCACGAATCACCGGAAATAGAACATGAATACCTGACATT
>JAIDTO010000073.1 GCA_029060625.1 Muribaculaceae bacterium | reverse complement strand
AAGCCCCTAAAGCCCCTAAAGCCCCTAAAGCCCCTAAAAAAACAAACTACAATGGACAGACAAATACCCAACTCAGAGCGCCGCAAGGCAAAACGCAACCAAATACTGAAGATCGGAGGCATCGCTGCAGTAGTGATAGCCGGCGCTATAGGTCTCGGATCTATGATGCGCACATCAGTTGCATCCTCAGACCTGACCGTAGGCACCGCCGACACCGGCACCATCGATGTGACCGTGACAGGCACCGGAACTGTAGCCGCCGCATTCGAGGAAATCATCACCTCCCCCATCAACAGCCGCATCGTGGAGATCTACTGCCGTGCCGGCGACTCAGTGAAGGCAGGCACTCCCCTCCTACGTCTCGACCTCCAGAGCACTGAAAACGAGGTAAACCAGCTCAGCGACCAGATCGCGATGAAAAACCATGAGCTCGACCAGCAGCGCGTAAACTCCGATACACGCCTCACCGACCTTGCAATGCAAGTGAAGGTGAAAGAAATGACCCTAAGCCGTCTTGAGGCTGAACTCCGCAATGAGAGATACCTCGACAGCATCGGCTCCGGTACCGGCGACCGCGTACGCCAGGCAGAACTCGCTGTAAGCACCGGGCGCCTCGAACTCGAGCAGATGAAGCAGCAGCTCGCCAACGAGAAGCGCGTAGCCCAAGCTTCTGAAAATGTCAAGCACCTCGATATTGATATCGCACGCCGCAACCTCGATGAGAAAAGCCGCACTCTCAGCGACGCCCGCGTCTCCTCACCTCGCGACGCGACCCTGACTTTCATCAACGACCAGATCGGAGAAAAGGTCTCCGAAGGACAGAAGATAGCAGTCATCGCCGACCTCGGACACTTCCGGGTAGACGGAGAAATCTCCGACAGCTATGCCAGCAAGGTCGGAGTAGGAAGCCAGGCAATAGTGAGGATCGGCAAGGAACGGCTCAAAGGAGTGGTATCCAATCTAACGCCTCAGTCGCAGAACGGGGTCATCAAGTTTACCGTACGCCTTGAAGACGATGCCCACCCTCGCCTACGCTCCGGACTCAAGACCGACATTTATGTAGCCTGCGACGTAGTAGACGATGCCGTCCGCATCCCCAACGGATCCTTCTACACCGGTCCCGGCACCTACAGCCTATTCTTCCTGAGCGAAGACGGCAAGAAACTCGAGAAGCACGAAGTGAAGCTCGGCAACTCCAACTACGAATTCGTAGAAGTCCAAAGCGGCATCCGTCCCGGCGACCGCGTAGTCCTCTCCGACATGTCCCGCTTCAAGGACTCATCCTCCCTCCGCGTCCGAAATTGATAATTGTAACCAACCCATGATTAAACATGATAAACCATGATATATCATGATACATCATGATTCAACTGATAAAAAATGAAATTAATAAAAAAGACAATAAAAGAAGCCCTGAAGACCCCAGGATTCTCCCTCCTCTACATGGCGGGCGTGGCCTTCACGATAGCCTTCACAATCATCTACGGCATGCTCCTCTATAGCCAGCTCGGTCCCGTCTATCCGGAATACGACCGCGATTCCACAGTCTATGTGGAGACTGTAGTGCTAATAGATGGATACAATAGATCAAGCAGCAATGTCGGACCAATTTTAATTGAGGAATTCATGCGCGATAAGCTAAAGTCGGCTGATTATATGACGGCTATGGGTAGCCTCGGAGGAGGGTATCCCATGATTCAGACAGATGGACACGGCCCTGAGTTCCATGCAGAGGTCCGCTATGTAGAACCATCATTCTTTAAATTCTATAAATATATTTTCAAGGAAGGAAAGCCATTCTCTCAAGAAGATTTCGACTCCGAGTTGTCGGTTGCAGTCATCACTGAAGGGATTGCAAAAAGGCTCTTTGGATCTTCAGAGGAGGCAATAGGGAAAGACATATCAATTGATCATGTCAACTACCGCATCCGTGGTGTCTTCCGTGAAGGAAGTGCCCTCAACGTAGATTCCTACGGGGAAATATTCCTTCCCTATAGCTTGGTGATGGACTCCAGTATCATGCAACAGGAAAACCTACGTAGATATTTTGGAGGCCTCAGGGCTGCCATTAAGGTGAAGCCGGGCAAAGAAGAAGCCCTGCGTGACGAGTTGCGCGACATTTGCCGCCGCATAAATGCAATGGACACAACTTCTGAAACTTTCTATCTGCCGGGGGTAATGTCGCATGCTGAGCATGTGCTGACCGACACCCAACTTGAATGGTCTTGGGATGGAAACGACGATGAGCAATTTAAGATAAAAGAGGCCCCGTCTCTACTGCAAATGTGGAAGCCGTTTCTCATTGCGCTTCTCGTTGTGCTTGTGATTCCTGCCCTTAACATCAGCGGACTTATAGGAGCAAGAATGGACCGGATGGCATCCGAATTGGGAGTGCGCCGCTGCTTCGGGGCAAACCGACGAAAACTCATGGGTATGATATTGTCTGAAAATCTTGTCCTGACACTTCTCGGCGGAATATTAGGACTGATCGCTGCGTGGCTGATCTCAGTCTTCGCAGGAAATTTCCTCCTGCAGCTCACCCCGCTTGCATATGAGCAAGGCTTCCGGTTTGGCAATGACGCGTCATTCATCACCGGAGAATCGGCATTCGCACCTCTTCTATTCGCATTTGCCTTGTGCATATGTGTTGTCCTCAACCTAATATCGGCATGGATTCCGGCACGACGCGCCCTCCATACCCAGATAACAGAATCTATCAACACAAAACGATGAAATTAGCCATGACACAGATATTAAAATCAATCTTCGGAAGGAAGACACGCTCGATCGCGCTTTTCATCGAGATTATGATAGTCACCATAATAGGATGGATTATCATCGAGCCGGTGGCAGTAAACACTACAACGGCACTGATTCCTGCAGGATACGACTACGACCGACTCGTGATGCTGACGTTCGGCTTTTTATCTTCCTCATCTACGGAATACGATAAATCGGCTGAAAATATGGAAAAAAGACAGCCGTATGAAAATCTTCTTCGCATGATCAGACAGCGCCCGGGAGTGGAAAAAGCCACATTCTCATTCTACCAGTCATTTGAAATGAATGGAAGGTCTTCAAACGGACACCAAGCCGATTCTACTTATATGGAAAAGGGAATAGAAGACCTCAGCTTCAGCATGACATGTATAGAATTTATTCCTAATACGGATTTCTTCTCCACATTCGGAATAAAGGATGTAAACGGCAATGCATTCCAGGAGCCGGAAATGAGTGAAAGCACCTACATTATCAGCCAGTGCGTAGCAAAAGCCCTTTTCCCTGACTCTACTGCCATTGGCAAGGAAGTGTATACTTCAATGCCATGGAGACCTTACGCCATAACCGCCGCCGGAGTAACCGCTGATGTGCCATACAACAAAGGCGACGGAAGAATCGGCACTTACTACATTGCAAGAGACTGGGAAGGATGGTCCAGGCCTGCAGGGATTATGGTCCGTCT
>JAIDTO010000072.1 GCA_029060625.1 Muribaculaceae bacterium | reverse complement strand
GCCTGTTTGGCGAGCTTGCCGGTTTCTATCGTAATAGTGCGGCCGTCGCCCAGCTCAATGGTTTTCTTGATTGGCTGTGGTTTCATTCTTGCTAAATTTCTTTCTTGTTTTTCGTTTTCTTTGTCGCTTGTAGGCAAAAAAGGCATTGAGCCGCAAAGCTGCCCAATGCCCTTTCTGCGTTCAGGATGCAAAGATAATATAAATTATCTGTTTTTCCTAATTTTCAGCGTTTTTTCTATCCGTTTATGTCGGATTCCCAGCTATTTTGCTTTTTTACCCCAATAAGTGGTCCGGTTGCCAAGCCCTGCATAGACTATGGTATGCGTTCTTGGAGATGCCTCCCAGTCGCATTCTCTTGCCAGATAAAGGTCTATGTCGCCGATGGTCAGCACTGATTCATTGGCATCATAGCTCCATGTTTTCCCTTTCATGGCTCCATTGCTGACGGTATGGTCTGCCTCCAGTGTCATCATTGTGGATTCCTTCATCTTAGCATAGCTGTAGCTCAAATCGATGTGTTCCCATTGTCCTATCAGCTCTTCTTCTGAAATAGGCACTTTCGGCACAGCCGCGTAGCGTTCCGGCATCACGAGTGGCCAGCCGTCTTTGGTCCAGCGGATGGCTCTGACATGGCCCATCATGATGGCATTGGAATACTGGTCTCCGTTGACATTCGCCGGGAGGCGTCCCTGGCTGGTGAAATACCAGTTGCCTTCTCCGTCATCGAATACTCCGCAGTGTGATATGCCTACCCATCCGGTATGTCCCTTAAACTTGTAGGGATGTGTCACGATAGGATAAGCGTCTCCTCCGTTGCTGACATTTCTACCATCCTGCCCGATATAAGGACCGTCAACGTTGGTTGATCTCACCACTCGAGTGTTGTATGGCACGTCAAGTCCGTCATATGCCATAAAGAGATAATAGTAACCGTCGCGATAGATGATTTCAGGTCCTTCCGAACCTTGCCAGCGGTTATTGTTCTCTCTTGTGTAGATGCGAGTGCCGTATTGGGCGATCTCTGCGAGGGTGCCCCAGGGTTTGGTGTCAATGGAGGGCTTGCCTGTTTCCGGGTCCACCTGAAGGGCTGCGAATCCTGAATGCCATGAGCCATAGATGAGCCAGTGCTCTCCCTCTTGGTTGATGATGTATGTCGGGTCTATGGCATTGTAGCGGTAATAGCAGTTGCCCCAGTCGTTTGGCTTTACTTTGAAGTTTAGTCCTTTGTCGGAAGCATTTGTAATCACATAGCCCTTGTCTACCCATCCGTCATTGTTGGCAGGGTCGCTATTCTCCATCAGTCCTATGAAGGCTCTTTCTCCCCATGTGTTTTCTCCATCTATGTAGCCGGGGCATACAATAGAATAATACATTCTGTAAAGACCATCTTTCACCTTCCTGACCACAGGTGCCCAATAACCGAATTCATTGATGTTCGGATTCTTTTCTGGCACTCCCATCTCTTTCCTTATCTCGTTGAGTTTAGGGATTACCCAGTCAGGAAGCGACGGCATTGTAGCCCCGAGGTATTCCCACCTGACAAGGTCTTTCGACCTCCTGCAGTGGAAATGTCCGTGTCCGTCGTGGGCGTTTCCAAAGGATGCATCGGTCTGATACATGTAGTAGTATCCGTCTGGTCCTTTCACTACTGATGGGTCATGAACATTGGCAAGGTTCCAGTTATGTCTCTGGTCCCACGATGCGATATTCCGGTAGTAATCTGCATAAGTTGGAGCACTCCAGGCTTCAAGGTCTGCATTTGTGGGTCCCTCTGTAGGCGGCTCCTCCTGAGGAGGTGTCGGATCGTCGGGAGTTGGTGGAGTCACCGGCACGATGGGTTCATCTGGGATGTAGGGTGATTTTTCACCACAGGCGCCCATTATCAAGGCGCCTGCGATCACTAATTGAAATAATTTAGATTTTTGTGTCATATTGATTCGTTAGAAGAAACTTTAGAGTTCCCAACCAGGTGTCTGGGTCAATCCGATGCGCTGTATCTCTGTGAAGGGAATTGGGAAGAAATAGTTCTTGGGAGCAGTAAAGGTCTGTCTTGAATATTTCTCTGATTCGCCATACACATACTTTGTAGATCCGCTCTTGTGGATTGTCACGCCATACAGATGGTAGAGCTGCTTGTAGTAGGGAAGATTCTTTTCTGAGTCTAAAGTCTGTCCCTCAAATAGTTTCCAACGGCGGCAGTCATAGAAGCGATGGTCTTCGAAGCAAAGCTCGATGCGGCGTTCGTTCTGTATGCGCTCGCGGAGCTGCTCCTGGTTCTTGCCTGCATAGCTTGGCATTCCGACACGGGCACGAAGCTGGTCGATATATTGGATAGCTTCTGATGTCTGGCCTGCCTCGTTGAGAGCTTCAGCAGCATTAAGCAGGATTTCTCCGAAGCGGAAGATCGGACATGCTACGCGCTGATTTCCGATTGTGCCGTCGTAACGGATATTGTGCACATATTTCTTACAGTAATATCCGGTACAGGTGCCGCCATTGCCTCGTGCATAATCCACACCCTGACCTTCTTCGTCGCTGACGTGGTTCATATCGAGAGGACGCGCTTCGTCGCCGTCGCCCCATACCATGTCATGATAGAAGATGGTCTGTGCCAAACGTGGGTCACGGTTTGCGTAGGGATTCTGTGGATCATAGCTTGGATCCTGATCAATAGGCAATCCGTTCTTTGTCTCGTATGCATCCACGAGGTTTTGGGTAGGATTGCAATAGCCTGTGTTGGAGATTGCGCCTGAGAAACCGCATGGAGCGTTGAAGTAAACGAGGTTGAGTGTTGTCCATACTGAGCGGCTGAGGATATACTCGTTGCTCATCACAGGGTTTGATGTGAAGATAGCATAGTAGTTCTCTTCAGGATCGTTAGATGGTGAGGTGTGCAGGCGATATGGGTTGCTGCATGTGGAGTTCTTCGTCAGGAAGTCGGTGGCTGCCTTTGCGGCTGCAGTCCAAAGTGATTTGTCGCCCGAAGGGTTATGAAGTGGAGAAGCCTTGTAAAGCAATGCGCGAGATTTAAGCGCGTATGCAGCAGCTCCATTCACACGACCCCAGTTCTCGTCTTCGTTTTGGTAGCGGAATGGAAGGTTGTCTTTGTACTTGTCCATTTCGTCTGCCACCCATTGAAGGGCTTCTGCTGCCGGTGTGCGCTCAGGAATGGTCATGCCCGGCGAGAGAATGATAGGATTGCCGTTTTCATCATCTGCCACGATTGGAATGTCTCCGAAATAGCCGATGAGTTCGAAGTGCAACAATGCGCGGATCACACGTGCCTCTGCTATCCAGCGGTCGTAGAGCCTGTTGTCGTCACCTTTTTTCTCGGCATTGCCGACTACGCTTTCCTTTGCATTGGCGATAAACTGGTTGCAGGCACGTATACCTCTATAGTCATTGCTCCAATAATGTGATGAAAACCAGTGGTTGGTTGCGTCATATGCGTCGTCCATGATTGAATGGTAGCGCGCTACGCCCCAGAAGTCAATGGCATTATCTGTCATACAGTCCTGGCTAAGGCGAAATTGAGTGTCGCTGTAGCCCTGGAATGCATCAGGGAGATATTCGTAAAGCTTTGCAAGCGCACCGCGTGTCATGTCATAGTCGCCGAAGACCATTTCTGACTGCAGGGTAAGGTCTACCTCCTTGTCGAGGTAGGAGTCGCAGGAAGTGGCGCCAAAAGTGAGCAGTGCGGCTGCGAATATTGCTGA
>JAIDTO010000071.1 GCA_029060625.1 Muribaculaceae bacterium | reverse complement strand
TTCGCTTCTATGAATGAAGAACGCCTCGACAAGATGCAGGGTAATATCGACGCCAATGACAAGGCTATTGGAGCTCTCACTGATCAGGTTGACTCTTTCGCTTCTATGAATGAAGAACGCCTCGACAAGATGCAGGGTAATATCGACGCCAATGACAAGGCTATTGGAGCTCTCACTGATCAGGTTGACTCTTTCGCTTCTATGAATGAAGAACGCCTCGACAAGATGCAGGGTAATATCGACGCCAATGACAAGGCTATTGGAGCTCTCACTGATCAGGTTGACTCTTTCGCTTCTATGAATGAAGAACGCCTCGACAAGATGCAAAAGCAGGTAGATACACTTGATGCAGATGTCGTTCCTGAAATAGAAGGTCTCGTTAAGGAAAACGAAGAAATAAAGTCAACGCTTAATAGCTTCGGTGCAGACATCGCTCAGATCAGTGGTCTTGCTGAGAAAGTAGAGCAGCTCGAAAGCTCTGTTCAGATGATTGCAGATCCAACTGATCCTGACAGCCTCATCAATGGCATGAGCGAAAGAATGGCAGCTATGGAAGAAGAGTTTAATGCTAAGATTACTGAGCTTATGAAGACGATAGCTGAGCTTGAAGATGAAATCAAGGCACTCAAAGGTGAATAATCCTGTTTTATTCTCAAAAATTAGAGTTTAACCTAAATAATACAGAAGCACTCGGGAAAACCCATTCCCGGGTGCTTCCTTTTTAAACTTATCCTACTCTTTTATTGTTAAACTCTTAATATAAAAACTCCAATAATACAACTAAATGAAAAGACTTATCCTATTTGCAGCGACCGGCCTATTTCTGGCATCCTGCTCCGGCGACAAGGGAACCGTGACTATTCAGCTTCCCGCCGACTGCGCCGAAAAGACCATTGTGGTCAGCCACATGACCATTGACAACATCTTCAACGCCAAGCAAGCTGAAGACCTAAAAGTGATTTACGACACTCTCGACGTAAAGAATGGCGTGGCTACTCTCCATCTCGACAAGGCAGGAGCTGCAAGATACAGCATAGAGCCTCCTGTGATGGCAAGAATGCAGCCCGAATTTTATGCCACCCCGGATGAATCGCTGGATGTAAAGATAGTTAGTTTTGATCCTCTTGACTATGACGTGAAAGGGACAAAACTTATGGAAGACATCATGGCCATCACATCCCAGACTCAAGCTATCCAACAGGAATACATGGATCTCGTGACTAAAAATCCTGATGTCACCGAAGAGCAGGTTAAGGAAATAAGAGACCGCTACGACAATACAATCAAGAAATTTGTAGCCGACAATCCCAAAAGTCCGGCAATCCCTTATGTGATTCAAGATTTGAGCGGCGATGACTTTAAGGCCATCTACGCCAACTTGACTCCGGAAGCAAAGAAATCAATTCTTATGCCATTTGCAGAACTCTACAACACCCAAGTGGAAGAGATGGTCAAAGAGCGGGAAGCTGAGGAAGCTCGCCAGGCTGAAGTGGCATCCGGCAAGATAGAGGCTCCCGGTTTCACACTTCCCGACCTCAACGGCAAGATGGTAAGTCTTTCCGACTTCCGTGGCAAGTGGGTTGTACTCGACTTCTGGGGAAGCTGGTGCGGTTGGTGCATCAAGGGATTCCCTGCACTGAAGGAAGCATATCAAAAATATGGCGACAAGATCGTCGTGATTGGCATAGACTGCAACGAATCGGAAGAAGACTGGCGCGAAGGCGTCAAGAAGCACGAGATCCCCTGGCTCAACGTCTACAACGGCAACGACCGTGCCCTCTACGAAGCCTACGGCATCACCGGTTTCCCGACAAAGGCAATCATCAACCCCGAAGGTAAGCTCGTAGACCTTACCACCGGCGAAGACCCCTCCTTCTTCACCCGCCTCGCCAACTTCATCAACTAAATATCCCCCCGACTTGTAGGGACGCACGGCTCGTGCGTCCTTTTTTTTTCTCCTGCCTTTTTTATACATCCGGATCGAGCCTACCGGCCGCACTAACATTGTGTGAGCGCGGAAGCGCGAAAAAAATTAATCTTTCTTAACTCCTAAAGCATAAACTTTTACCCCCACTCCATCGTTTCATTCACATCTAAGGATCCTTCAAGACTCCTTCAACAAAAACCCAATCTTTATTCACCTTAACACACACTACTATGAAAACACTAAACGACAACCCATCCTCCGGCAACCCTTTGCCAACGGACAAGGAATTTTACGAACAAGACTTCAACACCAATCTTCAGGCTGAAATGTTTGACAACGGACCAGAAACCGAGGGCGAGCGCCTTGGTGACCGGGCAATGAAGGGAGCCGCATGGCTTGCAGGTATCGTTGGCTTATTCGCGCTTGCAGTAGTGATCGCGGCTGCCTTCGACCTTAGCCCGACTCCCTCTCCCGACAAGCCACATCAGGCACGCACAGCTATGCAACAGGCATACATCTCCTCTCCAGGCTCGGCATCAAGTGCAGCCGCATATACCAACTATACCTCCTCACAGTCCTTATTCAACTCCAAACCGGTAATCCTCAAATCAATAACCGTTATTGGTCTCGAACCTTCCAATCCGGCCAATGCTTCAGCCAAAGTCGCTGCCTCTCCTGCAAAACTGGCTGCCAAGGCATCAGCAGCAAAGCCTCAGGCTAACCCGGCAGCATCAATGTCGAAAGCAGACATGGACCGTATCGAAAAGGAAGCCCTTGAAGTTATCCACGGCGACTACGGCAACAACCCCGGTCGCGCCCAAAAACTTGGAGCCGACTACGACCTCGTTCAAGCCCGAGTCAACCAAATCCTCCACAGCTGAGAAATTATCAACACATCACATAAATCCAAGGAGCACACACCCATGTGCTCCTTTTTTTCCCATCTTCACAAACCTCTTATCCATCCCCTCTGGCACATACTCCCAGTAAGGCTTCATCTTATCCCTAAGCTGTGCTGCCCCACACAGCCTCATCTCAAGCACAGAAGCAGTCCCCTTTATAAGCTCCAGCCAACACCGTTCCCTCTCTTCTACCGACAGCTCCGACCCGGCACGATACTCCGCAAACAGCGATGGTCTCGACAGAAGCCCCCTCCCTACCATCACTCCTGCATATGCCGCCGAAAGCCCTGCGATTTCATCTGGAATTGAAACCTCCCCGTTATAAATCACCGGATGCCTCAACTTAGAGGCAAATGCATTCATCTCATCAAGCAAAAGTTTACCCTTATACTGCTGGGAAGCAGTGCGAGGATGAATAGCAACGTGTCTCAATGGCATGGAATTCAAGACATCCACTAATCCCAACGCTTCATTAGCCTCCTTCACTCCAAGCCGCATCTTAACTGAAAACTCAATAGAATCGGCATATTGCTCAGTCAACTCTGCAATCTCAGTTATTATCTCAGGCTGCGCAAGCAAACCCGCTCCCCGACCCTTCCTCACCTGTGGCGGGAATGGGCACCCCATATTCATATCAATCCGTTTGGCGCCTGCTTCTGCAAGCTTATCGACAAGCATCCTCCACTCCTCCGCATCCCTGAAGATTATCTGAGGAGTAAGCCTCATCCCCCTATTAAGCTCAGAAGTGAAGTCACGAAGATCACGAGCCCTCACCTCACCCTTCTCCACACGGATAAAAGGCGTGAAATACTCCACATCCCCCTGTCCTTCACCGAAAAGCCGGAAATGCTCACTCCTCCAAGCCGCCTCTGTCAACCCCTGCAACGGCGCCACCATCAATTTAAACTCCTTCTCCATACTGCAAAATTACCAAATTTCCCCGTGCCAACCAAATATTTTCCAATACCCGCCCTCCGCCCGTGCTGACTTGATTTATGGAACGGAGGCTTCCCAGCCTCCACCCAAAGTCTGATGGTAACTTTTTCGAAAATCCTATCTATACATAAAATAAGACGCCGGACCATCAGCCCTCGCTGACAATCCGGCATCAAAATATTTTAATAATGACTTATTTATCGAGCCTTATTCAATATGATGTTGAATTCATCGTTTCCCTGCAGCTTCGCCTTCAGTGAGAGAAAGCTTCCTTCCATCTCGACAGGCGCAAACTGAAGAGCCGTACAGGTAGCATCCGGAACATTCGGCACATACATGAATACTGCTGATCCGCGATACCCGCTCATGGCGACAATCAGCACATCATTGCTGTTCTCACCGGTCGGCTCAGCATATACGAATGCTGCAACATCGTTGTTATTAGCACCATTAATCATACGTACCATCGGAACCTGATTAAGAATCGTGTATGCGGCATCACCAGTTTCCTTTATCTGAGCGGCATTGAGATTGTAGGCAGTAGCGAGATTGCCCTCATTGAGAATAAAGCCATAATCCGGCATCGCTGATATATCCATCGGCAGATTATAATCCGGATTTGCAACTGATACGTTCGGGATATTTGAAAGTGCCTTATAGGCATCCTTTAGGCTCATAGCCGAAGCCCCGAAAGCCATACTGACCAGAGCTATTAATGTAAGAAGTGTCTTTTTCATAGCAACTAATATTTTTATGATTTCCAACGTTAAAACACTCTCACCCAAGGAAAGTTCACCCCCACATATACCATGCTCTCTCATTGCCTGGAGGGCAATAATCTTGTTAACCCTGAGCTTTTGGCTCAGAGGAATGTCTCATCCTCTCCCATCTACCCCGGAGGATAGCACGTTTTTGCAATCCCACGCTTGCATATAACAAAGATTTTCAGTAAATTTGCATTATCATGGCAAAGGAAACACTTATTCAGCATATAGCACCAGATTATCACATCGCTGTCCAAACAATAAAAGACGCAATCCTTCGCAGCCAATACCAGGCAGCGAAGTTGGTAAACCGTGAGATGCTTTCTCTATATTACGGTATAGGCAGATACATTTCAGCAAACTCTCGAGATGGCTTTTGGGGAACTGGAGCAATTAAGACAATCTCAGAGCGACTTCGCAAGGAAATGCCGGGTCTGAAAGGTTTTTCTCAGACCAATCTCAAATATATGAGAATATTCTATGAGGAATGGTCACCAATTATCGAGCCTAAATTATCTAAATCGTCAGCCGTGGCTGACGAAATTGACACCGACTCTCTTCTGCCGGTTAAATCGTCAGCCATGGCTGACGATTTAGAAAGATTTCAAACCCGGTTATCTTGCTCAACTTATGACTTATCTTCGCATTCTGGATGACAAAGTGAAAAAACCTCACGAAAATCCTTCTATCGGTATCGTGCTATGCAAAACCGCCAACAAGGACTTCGTAGAGTATGTGATACAGGATTATGCCAAGCCTATGGGCGTAGCCACTTATAGACTCAGTGAGGACATGCCTGAAAAATTACGGGAGGCTCTCCCCGATGTCGAAGAACTCCGTAAATTACTATAAAATAATTCAACTTTTATAATGAAAGAAGACGACGAGCCAACAATATCTATACAAGAAGCTGCCAGATGGCTCGCTAGAATGGCGGCGAAAGATGGGGTCGTATCTTCCAATGAAAGGAAGCTTCTCAAAGAATTTGCCAATAAATACGAACTCGATCCTAAGTCTCTTTATAGAATGGCACACGCTGCCGCAAAAGATGTAGAAATACCAGAGGTCGAACTGATCTCCTCATCAAAATGGAAGGGTCGAAGATTTGAAGAATTTATCGTATCCTTATGTTCCGACAGATCCTGCTTCACACTATTATCATGGCGTAGCGACAAGGCTGCCGGAGAATTATATCCAATTGACAACCTTATGCCGGATCTATGTCTTCGCCATCGGTCGAAAGATGGAAATGTGGAGTTTTATATCGAATGTAAATACCGTTCTTCCCTTCATGACGACATGCTCGACATAAACAGTCAATTGGATCGGTATCGGCAAATGATATCTGAAAATGCCAACCACAAACTCTTCATAGCTCTCGGTCTGGGAGGGCATCCCTCCAATCCTGAAACTTTCTATCTCATACCGGATGAATCCATAAGTGATGATGGAATCATATACATCGACAAATGCGAAAAGTTCCGTTGCGCCAACTCTCCGGAAGCCTTTCATCTTCAGATCTCAAAATATCTAAAACAATAGCATCTGTCAAAACCCTTAGCCCGCTCCCGCAAAGTTGTAAATCATCCACAGGGTGTAGACGATTTCAAACAGCAGAATCGTCCGCACGTTGCGGATGATTTACTGAAAGAGATATGCTCAATCCCATGGTTTCATCAAAAAACCATTATTGACAAGAGCAAAGGCGATACCAAGAAGGCTCTTTTCTTTGTCCGAAAGGTCATCGAAAATAGCTGGGGACGGGATATGCTGCTGAATTTTCTCAGTACAGACTTATATGAGCGGCAGGCGAAAGCCATTACAAATTTCAGTAAGCCGCTACCCGCCTTACAAAGCGACCTCACCCAGCAGACCACCAAAGCCCCATACGTGTTCAATTTCCGGACCATTTTCGTGATGTCACGAAAATGGTCAATTTATTCTTCATTATACCTATACCCAGATCAGTGTTTTCGGTTCAGTGGCAAGACCAAGGGTCTTGCGTTCTCATTCTCCATCGCTATCCACTCCACCCACCGCGCAGCAAGTTTGTCGAAGGTGAAACGACCATCTCCTCCATCAAACAAAGCGCACCCCAACACACCATACAGCACCCTAACTCCAATCTTAATTCATCATTAATTATTTCTAACTTATCATTCTTAACTTAGAGCACCAATATTGATAGTGAGACATAATTTATAATTACGCGGAATCGATTAAAATTATCCACATTCCGCGCAATTATAACCCCATAAATTTTGCCAATTCGCAAATAATAAGTATCTTTGCGGCATGGATACAAACAAAACAATCATAGGAAGAGAGCGAGAAAAAGGAATTCTTGAAGAATGCTTAAAATC
>JAIDTO010000070.1 GCA_029060625.1 Muribaculaceae bacterium | reverse complement strand
ATGATGTTTATTGACATATAGTTGTCGATAAACTGGCTTGTATAAGTGTCGGTCTCATCAAAGAGCGACATTACCATAAGCATTGAGCTCTGGCGCTTCTGGGTGATGACACCAACTTGGTTCACTTCAGCAGGAAGGAATGCTGCTGCCTTGGCCACACGGTTCTGTACGTCTACGGCTGCCATGTCCGGATCCATTCCCTGCTTGAAGTAGACCTGAATGGTAGCTGAACCGTTGTTGGAAGCCGATGATACCATATAGTCCATATTTTCGGCTCCGTTTATTTGTTCCTCAAGTGGGGCAATCACTGAGTTGAGCACGGCCTGTGCCGAAGCTCCTGTGTAGGTAGTACTCACCGAAATGGTCGGTGGTGCAATATCCGGATACTGCTCTATCGCAAGGCTGGTAAGGCCAAGGATACCGAAGATGACGATGAAGATAGATATCACCGTCGAAAGCACCGGTTTATTAATAAATCTGTCAAGTTTCATTTTGTTAATCTGCTATAGTCGTCCGATTAGTTCTTGGGAGAGATGACCATGCCGTCTTTCACAGTAGAGCCGACACCTTCTATTACAATCACGTCGCCAGGCTTAAGACCCTTTGTCACTATATAGTTGACGCCATCGTTTTTGGAATCAATGATGATAGGAGACTGATGCACCTTTGAGCTGTCGCCCACAACATACACGAATTTCATATCCTGAATTTCGAAAGTCGCTTTTTGTGGGATAGTGATGACTCCGCGGTTGATCTGAGGCAGAAGCACCTGACCAGTGTTGCCGCTTCTAAGCATGCCATCAGGGTTCGGGAAAGCCGCCTTTACAGTTGCGCTTCCTGTGGAGGGATCCAGCACTCCGGAGATCGATACGATGCGGCCGGGCTGGCTGTAGATTTCTCCGTTTGCAAGTTTTAGTTCCACTCCGGGCAGCGAGTCGAGCACCTGTTTCATATTCTTGCGGCCATTATCAGTAAGAGCGAGAATCTCTTTTTCTGTCATGGAGAAATAGGCCTCCATCTGGCCGTTGTCTGAAAGAATTGTGAGAAGAGTGGATGGAGACACGAGGGCACCTTCTTTATTGTCAATGGTGCCGACGACACCGGCTACAGGGGCTTTGACAAGTGTGTATGACAGATTCTTCTGTGCTGATGTGAGGTTTGCCTGTGCCTGTCCGAGCTGTGCCTTGGCAGCATTGAGCTGGTCAACGCTTGTCTGGTAGGCCGAAGCAGAGATAATATTTTTGTCAAGGAGAATCTTGTTGTTGTCGGCATTGGTCTGCGCTGTGTTTACGCTTGCTTGGGCTACTGCCACTGCGGCCTTGGCTGCGTCTACTGCTGCCTGGAGTTGCACCTGGTCGATAGTGAAGAGAAGTTGGCCGGCTGCTACTTTCTGTCCTTCCTGCACATGAACCTTGGTGAGGAATCCGGAGATCTGCGGACGAATTTCCACATCGTTCTTTCCATGAAGGGTTGCCGGATAATTGGTGTTGAGATCAGCATCAGATTCTGTCACTTTCAGGGTTGCCAATGTGGGAGCAGGCTGTTGCTGCTGGGAGGCTCCGTCTCCCTTGCATGAAGTCGCGGCCACTCCTATGCCTGAAATTAACAGCGAACATGCCGCGATTTTAGTAAGATTCTTTTTCATATGATTATAGTGTGTTTGTTGTTACGTGGAATCAGTTTTGCCTGTAGACGAAGATATCTTCGCTTGTCATGCCGGCTTATTGCCGGCTTAGGAAATAGTCCTTAATGCTACAACAAATGAAAAATAATTTTTATAAGGAAACTTCCATAAAAAGGAAAAAAAGGACAATAAAAGAGGCGTCAGACATATATCTGACGCCCCCCTTATTACAATTGTTATGTTATTTTACGAATTTAAGAGACTTTCTTATTCCTTCAGAATTTACAGACGTGGCTACGTACACGCCGTTGCTGAGTGATTCGGTATTTACCTTGCCATGTCCGGTCATCACGAGTCGGCCGTTGATGTCAATGACAGCGATATCACATCCTTCTGCGATAATAATGCCATTGGTATAAGAAAGGAAGGTAAAGTCGCTGATGATCTCATTCACAGAGTTACCATCATTTACTTTCACCTTGCAACCAGCCTTTCCGCTGAGAATGCTTACAGTCAGGTCTGCATCCCCTTCCTTAATAGCCTTGAATTCGATATTAAGGTTCTTGCCGTCATATGCCATGTTTCCTGTCATCTCAAGCACCTGTTCGTCAAACTCACACATAAATGAGTCCATAATGTCTTCAGCCGTCAGTTGCTCACGCGAGAGGATAGCAATATTGACATCGAAGACTTCATCCTTATTCACGATTATCTCAGAGGCAGGGATATACACCATGCTTTCATAATAAAGGCTTGGATCATAGGCATACCATGACTGGATATTCCATGGAGCTTCGACAGAAGAGCCATATTCAAAGCCCATTTGAGTTTGAAGCATTTCCTGCTCGATATCATTTTTATCGGTAGTGGTGCCTTCAAGTGAAATCTCCTCAAAATCCTTATCAATTACAGGAATGTCTGATATGATGAGGTTATTGTAGATGCCATTTTCATAGACGATCTTGCTTGGCTCTTCCTCAAAGTATGCATTGTAGCTGCTGCGTCCTACTACACGGTGAATTGTAGCAAGTTGCCTTGGATATTGCTCCTGAATCGAAGAAAGATCGGGATAAATGAATTCACTTACGCCGATAAGGTTGTTGACAACAGGGACATCAGCTTTTCCCTGCCAGTCACCTTCAAGTTCGCCGGCAATACACCCAATGGATACAGCATTGTTCCATTTCGAAGGTTTTGTGGCTTCTATTGTGCCCTCCACATAGTTGCTCTTCACTTTGGAACGGTCAAGGAAACCTACAATGCCACCAATTGTGTTCTCAGCCTTAAGGTTGGCGTCAACGTGGCAGAAACTGATGACTTCGTCGCCGGTAGTTGTGCTTCCGACAATACCACCAAGCGTAGAATTGGCAGTCAGATTGCCTGAGAATGCACATGCAGTGATGGTGCATCCTGTTCGGATGTCGCCTGTAATACCTCCGGCACATTGACATGCGGGGAGGTTGATGTCAGCTCCGGACACTTCACAGCCACTTATTGAAGACATAGTCCACATCTTGCCAACAATGCCTCCGAATTCACCGCTGTAGCTGTCACCGGTAGCGACAAGGCGTCTTACATGGATGTTTTCGAAAGTGGAATTCCCGGCTGTCGCTGCAATCAGACCAGCTTCATATCCGCCATTTAGAAGCATATGAGCGTTGTAGAAGTTGAGATTCTTGATGGTAGCATGATCGGCAAAGCTGAATAAGCCGGTCTTATTGTATCCGTGTGTCACAATCTTGAGATTGCTTAAAGTATGTCCGTCACCGTCAAGTGTTCCGGAGAACTCATCGATCGGGTAGAATTCAATTCCGCCGCAATCAATGTCGCTAACGATCTTATAGCATGCTCCCGGGGCTGATTTAATCTGCTGGAGGTCTCCAACGGAAGCTATCAGATACGGGTCTTCAGCTGTGCCACTTCCTCCAACAAATTTGCTGAATGGGAGAGAATATGCATCAGCTGTGTATCTGTACATATCGTCCATGTAAATTACGATAAGCTCAGGGTTTGAGCCGGGCATTAACAATATAGAACGGATATCCCCCTTGTCTTCTTGACCGATGAAACTATGGAGAACACCTTTTTCCGGCGAAGCAATGAGGAGCTCTTCTCGGAGTGCTGAAGCCCCCGCCACATTTCGTTTCACAAGCATCATGTATTCGAAATCTGTGTCAGTGTTATATATATACTGACCAAGGCCATTGCTCACCATGTATATTTGAGCCAGTTCAACACCTTCTCCAGTAGGTATGACGTCAAGTCTAATGAAATCACCGTTGGTGTCGATCCAGCATACCGGGGCACCAAGATGAGTGTCGTCGATGGGAAGGCCTGTGCTTAGTGCCGATGCATATACATAGCTGTCTCCGCAGGGAACGCGGTCGGTGGAAGTGGAGAGATTGTATCCACGATAGACGAAATCCACCTCGGTCACTTGCTTGCAGCTGTAGAGGTCGACGAACTCAAAATTCATGTCATCGCCCGTGTGTATGAACATCGCCTGTGGTTCAAAACCGGCTAAGTCAGACATGTAGACGAAGTCGAAAGTGTTTTCCGCTATAGTCTTGATGCGGTTTCCGTCAGCGTCATAGACATAATAGCTCGAGTTGAGGTGGTCATCGTCGCTATAGAGGTAGTCGTCTACACTTATTACGAATGTTGGTTTTCCATCATTGGAATAGTTGCCGAAATCAACATCCTTGTCCCACATCAGGTTGCCGATGCCATAATATGTGCAGTACACTTCAGGGTTTTGTGTGTTTTGCACAGTCTCTATAGTAGTTGTGTTGATGAGCTCCAGTTCCTGAGGATAAGAGTCATTCATCTGATAGACCTCTAAGATAAGCCTGTTGTCAGCAGTAATATTTTCGTTGCCTCCAAATCCTGATGGATCTTCAAAGAATGATTTCTCATAATGAGCGTATGTGAGAGTGAGCTTGCCGTTAACATTCTTACAGAGCATCATCGGTGAGTTCATCTGGTCGCCCGGTAGATCAAGATTGCGAATCTTTTTCTCCATTACAATATTGCCTTCTTTCCCATAGGTGGTCAACACCGATTTGTAGTCGGCAAGGAAGTCGATATAGGTAGGATAGTTATCCGGATCTCCTGCTGCTTGTTCATCAGTGAGGAATGTAATGTAGTAGTTCTCGCTCCATCTATCCTTTGCACAGTCTACAGCGTCTACAGGAT